>CACZQF010000103.1 GCA_902783245.1 uncultured Spirochaetaceae bacterium | reverse complement strand
GGTGGCGTGGTGCTCGGTCTGCCTGCCGCAGGCGCTTCAGGGTTGAAAAAGCTTATCGTAGAAAAGTGGGCGTCAGGTGTTTCTGGGCCAGAAAAACTTGAGGTGCTCGGTACGGAAAACGATGCCTCGTCCGTAAGCATGGTCTTAATGACCAGCGGGCTTTCATCCTACGGATATGTATCAGCGGTTTATCCTGAAAGCCTGTTCGTTATGTCCGTGACCGTACGTGTGCTGCTGCTGGCATGCGTGTTTATCTCTATTTTCCTTGTGCTCTTTTTGCTGCTGAATATAAAGCATGATGATATTACCGTGGTGCAGGATGTGATCAGAAAGTTCCAGCTGTCCTTGCTGAGCGAATATCTGGAGAAAAAAGAACCGGTGGAATGGTCTGCGGTGGCGTCACGGCTTGAAAGTCAAAAAGACGATGTTTCCCGGCAGATAAAGCGCGCGCTCGGTATCCGTAACGGGCATGGTAAAGGCGGCAAAAAGGCCGAAAAGATTGATGCGCTGCTGGAATCGGGCTGGACAGAGATTATACAGGCGCTGCGGTCTGGTCAGAGTGCGCCGCAGCCACTGCATGCCGGAAAGGCAGATACTGATGAAATAAAGCGGCTGCTGCAGCAGCTGCTTGCGGAGGACCGCAGGATTTCCCGCGCAGTTTCTGTACCTGTGCCAGCTGCCGCCGTATCCAGCGGTCCCGTTGTTGCCGCAGAACGCCCGCAGCCGGCAGACGCCGAGCCCGTGGAAGAGATTGAGCCGCTTGAGCCGGCAGATGCCGAACCCGTTGAAGAGGTTGAGCCGCTTGAGCCTGCAGACGCCGAGCCCGTAGAAGAGATTGAGCCGCTTGAGCCTGCGGACGCCGAGCCCGTGGAAGAGGTTGAGCCGCTTGAGCCGGCAGATGCCGAGCCCGTGGAAGATGTAGAACCGCTTGAGCCGGCAGACGCCGAACCTTTGTCTCCTGTTGTTGTTCCTGCACCTGTGCTGATTCCGCGCAGCAATATTCCTGCAGCTATAAGAAGACCGGTCATACCGGTGGCGCTGTCGGCGCATGAATTCTCTGACACGCTTATAACTCCGGATGTTGCCGAAACAGTACCGGTGGAAGAGATTGAACCGTTGGAGCCTGCTGATGAGCCGGATATATTGCCGGCTGCGGATGATATACCTGCCGCAGAGCCTGCTGATGATGCGGCCAGTCCTGAACCGTTGTCACCCGGCCAAAAGAATCCGTTCTCCTTTACCGGATTCGGTGCCGTCAGAGATGTTGCGGGTGCACTTGAGCCGGTATCAGCCGGTCAGGCCATTGTAGTTGACGAAAGCGGCATAAGCCGTATTTCTGATTCGCTCGATGTTTCCTCCGTCCGCCAGGATACAGATTTTAAAAAGCTCATCGAATCCGTTCTGAAGGGCTGACAGCCCTGCCGGAACAGCCGTATTTGTACACAGTCTGCTGCCTATTGTCTGCAGCGGGCGCGGCGTAAAAACGCCGGTGCAAGTTGTCATTCTCTGCGTATTCTACTATACTCTTTGCATGAAACACTATGCAGACTTAGTTGTACGGTCGTACGAATGTGACTCCTACGGCCATGTGAACAACGCCGTGTATCTGAATTATCTTGAATACGGCCGTATGGAATTCCTTCACCAGATCAACTTTGATTATAAGGGTATTGTTGCAGCAGGATACTACCTGTATATCACCCACATCGACATTCACTATAAGGCATCGGCCTACCTGGATGATAAACTGACGGTAGAAATTACGCCCAAAGAGCTCAGGGCTGTGTCCGGTGTGTTCCATCAGGTGGTGCGCAAGCAGGACGGAACTGTGTGTGTTGAAGCCGATGTTACCTGGGCATCCGTCAAGACCGACGGCCATCCGTCAAGAATTCCGCAGGAATTTATTGTGCCGGGACTGACTCCCGATCCAAAGGATTTTGAACAGGCATGAGCGGACTGCAGACGGTAGTAGAATATCTTTCGATCTTTATCAGCATTATCAGTATTGCCGTCGTAGTATATGGTACGGCGGCGGCATTCGTTTCTTTTATGTGCAATGAGGCAGGCAGGGCGCGCGGACGGTTCAACCGCGAACGGCTGCGCGAGCTGCGGGTTGATCTGGGCTCCTATATTCTGCTGAGCCTGGAACTGCTCATTGCCTCTGACATTTTGAAAACCATCTCTGAGCCGGGACTGACCGAACTGTACATTTTGGGTGGTATTGTGGTGCTCAGAACGGTGCTTTCCGTGTTCCTGAATAGAGAAATCAGCGAGATAGAGCAGAGCCGCCGGGAGCTTGAGCGGACCGGACAGTCCCCGGACGGCAGCGTGGAGTAGTTATGGAAATAACGCTTTCTAATCTGACCAAAGTATATGACAGCGGCACTGAAAAAGCTGTGCGTGCTGTGAACGGCGTGAGCCTGCAGATTCCTTCGAATACTATTTTCGGTATTATCGGAAAGAGCGGCGCCGGTAAGTCTTCTCTTGTGCGCCTGATCAGTCTGCTTGAGCGGCCTGACAGCGGACAGGTGCTGTATGACGGCGTCCGGGTGGACGACCTTGACGAGCGCGGGCTTATGATGCGCCGCCGAAGACTCGGAATGATCTTTCAGAATTTCAATCTGTTTTCTTCGCGTACTGCGGGGCAGAACATTGCATATCCGCTTGAGATAAACGGTATTGACCGTCTGACTGCCGCAAAGCGCGTAAAGGAGCTGCTGGAGCTGGTCGGCTTGTCGGACCGTGAGGACGCGCCCATCAGTACGCTTTCGGGCGGACAGAAGCAGCGTATTGCCATTGCACGTGCGCTGGCGGTCCGTCCTGATATTCTGTTCTGTGATGAGGCTACGAGCGCGCTTGATCCGCAGACTACTGGTGCCATCCTTGATCTGATCCGCAGAATACAGCAGCAGATGAATCTTACGGTTGTGATGATCACCCATCAGATGGAGGTAGTGCGCGACGCATGCCGTCAGGTTGCCGTTATCAGTGAAGGTAAGGTGGTGGAGCAGGGCAGTGTGGAGGATCTTTTTATGCATCCGCAGTCAGCTGCTACCCGTGATTTCCTTTCTCGCCTGACTCAGCAGCCTCAGAAAGCGGACGCGCTTGTGCGCTGGTCTGAGAACGGCGGCAACTATACGCTGCGGTTCCGCGGAAAACTGACTGATGAACCGGTGCTGTGCCGGCTTGCCCGCAGCAACTCCGTTGATTTTAATATTCTGGGCGGCGGCATTCAGTATCTTTCAGGCGAAAAGATCGGAACACTGGTTGCAGACCTGTGCGGTACGCCGTCTGAGCTTGACGCTGCATTGAAGTATCTGCGCAGTGAAGGTATTGTCGTTGAGCCCGCGGTGCCCGGAGAGACGGATTCGGCAGCAAGCGATGTTGAAAAGGAGCGTATGAGCCATGATGAGCTTTAATACTTTGTTTTCGTTGGTGAGCGATGCCACGCTGCAGACGCTCATAATGGTCTTTTTTTCCATGCTGTTCAGCATTATGCTCGGTCTGCCGGTGGGAGTTCTGCTGTGTATTACGAATCCTGAGACTGGTATCTGGAGCCGCCCTGTGGTGAACCAGCTGTTGACCCGTATAGTGAATATTCTGCGGTCGTTTCCGTTCATCATTCTTATGATGCTGCTGTTTCCTCTTTCACGTATCCTTATCGGAACCACCATCGGTACTGCGGCCACTATTGTGCCGCTTTCTATCGCCGCGGCGCCGTTTGTTGCCCGCGTCATAGAGTCTGCCCTCAGGGAGGTTGATCCTGGTGTAGTGCAGGCCGCACGCTCTATGGGCTCATCGTTGTTCCAGATTATTGTCAAAGTGCTTATTCCTGAAGCACTGCCGTCGCTTGTGGACGGTGTTACGCTTACGCTCATCAATCTTATCGGGTATTCTGCCATGGCCGGTGCAATCGGCGGCGGTGGTCTCGGAGACCTTGCGCTGCGGTACGGTTATCAGCGGTCCAGAACCGAAGTCATGGTGGTGTCGGTGGTGATTATTCTTGTGCTAGTGGAAGTCATTCAGGTGATCGGCAGCCGCATTTCAACCCGGCTCGTAGCGCGCCGGTAATAAGGCATAGGCATATAGAAATAAAAAAGCCGGCAAGCTTGCCGGCTTTTTTTGTGCCGTACGGGGCTGTACTGCGGTACAGGAGCCGTACGTTCCGTCTGTATGACGGCAGAATGTTATTTATTGCCTATATATGACTGCATGAGCTGTACGAACAGATAGATCATCTTATAGATGGTTACGCCCTGCTCCTTGATGGGTTCCTCGGCGAATTTGTCCAGCTCCTTCCAGTTTACGATCATCTCGCTCTTAGGCATCTTGGCATAATCTTCAAGCAGCGCCTTGATTGTCTTACCGATAGTAATAAGATCGCGGCTGGCTGAAATAATATAGCCTTTTGCCTCGTCATTGGCGTCTTCGATAAGGGTTGAAAGAATATTCGCGGCATCCTTGCTGCGCAGGGAGCTCGGTATGTGCGTCTTGATCTTAATACCGATCTCCCCGTCCTCGGCAAGCTTGTCGTCAAATGCGGTTATAGCATTGGAAGTTTCCAGCAGCGCGTTGTATGCTTCTGACATAGGTGCTGAAAGCGGTGTGGTAGCCCATTGTCCGCGGATAAGCACCAGATCGCAGAAACCGCGCATAGAGCCTTTTACAAAATCAAGCAGGAACGCTTTCAGGTAGTTGAGCGGCTGTGTATATTCATAAGTGATGAGCTTGTGCTTGATAAAGTCGCTGTTAATGGCGTCCGTATAGTTCTTAAGGCGCATGCCAACGTCAGCGCCGAACAGCTGGCTCAAGATGCCGTCAACCTTTGACTTTTTCTGCTCGTTCTTGAGCGCACTCAGCACGTTCAGGGCATCGTTCTTAACTTTGTCCAGATACGGCTCAACGACATTGCCTGCGGGCATGGTGATCTGAGGCTCGTAGCTAGGATCTTTTGATGCAAGCTTGATAAGCATCTCGAATACGCGCGCACGCCGGAACGAAGAAAGCTTATTCAGAATCTGATTCCATGTTTTGGCGGCTATGGGCTCAACGCCTTTGATCTGCTTAAAGAAATTCATGACGCTGTTCCAGTCAGTATCCTTTTGCAGTGCCCAGGCAATGGAAACAAAGTCCTTGAGGTCTTCGCGTACATATTCTGCGTTGATGGCGTCAAAATGCGGCTGCGTATCAAAATCGCGCTCGCGCAGGGAAGAGTCGAATTTTTTTAGGAAGAAGTAGAAGTCGTAGGTACAGAATGCCTGATAGCTCAGAATGTTCAGGTACATGGCGTTGATTTTGTTTATGCGCTCCATGTCGAACGAGCCCATGAAATTTTCAAGCGCCGCATTTACGGATTCAGACAGCTGCGCATACTGCATCTGCTTTGCCTTTTCCCGGATGGAGTCCTCTGAAAGCTGCTGGTACAGCTCCGCCTCTTTTTCGGACAGCGAGCGGGTCATAACCATGGATTTCAGGACATTCTGGTTAGCCATGGCCTGAAACATGACCTGGCTCGGTGATATAGCCTTATAGATAGTATAGAACAGTTTTGCAAGGCCAGGCTCTACTTCATCTGACGAAAACTTATAGAAATTGTTATGAGTTTTTGAAAGGCTCTTGGCTATATTTTTTAACTCTTTTTTCTTTAAGACTTCGGGATCGCTGGAGCTGAACAGTGATGCAAACAGCTTCGCAAAAAAATTCCCTGACGATTCTGTACTCTTTCCCATATATTTAAATATCCGATAAAATCAACATCTAGTCAAGTGGAAACTGCCTAAAATACCACGAAATAGCAGACCTGCCGGTACACGCGGACGGGTACTGAAAGTCCTGGCATACCTGCTGCGGCGCAAACAAAAAGGGCTGCCCGGTCATCCGAACAGCCCTTCGTTTTTTATAGTGCTATATGCTGCACGTCAGAGCTTTTCAGCCGATGATGTTTTCAACCAGCTTGAGCACATGTGTCGGACAACCTTCCACACAGGTACCGCAGCTGTTGCACAGGCTGTAGTCCACCTCGGGAATACCGTTCACAAGCTTGATAGCTTTCTGCGGACATCCGCGCTCGCACTTGCCGCACTTGATACATCCGGCCTTGCAGTTCTTCATGATAGAAGGCTTGTTCTCTGAGCGGTTTGAGCACAGCGCCACGGCACCCTTGCGGGAAGCGGGCACTTTGCTGAACAGGTGCATCGGACACTCTTTGACGCACATGCCGCATCCGGTACATTTGCTGTAGTCCACATGGGGCAGGCCGTCTTCGCCGATGGAAAGCGCGTCGAACTGACACACCGCCACACAGTCGCCGAATCCGATACAGCCGAACGAGCACATCTTGGTGCCGTTCACTGCCTGATGGGCAGCGGCGCAGCTGTGCACACCGTTGTATGTACCGCGGGCAGCGGCACATTCCTTGCTGCCCTGACAGGCAAGCAGTGAAACCTTGCTTTCTGCGTCAACCGCAATGCCCATGACGGCGCCTACGTTCTTGGCTGTCTCAGCGCCGCCTGCAGCACATCCGTCTACAGGAGCGGTGCCGGCAGCTACCGCAGCGGCAAAACCGTCGCAGCCGGGAAAACCACAGCCGCCGCAGTTTGCGCCGGGCAGACACTCACGCACTTTCGCTACTTTTTCATCCACCGGTACGGCGAACACTTTCTGGAAAAAGCCCAGAAGCACACCCAGAATCAAAGCCAGCAGGAATGAGGCGATAATTGTATAGATAATGATCATCATATGCGGGCTCCTATTTTATAAGTCCTGAGAAACCAAGGAACGAAAGGGAAAGCATGCCTGCCGCAATGAACAGGATGGGCTTGCCTTTGATAAACGCCGGAACAGGAGCCACGGCAATCCGGTCACGGATACCTGACATAATTACCATGGACAGCAGGAAGCCGCCCGCACAGCCGGCACCGTATACGAGAGACTCCACGTAGTTGTAGCTTTTGCTGATACAGTTCAGCGTGGTGGCCAGAACGGCGCAGTTTGTGGTAATCAGCGCAAGATACACGCCCATGGCGCTGTACAGTGCAGGAGCCGATTTCTTAAGATAGAACTCTACGAGCTGTACCAGTGCTGCGATAACAAGGATGAAGAACAGCGTCTGAAGGAATTCCAGATGGAGCGGAACCATCACGCAGTAGTACAGCGGATAGGTTACGGCAACGGCCAGCAGGATAACGAATGATGTGGCGATACCCATGCCGGTAGCCTTGCCGGTGTCGCTCGTCATACCCATGAACGGGCACAATGCCAGATACTGAACAAGAATCACGTTGTCCACCAGCATTGATTTCAGAAAGATTTTTACAAGTTCGCTCATTTGCTGCTGCCTCCTGCCGCTGATTTGTTGAGGGCAAAGGTTATTGCGGTGATAAGGCCGAATACAATGAACCCGCCCGGCGCCTTGCTGAACAGCCCGATGGCGTAGGCTTCCGGCAGCACCTGGATACCGAAGAATGTACCCGCGCCGAAGAACTCGCGGATGAGCGAGATAGCGCACAGTACCCATGTGTATCCGATGCCCATGCCCAGAGAATCAAGCACCGCCTCTCCGGGAGAGCTTTTTGATGCGAATGATTCCACGCGGCCCATGATAATACAGTTTACGACGATCAGGGGCAGGAACACGCCGAGCGCGTCCGACAGCGCGGGCAGATAGGCTGCGAGCACCAGCTGTACGATCGTGGTGAACGCGGCTATGACGATAATAAAGATCGGCAGACGGATTGAATCCGGAATCAGCTTATGGAACAGCGAGATGATCAGCTCGCTCATAAGCAGAACGAAAGTCATGGCGAATCCCATGCCGATGCCGTTGAATATACTTGTGGTTACCGCAAGAGAAGAGCACAATCCTATAGAAAGGACGAGCAGAGGATTCTCTTTGTTGATACCATTCAAAAAGATACCTAGTTTCTTATTGTTCATGAAAGCTGCACTCCTATTCTACAAGATAATGCATGTTCAAAGTGTAATTCTCTGAGCCTGCAGGTGCCGGCTCGCCGCCGTTCTGGCTCATCAGGCCTGCAGCCTTGTATGCGGCTGCCTTTACGACGTCGGCAACGCAGTCAGAGGTGATGGACGCGCCTGAAAGCACTTCATAGTCCTTGCCGGGGCGCAGATCCTGATCCGCGGATTTTCCGGCGAACTGACCGTAGAATTCTTCCTCAAGCGCCCTCATGCCCAGCTGCGGAGTGTCCTGCAGGTCGGTGATGCGTGCGCCGATGATCTTGCGCGATGCATCGACCGCCGCCAGTACCACCACAGCCTCATGGAATGACTGTCCGCCCACTGCCGCAGCGGCCGCAATGACCTTGCCGTCGGCGCTGATGGTGTACAGTTTTTCCAGCAGCATGGTGTTGTCGCTGCCGTTGATCGGGATGTCCGTATACTGCTGGTCGCCGGTTACGTCGCTGAACGTGACGTTGCCGTAGGTTTCAGCGGGGAACAGATCCTTCAGCGCATCCTCATAGGTGAACGCTGCGGCTGCCTTCTGTGCCTTGGGAGCTGCTCCCGTGGCGGCGCCGCCGAAGCTCGTCAGGTACTGACCTGCGGTATAGGTTGCCTGTGCAAGCAGCGTGCCCACGCCCTTGGACGTGATGGTTGCGCCTGCAACGGCGTCAAAGTTCGTTCCGGCGGTAAAGCCGTCCGCGGCCTTTTTACCGGTGAACTGTTCGTAGAATGTCTTGCCGCTTGCGACCTTATAGGAAGGATCGCGGGCTTTCTGACCGAATCCGGGAGAATCACTGAGCTCAAGGAACTGCATGCCCGTAAGGACTCCCTGCAGGTCCTGGCCGACGATGATTGTCGCGCGGTCATAGGTGGGACCGGAGACTTTCGTCACCGCACCGATGACGGATCCGCCTTTCTTTGCCAGATACAGCGCGTCGATAGAGATCGTGCCCTCCGGCTTTTCATAATCGGTGACTTCTTCAAATGAATCTGCGTCCTGATAGACGATCTTCAGGCCTGCCGCCAGCTTGTCTGCCTGATGCTTCGCAATGACGGGAGCCGTCAGGTTGTTGATAAGCGCAAGGCAGAAACATGACGCAACCGCATAGGCGGCAAGAATAAGCCCGAGTTTCAGCATCTGCTTCATTATTTTGCCTCCGCTTTGCGTGCTTTTTTATAGCCGTATTTACGGCCGGTCAGATTGTTCAGGAATGCGGTGAGTGAATTCATAAACAGAATGGAGAACATCACGCCTTCCGGGTATCCGCCGAATTTTCTGATAAGGAACGTAATGATGCCGCAGCCGAAGCCGAACACCAGCCGTCCCTGCTTGGTCACCGGAGTGGTGGCATAGTCGGTCACCATGAACGTGGCACCGAACATCAGACCGCCGCTGAGCACCGCCATGAGCGCATCGCCGCCTGAAAGCGCGGTGGCCGCGGCAACGGTCGCTACCATGGCGAGCGGAGCACGCCAGTCTATGATCTTTGTGGCCAGCAGGAACACAAAAGAAATAAGAATGAGCAGTATGCTGGACTCACCGATACATCCGGCACGATTGCCGAGGAAGTAGGTCAGGTAGTCCGATGCGTCCGCGATGAAGGAGCCGTCCTTGACTGAGGACAGCACGGTGGCGGAGCTCACCGCATCCGCGGCGGGCTTGAGCCATGCTGAGCCCATGGCCGCAGGAAAGCTCACGAACAGGAACGCACGTCCGGCCAGCGCAGGATTGTACACGTTGGCGCCGATTCCGCCGAACAGGCCCTTTGCAATGACGATGCCGAACACCGCGCCCAGCACGATCTGCCAGAACGGAGCGGTGGGCGGCAGTACGAGCGCCAGCAGTACGCCGGTTACGGCCGCGGACAGGTTGCACACCGTGACCGTCTGCCGTGAAAGCTTCTGGAACACCGCTTCCGCAACCACTGCGCTTGCTACAGAAACGAGCAGCACAAGCAGCGCACGGATGCCGTACAGCATCACGCCATAAACACATTCCGGCAGCAGCGCGACAAGCACGGTAAACATAAGCGTTTCCGTGGTGGTGCCGGACGTAAAATGCGGTGAAGACGAAAGGTAAATTTCGTTTTTATCTGATTCAGCCATTATTTATTTCCTCCGTCTGCTTTTTGGGATGCAGCAGCCTTGGCCTTTTCTGCTGCGAGCTGGGCGCGTACGAGCGCCTTGCCCATGCGGAACCGCTGTACCAGCCGCACGTTGGCGGGGCATACATAGGCGCAGCTGCCGCATTCAATGCAGTCCATGAGGCCGAATTTCTTTGCCTTTTCGGTATTGCCCGCCTTAAGCGCGCGTACGGTCATGACCGGGGTAAGTCCGAGCGGACATGCCTCGATACATCTGCCGCAGCCGATACAGGGGGACTCGTCGGTGATGTAGGTTTCGTCCTTTGTCAGGAACAGCACGCCGGATGTTCCCTTTGCGATGGGGAACTGCGCGTTCGTCATCGCGAAGCCCATCATGGGACCGCCGCTGATAATCTTGCAGACCTGTCCTTCCTTAAGCTTGATTACGTCGGGAATCAGGTCGCCGACAAGCGTTCCGACCGGAACTACGATGTTCTTGGGAGTTTCGCACGCACCGCCGCTGATCGTAAGCGGGCGTTCGATGAGCGGTTTGCCGAGACGGAATGCATCGGAGATGGCGCAGGCGGTACCTACGTTGCTGATGATGCATCCGATGGCGGCGGGAAGTCCGCCCGCGGGAACCTCGCGGCCGAGCACAGCCTGCGTCAGGTTCTTTTCGCAGCCCTGGGGATACTTTGTCTTGACGATTCTGATCTCCATGATGTCCGCCTTGTTCTGGCGGTTCACCTCGTCCTGAAGCGCGGAGATCAGGTCTGATTTATTCTGCTCAAGGGCGATGATTCCGTGACCGCCGGTGATCTTGATGATGATGGCGAAGCCGTCTATGACTTTCTGCGCCTGCTCCTTAAGCGTGCGGTAGTCAATCGTAAGATACGGCTCGCATTCAGCCGCGTTGAGCAGGACGTATTCAATGTTCGTGCCTGCGGGCGGGTTAAGCTTGACGTGGGTGGGGAATGATGCGCCTCCCATGCCCACGATGCCTGCCTGACGGATGCGCTGCACGGCCTCATCGTGCGTGCAGGTAAACGGATCAAGCGGCTCCATATATGAAGTGTTGTCAGAACCGTCGCTCTGGATGACAATGCAGGGAACTTCGATGTTTCCCGTGACCATCTGTGGCACGATCTTCTTTACGGTGCCCGCGATTGATGCATGGACGGGCGCGGACATGAACGCCTTTGACTCGGCGATGACCTGCCCCTTAGCAACAACATCACCCGGTTTTACTACAGGCTCATTCGGTGCGCCGCCCATAGTAACCGGAATAGTTACAGTTTTTGTAGAGGGAAAAGCTGCGGTGATCGCGCACTCTGCTGACAGCTCTTTCCGCTCCGGGGGATATATTCCCCCCTTGAATGTATACATGCTCATAATAATGCATTGTATCAAACCTTATGATTCTCGTAAACCGACAACAGAAGAATTTTCTATAAATTGGTTTTACATTTTCTGAATAAATTGTTATACTGAGCCTACCTAGGAGGTTTTTTTATTATGGTAAAAAGAATTGCCGCTGCAGCGGCAGCCGTTTTTATGTCGGCCTGCCTGTTTGCATACAACCCGCCGGCTGGCGGCGAATACCTTTTCGGTATTTCAAGCCCGTTCCAGCTTACATCGGCGCAGTCTTCCGCGGGCGGAGCTTTCTTTGATGTGACTCCCGCCTCACAGGTGTTTAACCCCGCACTGCAGGCGTTTGAGCAGCGTATCATGCTTGACGCAGGCTATACCATGCTTCAGAACAGCGATGATCCCGAGCATTCATTCGGCTATGGAATTCAGGGGGGCATGCTGTTCCCCGGCCGCTGGGGCGTTGCCAGCGGAGAAGTCTTTGTACTCAACAATCCGTTCTACGAAATGCAGACGGGCAAGAGCCTGAACCTTAAGCTGTCCGCCGCGAAAGACGTAACCGATTATCTGGCGGTGGGCATGGGCCTCGGCGCCGGTTATTTCTGGGGCTATGACAAAAGCTGGATGGCCGGCGTTGATCTGGGCGTGCTGTACAACTACGGCGATGCGGGCATATTCGAGGACGTACGCTTCGGCGTGTCTCTGCTGAACCTGGGCAAAACGTTCGGCGGTACGAAAGTGCTCGGCATCTATCACGACAAATCTTCCGGCATGTTCCCCGGCATCGCCACGCTGCGCGCGGGCATTGCAGGTACGTTCCTGCATGCGGGTGACTTTAAGGGCGCCGCTTCGTTCGACGTGGCCGTACCCACCGCGCAGAACTGTATTCTTGACGCGGGCGTGCAGTTCATGTACCGCGACTTTGTGAAGCTCAGCGTAGCCGAGGAATACAACGTGCGCGAGGTGATAAAGAGCTCCAAGAACTGGCTGCCCTCCATCGGTCTGTCGTTCCTGTTCAAATTCAATTCTAAGGACAATGCGTTCATGAAGCGCCACGGCTGGCAGGAAAGCGAGGTGCAGGTGGGCGGCGCATGGAAGCGCTTTTATGACCACACCAACGCCATGTCCGGCGGGCTTATCCTGAAGCTCGGCCTTGAAGATACTGAGCCGCCCGAGATCACGCTGGGCGAGCCGAATCAACCTGAAAAAGAAGGGGAGGCAAAGTAAGTAATTATGGTAAAGAAATACCTTGCACCGGCACTGTGCGGCTGTCTGCTTTTTGCAACGGCCGGCGCTGCCTTTGCCGCAGACAATACGGTGTACATATCGCCGAATAATGACGGTGTGCAGGATGAGCTTGTCATCCCGCTCAAGATTTACGACAAACGCTACGTAGTGTCATGGAGCCTGGTCATCACCAATGCGAGCGGCGATACCGTGCGCACCATCGGCAATAAAGTGCAGCTGCCCGAGAAGATGACCTTCAAGAGCTTCTTCAAGCGTCTGCTTTCTCCCAAGCAGGGCGTTGAGATTCCTTCGGCAGTGACATGGAACGGCGTCATGGACAACGGCGAGACCGCTCCTGACGGCGATTACTACTACTATTTTACGGCCACCGACGACAACGGAAACACGGGCTACATGCCCGATATCCGCAAGACGCAGGCCATGCACGTGGTGGTGGACAACACGCCGCCGCATATCGATCTTACGCAGCCTTCAAGCGGCGACAAAATCTTCGGCGAAGGCGCCAAGGCGGAATTCGCCGTCAAGCAGAACGGTTCTGCCGAAGATCTGTGGCTTGCAGAATTCCGCAACATGAACGGGGAAGTGGTGAAGGTACGCCGGTTCGTATCGTCTGAGCCCATCTCGTTCAGCTGGAACGGCACCAACGATTCCGACGGCTTTGTTCCCGACGGCGTATATTCCTACAGCATCAGCGCCGTTGACCGCGCGGGAAACAAATCTGCTCCCGCGTCCATCAGCGGCATCATCTATTCAGCAGAAAAACCCGCGGTGAACATTATGATCACCGACGGCAAGTATTTTTCACCGGGCACCGCGAGCCCGCTGCAGACGATCACATTCGGCGTGACCATTCCCGTGCCTTCAAAAAGCTCGGGCAACAAGCTCACCGACTGGAAAGTTGACATCATAGACCGCAGCGGCAAGGTGTACACGTCATTCAAGCCTTCCTCTGCTTCCGACACGGAAAACCCGCCGAGCTCCATCGTCTTTAACGGACGTGACGACAACGGCACGGTGCTGCCGCAGGGCGAGTATCAGGCCCGCGTGACTGCAAAGTACCTGAACGGCTTTGAGACCGATCCGGTAAAATCACCGGCATTCGTACTCGACACCACGGCTCCGAACGCGGTTGTGCGTGTTGCCGAAAAGATTTTCTCTCCTGACGGAGACGGCGTAAAGGACACCATCACCTTCAGCGAGATGATCGTTCCCAAGACCGGCGCGCCGGTCAAGGCATGGACCGGCCTTATCGTAGATGCCGCCGATCCCGACCGCATCGTACGTCAGTACAACTTCGGCGAGTATCCGCCGGAAACCCTTACCTGGGACGGTATTGACAGCACCGGCCGTCTTGCGGCTGACGGTTCCTATAAGTACGTGCTTATGGCGACCGACCTTGCGGGCAACTCCTGCCGCAAGGAATCTGAGTCTGCATTTACGCTTGACACCAGCCAGACGGAGGTTGTGCTTGCCCGCAAGGACAACGCGTTCTCTCCGAACAACGACAAGGCCAAGGACACTATGAACTTTACCGTAGTGTCAAAGGCAAAGAGCGCGGTGAGCTCCTATGTACTTGCAGTGCGCGACGCTTCCGGCGCTGCCGTCCGTACGTTCACCGGCTCAAAGAACCTGCCTTCCTCATTTGTATGGGACGGCAAGGGCGATGACGGCATTATCTGCGCCGACGGCTCATACACCGCCGACCTGACGGTAGTATCAGAGAACGGTTCCGAGGCCAAGGCCTCCGTGCAGCCGTTCATCCTCGACACCAAGCCGCCCTATCTTGCGGCAAGCGTGCCGTGGACGGCATTCTCTCCTGACGGTCTGAGCAGCCACCAGACGGTTCCTGTGGCGGTGACCGGCTGTACTGAGGAGGATCTGTGGAAGGGCCGCATTGTAAACGCCAAGGGCGCGACCGTAAAGAGCTATTCTTGGCAGGGCACGGTGCCCGAGTCATTTGAATGGGACGGCACCGACGAGGCCGGCAATATTGCCGCCGACGGTCTGTACACGCTCGTGCTTGAGTCTGAGGATGAGGCCGGCAACAAATTCAGCACGGCCATAGACAAGCTTGCGCTTGATACCCGCGAGACCAAGGCGTTCGTCACCGCCGACCTTGACGGCATTTCACCGAACGGCGACGGCTTTAAAGATACGCAGCAGTTCATGATCCGCACTACGCTCAAAGAGGGAATCGCTTCATGGAGCTTTACGATCACCGATGCGGAGGGCAAGGCCGTACGCAGCTGGACGAATCAGGACAGCCCGGACGTTCCCGCGCAGATCGTATGGGACGGCCTCGGCGCCGACGGCACGGTGGTGGAAAGCACCTGTACCGGCACGCTCGCGCTGACGTATGCCAAGGGCAACGTGGTGCTGGCCTCCAGCTCTCCGTTCATCAGCTGCATTACGCCGCCGGTGCTCACGGTAGAGACTGCTCCTGAGTATTTCAGCCCGGATAATGACGGTACAGATGATGACGAGTTCATCAAGCTGTCCTGCGTTACCCCCGCGCCGCTTGAAAGCTGGTCGTTCGTAATCAACGATCCACAGGATAAATACGCGTTCTGGCAGACCGCCGGAAAGAGCACCATCACCGAGCGCATTGTCTGGGACGGTCTGAGCAATACGCGCAAGGACAACCGCGGCCGCGCGGAGCGCGTCCAGTCCGCAATGGACTATCCGTACACGCTCACCGTGCGTGATACGCTCGGCCTGACCTCTACGGTGAAGGGCACCATCGGCGTGGATATTCTGGTTATCCGCGACGGCAACCTGCTCAAGATGGCTGTTCCGTCAATCATCTTCCGCAGCGACCATGCTGACTTTAAGACCAGCGATGAAGTGAAGGGCGGCCTGGATCCTGCCAAGGCAAGGAACAACGAGCGTGTCTTAAAGCGCGTTGCCGAGATCCTGAACAAGTTCAAGGACTACAAGGTAACGGTTGTCGGTCACGCCAACCGCACCACCGCAAGCGCGGATGAAGAGACCATGAATAACCCCAGAGCATGGGGACCGGCTCTGATTCCGCTGTCGCTTGAGCGCGCCGAATTTGTAAAGGCATACCTGAAGTCCAACGGTATCAGTGAAGGCCGCTTGTCCACTGAAGGCAAGGGCGGCACCGAGCTGGTCGTTGACTGGCAGGATAAAGAGAACAACTGGAAGAACCGCCGCGTAGAGTTCATACTGAATAAGTAAAGAACAAACGCAGCGGCTGCACGCATGGGGCAGGGATCGCCGGACGGCGGGCCTGTTCCGGCGGTTTCAGAAATCAAAAAATCCCCGCAGGCATCCTGCGGGGATTTTTTTTATGGCTCCTGTCTGCGGTGCTTTCGTACAGGTGTCTGCGGTGCTTTCGTACAGGTGTCTGCGGTGCTTTCGTACAGGTGTCTGCGGTGCTTTCGTACAGGTGCCTGCGGTGCTTTCGTACAGGTGTCTGCACCGCTTTCGTACAGGTGCCTGCGTTTTACTCAGAGAAGGCTAAACTTCCGTGCTGCCGAGACTGCCGGCTGCAGTACTGCTGGTTGCAAAACCGGTTGAGTCCAGCAGTTCCTTTGCCGCCTGCAGCAGGTGGCCGGAGTTTTCCGCAGCAAGCTTTACTTTTTCCGCAAGCTCTATGTTTGACTCCCGCATGTCGGTGAACTGCGTATCCGACAGGCCTGTTGCCTTTGATATGGCCTCAAGGTTCGTGGAGATATCGCGTCCCAGAAGCTGCTGGGCCTCAATCTTTGCGGACATGTCCTGGAAGTTGCTCTGCACACGGCTCGTGTTGTGCACGATATCGTTAAATGACTGCTTGATGGTGTCGGAATAGGTGGCTATGTCCTCCACCATTGCGTTAATGCGGGTAATGGCCGC
>CACZQF010000102.1 GCA_902783245.1 uncultured Spirochaetaceae bacterium | reverse complement strand
TCAGCATGAATACGAGTATACGCAATGGCGGAATCGCCCGCAAGCCGCTGCTGATTGGACACCGTTCCGGGCTGCTCGTTTCCCGCAGCGATATGACCGTCAAAATCAAATGTCAGACGTACCGCAGGCAGGATTTTAAGCACTTCCTCAATCGATTTACCCGTCAGATCAGGAATCTTGATAGCCTCAGAATCAAGGCCGCGGCTCACCACCAGCTCAAGACGCACCGGATCAGTAATTTGCGTACCCTCGGGCGGATTCTGCGCAAGAATCGTACCCGCAGGAGATTTATCGGCTTTATACATAGGCTCACCAAGCACAATAAGCGGCTTAGTAGAACCCGCAAAAATCGTCTGCAGCTTTATACGCAGATCATCAAGCCCCATCCCCACATAATTTTCTACATGGTCAAGGATAACGCCGCGGCTCACCACCAGATTAATCCTGCGGCCGGCTTTTACAATGGCACCGGCCTCCGGACTCTGCTCAAGGATCGTATAGGCATCGGCAGCATCATCTGAATACCGCAGCTGAATTTTCGGATACAACTCCTTTTCCTGCATCTCTATGAGCGCATCGGCAAGCTTTTTACCAGTAACCTCCGGCACCATCACCTCTTCCTGCCCTTTGGCAACCAGAAAGAACACCGTCACACAGGAAGCCCCCATCAAAAGGAAAGCGCACAGAATAAATACGCCGAGCGCCTTTCCCGAGGCCTGCAGCGAAGCAAGCTCATCGTTCACTGCCTGACGCATGTTTCTCCAGTTTTCTTTCCAGTCCTGATGGCGCAACCAGCGGACATAGGCAACCGGATTGAGGATTTTTTTCCACTCGATATTTTTAAACCAATCGAACAATTTCATGTACGTGTCTCCTCTATTCCAAAACAGAACCGACAAAATCCCGGCAGCCGTTCATAAAGTCTTTATAGCCCATTGCTTTTTTAGCCTGCCACTGCAGCTCCGTAACGCATAAAAAACCGTCACCGGTACGCACAAGGATGCCGCGTTTTTTGTCATACCATACAACCGTTCCCGCTGCCGCGGATGCCGCACCCGCAGCTTCAGGACATCCGGACTTGTCAGCCGGAGCAGCCTGCAGGATGCGCAGCGTAACACCTCGGCACACCGTCCAGCAGCCAGGAGAAGGTGTATACGCCCGTATACGAGCATAAATAGCTGCAGACGGCAGGCTCCAGTCTATATGACCATCTTCTTTAGTAATCATTTTTGTATATGACGGTTCACCGCTCTGAGGAATGCCGGGCGGCAGTTCCCCTGTCTGTACAGCCGTTGCCAGAATACCGGCAAGCAGGTCCGCCCCCGTCTCTGCACTGCGCAGCAGCAACGCTCCTGCAGTCTCAGTACCATCAAGAGCAATCTTCGTACAGCCCACAATATCACCCGCATCCATTTCAAGGGCAAGCCGCTGCACGGACACACCGGTCTCAGAATCCTGATTCAGCAGCGCCGCCGGTACGGGCGTACAGCCGCGGTACTTCGGCAGCAGAGAAGGATGCACATTGAGCGCACCCAGCTTAAAAAGCGCAAGAAACTTCGGGCCGAATATATGGCCGTATGCAAAGCAGATCAGCAGATCTGGACGTACTGCTGCCACCTGCTCCCTGCATGATGCATCCAAATGCTCGGGCGTAAACACAGGAACACCCGCCTGCTCCGCCAATGCGGCAACCGGAGTAGGAATCAGCGTTTTATGACGCCCCTGAGCCGACGGCGGATTTGACAGCACACCGACCACCTCATACCCTGAGCCGTTACCGGAACGCTCAAGCAGGTGACGCAGTACCACTGCCGCAGGCTCAGGACTACCTGCATAAAGAATACGGATCAATCGTTGCCTTCCTGTATGGATTTTTTTGCCGCAGTTTTAGCAGCCTTTGCGGCCAACTTGTCGGCAATGCTCCGTGCACGGGCAGCAGCCTTAGCGGCCTTTTTTTCCGCGCGCTCGGCGCGGCGCTTGAATGTTTCCACAGCTTTATCAGCAAAAGCCTTGTCGCCGCGGTCTATGAACATAACACCATCCAGATGGTCGTTCTCATGCTGCACTACACGCGCCAGAAAACCGTCAGCATCGATAGTAAACGGCTTGCCGAATTCATTAAGCGCCTGAATCGTCACACGGGCAGGGCGTCTGATGGACTCATACATGCCGGGAATACTCAGACAGCCTTCCTCATAATCGGATTGTTCTTCTGATGTGGCTGTTATCTGAGGGTTAATAAACACCCGGCGCACATCGTCATCCGCAATCACTACGAACAGCCGCTTGTCTATTCCCACCTGCGGCCCCGCAAGCCCCACACCGTCAGCCTGAATCATAGTATCGAACATTTCATTCAGCACTCCGCGGAGCGTATCATTAATTTCTTCAGGTTTTACCGGAACGCACTTCTTACGCAGCACTTCCTCACCCAATTTATAAATCTTCATCACCTTATCCTCCTATACGCAGGCGCGCCGCACGGGCATGCCCAGCCAATCCTTCGGCATCGCCGATAAAACCGGATGCTCGGGCAGATGCATCCGCCCCCTTACTGCCG
>CACZQF010000101.1 GCA_902783245.1 uncultured Spirochaetaceae bacterium | reverse complement strand
GTCCTAAGCGTGTCTATGTCACGGTTGATTGTCGCCGCGGCCACTTTGCTGTAACCAGTCTTCTGGCAGTATATTTGTCGCAGACGTCCATTGTTCGGGAAACCGCCTGCTTTTATGGCGTTGTGGATTATGATGATTCGTTCCAGCATTTTTTTGTTCAGCTGTGGTGAGTGTCCGTCGATTTTTTTATCCGCTATCACGATTTGATAATGAGAGTGGTTATGATTGGATTTGCCGCACGAAAAACGGCAAGGTTATTATGTCATTGGATTACATAGCGATTGATTTTGAGACGGCGAACAGCGCGTGTTCCGTGGGGCTGGTGCGATTTGTTGACGGAAAGACTTGTAGATAAGCATGCCCCAAAAATAGAACGTATTTCCTTTTTCATCACTACAGGCTGCCACCTCCCGCGCCCCAAAAAACTCAGACCCGACCTTGGTCGGGACAAAATGGTGGCTGACGCAGCATCACTACAGGCTGCCGCCTCCCGCACCCCCCAAAAAACTCAGACCCGACCTTGGTCGGGACAAAATGGTGGCTGACGCAGCATCACTACAGGCTGCCGCCTCCCGCCACCTCCTAGACAAGCATCCGCAGCTGTGCCGGAACGCACTCTATCAGAACATCGGTCATGTCGCCGCCGTACTCGCCGTCCGTATGCAGAATCTGCGGTTCAGCGGCGGTAATGCGCACGCTCTTAAAATCCTTCCAGAACACACCTTTTATATGCTCGTGCTTGTTGCTGATGAGCAGCAGCAGGTCCAGCAGCGCGCGCCACTTAGGAATGTCGTGCGCGGCGAACAGCGTAAGCTGCCCGTCGTCAGGCTCCGCACGGGGCGCCATGGGAACGCCGCCGCCTTCCGCCTTCATGTTCATAGCTGCAAGAAAAATAAGCGAGCTGAACCGTACGGTCTCAGCGCCGTCAAACGTGACGGTTACGTCCTCGGTTTTCATGCGGGCAAGCGTAAGTACGGTAAGGATTTTATAGGTAAGGCCGCCCAGACCGAGCGCATTGAGCACCTTCTTAGTCCGTGACGTAAGCGCGCGCTTACAGACAATGGCATCCATACCCATACCGCTGCTGATGGCGAACAAGCGGCTGTTTGCACCCGTTACAGTTGCACCGTCACCGCAGTCAGTGACACGGCCTATATCAATGCGGCGGGAAGCATCAGACTCCAGCAGCAGACGCAGCGCTTTTTCCGTACTGCGCGGAATGCCGAGCCCCCGGGCAAAGTCATTACCCGAGCCGGTGGGGATAAGTCCGAACCGCACGCGGCTAAAATCCGCTATGCCGTTAAGCACTTCATTTATGGTGCCGTCGCCGCCCACCACAACAATCGGAATCTCAGGATCAGGCAGCTGGGTCAGCTCGCGCGCGATTCGGGTCGCATCACCGGCGGCTGCAGTCATGTATACCTTATAGGCTGTCTGACGTTCATTAAGCAGATTCTGTACCGTATTCCAGGTACCGGCGGCACGTCCGCTGCCGCCGTGGTCATTCACAATAAAATAATACATAGCAAGCAGTTATACCGTAATACAGAAGCCGGATTTTTTCAAGCACATGCAGACACGGTCTGCAGGGACGGCCTACTTGGCGGATTCTGCGATGAGTCCGCGGCGGTAGGCTGACAGCAGCTGCTCAAGCTCGCCGACCGTCTCCTGTATCAGGCGGCCGTTCTCCGTATCAGCAACATACCGCCGCCGTTCAAAGCGCTCCACCACCTGAGTGTCTGATACAATGTCCGTCTCGTTTCTGATGGCATGCTCTGCGGACTCGAATTTTTCATGAGTAACCAGCCGCATACCGCGGGAATTGGACACAAGCGTATAGCCCGCTATGCCCGTCTTGCTGTGATATGCCGCGCTGAAGCCGCCGTCAATGATGAGCAGCTTGCCGCCGCACTTTATGGGCGTTTCGCCCTTTTTTATTTCCTGCGGCACATGGCCGTTGATGATGTGCGCAGTATGCGTGTCCAGCCCGAAGTCCGTAAGAATGCGGTCAACGGCAGCCTCGTCATCAACCAGCTCGTAGTACACGTTCTTTTTTTCCCGGCGGGCGGCAGGATCATCGATAAACACGCTCTCAAAGTTCGCCATTTTATCCTTGCCGAACAGCGGCGAAGCGGGGCCTTCCCACAGGAACCACATAATATCCTGCCCCTTTTCCCGCTCATCGCTGCCGGGACGCGAAAACCATCCCCGGCGTACCCAGACTTCCAGCTCATCATACAATGCGCGCCCGGCACGGCAGGTACCGTACACGGGCACCCGCAGCAGGCTGCCGTCAGACGCAAGCGGCACGCAGCCATGGTACAGCAGGTTGCCGTTGTAGATTTTGTACAGGCTGCCGGCGGCATACAAAAACCGCACATGCCGCTGGAGCTTTTCGCAGTGCATAAAAGATGACACCAGCCGGTTTATAACCGCCTCCTCGTCAGCCGACAGCGTATAGGGATGTTTATGATCCACCGTTGGAAACTCGGTATAGTTCAAAAGGTATTCCGTTCCGCCTATGGCGACGGTACCGTGGTCATAGTCAATTTTATCAAGAAGGCGGCGGTCATCCATGTCAAATTCGGGATTACGGGAGATAATCTGGCCCTCCAGCTTAAGCTGCATTACCGTAACCGCACGCAGCAGGTCAGTCTGCTCCATGCCGCCGTAGGTTTTCAGTGTAAAGGTGACCAGCGGCGTAAGGTTTATGCCGTAGCCTTCTTCAAGCACGTCAAGGTTTTTGTAACGAACGCACAGCCGCACCACATTGGCAATGCTTGCCCGGTGCCCCGCCGCGGCAGCCATCCAGATAATGTCATGGTTGCCCCACTGGATATCAAGTGCATGGTACTGCAGCAGCGTGTCCATAATCAGATGGGGACCGGGACCGCGGTCATAGATGTCGCCGATAATATGCAGCTGCGCTATGACAAGCCGCTGTATCAGACGGCACATGGCTTCGATGAGCGCGTCTGCGGCGCCGATGCTGATGATCGTCCTGATTATGGCAGAATAATATGCCTGCTTGTCGCTGATCTCCTCTTTTTCGGTAATCAGCTCTTCAATGATATAGCTGAATCCTTCCGGTATGGCTTTACGGACTTTGCTCCGTGTGTATTTGCTTGACACACGGCGCACCACCAGTACCAGACGGTGCAGCGCGGCGGTATACCAGCCGTCCATGTCGGACTCTGAGGCTTTTACGATCTCAAGCTTTTCACAGGGATAGTAGATAAGCGTGGCAAGGCTCCGCTTGACCGAAGCAGGCTCGGAATCGCCGAAGATTTCATCTATCTTCTGTCTGATGGAACCCGAGCCGTTTTTGAGCACATGGTTGAACTGCTCGTAGTTTCCGTGAATGTCGCTCAGAAAATGTTCCGTACCTTTGGGCAGTGCAAGGATTGACTGCAGGTTTACGATTTCAGTGATGACCGCCCGCTCGGACGGATACTGCTTGGCAAGGATCCGCAGCGCCGCGGCGGCAGTCTGCGGCAGGGTCGTATTCTGTTCCATACCAACATTATAGCATGGGCGGCAGAAAATAGATAAGGGCACATCAAAAAAGGACATCCACAATGTTGAAAGTTTTTCGAGGTGCCCATAATAGACCTGTTCAGAAAATCAGCGCAGTACTCAGACAATGCCCTGCCGCTCAACGGTGTAATAGGTTTTTCCCATATACACTACGCTGAACACGCCGTTTCTGAGCGTCATGAGGTTGACGGCACAGTTCGGCTCGGAGATATCCCAGTAGCGGTCAAGCTCCCAGCCGTTTACGTTCATAAGCAGCGCGCGGGCGGTGCCGCCGTGGCAGGAAACAAGCACGTTGCGGCTTGTAAGCTCCAGCGGCTTGAGCACATGTTCCATAAAGTCAGCAGTGCGCGCAAACATTTCCTCAAATGACTCCGCGCCGTTCATCGCACGGTACAGCGACGGCTTGGTAAAACAGTAGCCCAGATTCTTATAGGCGGGGTTCTCCGTAAGCTCGGTCACCGACACGCCCTCCGCCTGTCCGAAGGCAAATTCAGTAATGCGGGGATCGGTCACCACCGGAATATGAGATTCCTTACAGATAATTTCCGCGGTCTGCACAGCCCGGCTCAGCGGGCTGCTGAATGCACGGTCAAATACAATGCCGTCGCGATGCAGCCCCTGCGCGGTGACCTTGGCAAGCTCGATGCCGTTTTCATTGAGCGGTATGTCCGTATTTCCCTGAATCCTGCGCGCCTTGTTCCAGTCTGTTTCACCGTGGCGCATGATGTAGATATTCATAAAAAGAGTATAGCAGATTTTACCGCAGGGTTCCACCGCAGGTTTTTCAGGCTTCGGAAAACAATTTTAAATTTTTCTATGCAGGAAGTGGAAAGTAAATTTGTGCCCCGCACCAGGTGCTGTCAAGGTTTCCGTCCAGAATATTGATCGGCGGGTAAAGATATTTTCCGCTGAACT
>CACZQF010000100.1 GCA_902783245.1 uncultured Spirochaetaceae bacterium | reverse complement strand
GTCACATGCCGATATGCAAAGTTGTCACATGCCGATATGCAAAGTTGTCACATGCCGATATGCAAAGTTGTCACATGCCGATATGCAGACTTGTCACATGCCGATATGCAAAACTTACGAAAGATGAGTCACCTTTGGCGCGCAGCTGAGTCACCTTGCGGTTTTATATTTGCAGGAACCGCGGATGATGGTATACTGTCTGTGATGAGCAAGGACACGCAACTGTACAGTATAAAGGATTTTTCAACCATGGCTGCCCTTTCCCCGTCGGCGGTCAGATTCTACCAGAAGCACGGCGTCATTCAGCCGGAGCAGCAGCCGAACGGCTATTTTATGTATACAAAGCATGACGCGTTCAGAATCAACGCGTTCAAGATGCTGCTGAGCTACGGCTTTTCCATACAGGAGGCGGTGCAGCTGCTCGATACGGAGTACGATTCGCCGTCATTCCTTGACCGTCTGGAGGAAAAGGAGCAGCATCTGGAGCTTGAGCTCGTGCAGATCAGGCACCGGCTCAAAATGCTGCGCCATGCCCGCACCATGCTCTCCGGGCAGTATGAAACGTTTGAGTACGATGACTTTGACACCGGGTATATAGCGCGGGTGTCTGACGAGGATAACTTTCTGGTGGCGGGCGAATGTAAGGAAGAAGTGGCCCTTATGGCGGAGTCGCTGGGGCTGACGCGGTATGTGCGGATCCTGTATGCCGCCGACCTGCAGAAAGATGACGTGTACTGGAAGCCGAGCTACGGCATGTATGTACCTGAAAAGGAAGCCGGAATGCTGTTTCCCGAAGGCCGGGGCAATCTGCTCAAGGTTGAGCAGGGCAGGGTGCTCAAATATACCAGGCGCATAAACCGTGCCAGGAGCGAGACCCGGGCGTCGTATCAGGAGCTCTTTTCGTATATGGACGGACACGGCCTTGCGTTCCGCGGCGAGGTGCTCATCTTCCCGCATTTCTTCAGGCTTGACGCCGAGGCAAACGATTTTGAGACGGTGGTGGTGTTCCTGCAGTGAGCCGCCGTATTGCCTTTTGTATGCTGCCGTCCGCGCGGCAGAAATCTTAAAATCAGTATAATTTCTGTTTGACTATAAACATGCTTCATGGTTTATGATTATTTTATAATAAACCTATGGAGGAACAGGAATGAAAAAAGAAGTTTCCCGCAGAAATTTTATTAAGGGCGCGGCGGTTACTGCAGCCGCGATCACTGCGGCGGGGCTTATCGGCTGCAACGGCAAAGAAAAAAAAGCTGCTGACACCGGTAAAAAGCAGCAGTACAAACCAGGCACTTACCGTGCCAAGGCATACGGCAACATTTCGTATATCACCGTTGAAACGGTATTCACCGAAACTGCCATTAAAAGCATAAAGGTAATCGACCAGAAAGAAACGCCCGTACTCTTTGCGCAGGTGGAAAAGAACTTTATCCCCGCGCTCATAGAGAATCAGGCCGGCGGCATTGATGCCGTGGCCGGTGCTACCAACTCTTCACGCGCCGTGCGCGAGGCTGTGGCCGACTGTATCCGTCAGGCCGGCGGTGATGCCGAGGCATGGCTGAACCGCAAGGTGGCCCTCAAGCCGGGCGCTGACGAAACGTACGAGGCCGACATCGTGGTCATCGGCGTAGGCGCCGCGGGATTCGTTGCTTCCTGCCGTGCCGGCCAGCTCGGCGCAAAAGTGGTTGCCATAGAAAAGGGCGGCACCGTGGCTTCTGTGAACGGCATCAAAGTATCAGGTCCGTTTGCGGTTGAAACCGAAGTGCTCAAACGCAAGGAAGGCGGCACCACGCTCAAAGTTGACGATGCATTCTATCACGTCATGAACTATACGCATTGGACACCGAATCCCAAGCTTATGCGCAGCTGTCTGGAGCAGTCCAAGAACGCCGTTGCCCTGCTTGAGAAAGTAGGCTACAAGTTCATGGAAGCGAACTTCCGCTTTGAAACTCCGTTCATCGGCCAGAAAGGCGGCTTCCATCTCATCCTGAACGACATGGAGGAGCGCGTAAAGCTGTGGAACAAGGCGCTTGACGACGCAGGCGTAAAGGTTCTGTTCAATACGTCCGCAAACAAAATCCTGCGCGATGCAGGCAACAATATCACCGGCGTGACCGCAACCCGCAGTGACGGCACCAAGATCACTGTTAAGGCTAAGGCTGTTATCCTGTCAAGCGGCGGCTATCTTGGCAACCGCGACATGCAGGAGCGTTTCCTGGGTACCCGTAAGCTCAATGCGGCGTCCGGCGGCGCTTCACTGTGTACCGGTGACGGCATTAACATGGCGGTGGATATCGGCGCTGGTCTTGACAAGACGTTCGGCTACTGCCCGTGTGAGTATGGCGGAACCAACAGCAAGGCAAGCCGTCCTGCCAAGCAGGATAAATACGACCAGAATCTGGCGTTCAAATTCGGTCTGTACGGTTGTCTGCTTGTAGATGCGGAAGGCAAGCGCTTTATCAACGAAGGTCTGCTCTGCGACTACCCCATGTCATACGGCAGCGAGCAGATTCTGCGCAACGCACCGTGGTACGCGGTCGTTGACCAGGCATACGTGGATGCCATGAGCACCAAGGGCCTGTACGAGTACACCACCGCAAAAGGCGCGAACAGCAAGAACTGGTTCATCGGCAACTATTTCAAAGGCCGCATCCTGAAGGATCTGCCCGCGGATATTGAAGAAGGCATCAAGGAAGGCTGGTGCTACAAGGCGGACACGCTTGAAGATCTGGCAAAGCATTTCGGCCTTACCGACCTGACCGCGACCGTGGAACAGTACAACGGCTTCTGCGATAAAGGCAAGGACGAGCAGTTCGGAACGAATCCGTGGTATCTGTCGCCCGTACGCAAGGGACCGTTCTACGTGGTGCAGAACGAGCCGAGCGCATGGAGCACCTTCGGCGGCGTGCGTATCGACGACTGCTGCCGTGCGCTGAACAGCAGCAACCAGATTGTAAAGGGACTGTACGTTGCGGGCACTGATGCCGGCAGCTTGTACTACTCTCCGTACTATGACATTCCCGGCTACTGCTACGGCCTGTGCATTGACTCCGGCTATATCGCCGCAACCAATGCGGTGAAGGAAGTGCGCGGCTGATTCTCCGCGCCGGGTACTGCCGCTGAGGCTGCCCCCTGTGCCTGCGGACGGCGTATGCCTGATGCAGGCGCTTCCGGCACAGACGCTTACAGCGCAGACGCCTGCGCCGTATCCGGCGCGTGGAAGAATCCGTCCGCTGACGGAAACTGCATATGTTTAATGTCGGGCTTTCTGAGCTGATCATCATATTTTTCGTCGCGTTCGTGATTGTAGGTCCCCGCGACCTGCCGAAAGTAATCAAAACGGCGGTGCGGGGCATAAAATATCTGCGCCGCATGGTACAGGAGCTTAAGGCTGAGTCCGGATGGGACGATATGATAAAAGAGATAGATCAGGTAAAGGATACCGCGGCCGCTCCGATACAGGCTGCGGAAAAAGAAATTGCGGGAATCGGTGACGCGATCACCGGCTCCGCGGAGGATTAGACTATGAGATTGGGAACATCTGAAATCGTACTGATTATTGTGCTTGCGCTCGTGATTTTTGGCGGCGGCAAGGTTGCTGGTTTGGGAAAGGCGCTCGGACAGAGCATCCATGATTTTAAGAAATCGCTTAAAGATGACGAGGCTGAAAAGCGTGACGACGCCGGAACCGGAGCGGTTGCAAAAGACTGACGGCAGCGTATATGTCCGCTTCTGATTCTCAGGGAACGCTGCTGGAGCATTTTCTGGCGCTGCGCCGCGCGCTGCTGGTGAGCGCGGTGAGCGTACTGGCTGCGTTCGTACTCGTATTTTATTTGTGCAGCACCAGAATTCTCCAGCTTGTGTCGCTTCCTATCACGCAGCGCGGCATAAAGATTATCTATACGGCGGTGTCCGAGGCGATGATGACGCAGCTCAAGATATCGTTCGTGTGCGGGGTGATCGCCGCGAGTCCGGTGGTGATCTGGCAGATCTGGAGTTTTATCCGTCCGGCGCTCTATAAGAATGAGATCCGTGCCGTACGCGCCATTTTTCTGCTTGCGGTGCTGCTGTTTCTTATGGGCGTGGCGTTCTGCTATCTGTGCATCTACGGGCTGGCAGTGAACTTCTTTCTGGTGGCGGGGGAGGATATCGCCGTGCCGATGATTTCGATCGACCGGTATCTGGGATTCCTGCTGTCGTTCATCCTGCCGTTCGGCATTTCGTTCGACCTGCCGGTTATCCTGTATGTAACCACGCGCATGGGGCTCACTACGCCGCGCATGCTCATCAGCAAATTTAAATACGTGCTTCTGATTATTTTTGTGGCAGCAGCGGTTCTTACGCCGCCCGATGTGTTTTCACAGCTTATGCTTGCGCTGCCGCTCATCGTGCTGTACGGCGCGGGAGTCCTTGTGTCGTATGCAGCTCTGTCCGCCCGGCGCCGCCGTTTGGCGGCAGCGGAGCCGGAGTGCGCCGGGACGGAGTAAGATTTCTGTAAACATCACTTTTTCGCGGCGCTCCTGCCGGCGCCTGCTGTTACTGCATTTACCTGCGGTAAAACGCAGTAAATGCGGGTAAAACGTGGTAATTCATTTACATACGGCGGGAAAAAGTATATACTTTGACACTATGGAATTCTCTGAATTGTCTTTGCACGAAGACTTACAGAAAGGCATAGCAGCAGCAGGCTATGTCACGTGCACTCCTGTTCAGGAACAGGTTTTAAGGAGTTCGTTAGACGGTGCTGACTTATACGTACAGTCTCAGACCGGTACAGGTAAAACTGCTGCATATCTTGTTTCTATTATACAAGAGATGATTGCCAAGCCGGAGAATGCCGGCACCAAGGCACTGATTATGGTTCCCACCCGTGAGCTTGCGGTTCAGGTTGAGGAAGAAGCCAAGAAGCTGTCCGCGTCCACAAGCTTGAATGTATTCAGTTTTTACGGCGGCGTGGGCTATGAAAAACAGACGGCCGCGCTGAAAAAGGGCGTGGATATTCTGGTCGGTACGCCGGGCCGTGTGATTGACCTGCAGGAAGGCGGACAGATGGATCTGTCCAAAGTCGCGTTCCTTGTTATTGACGAAGCCGACCGTATGTTTGATATGGGATTCTATCCCGACCTGCGTACGCTCATTAAGGTGCTGCCTCAGGCTGAGGAGCGCCAGACCATGCTGTTCAGCGCCACGCTCAATTCCTATGTAAAGAACCTTGCCTGGGAGTATACCCGGGATCCGGTTGAAATTACGATCGACGCCGACACGGTTACCGTGGAGGAAATCGATCAGGAGCTGCTGCATGTGTCAAGCGACGAGAAGATGAAGCTGCTTATCGGCATCCTGAATCAGGAAAAGCCCGTGAGCCTGCTCATTTTCTGCAACACCAAGCGTATGTGCGAAGTGCTTTCCAAGCGCCTGCAGATCAACGGCTTTAAGAGCGAATTCATTATCGGCGATCTGCCGCAGTCACGCCGCCTGAAGGTGCTTGATGATTTTGAGAGCGGACAGGTGCCGATTCTGGTGGCCACCGATGTGGCGGCCCGCGGCATTGACGTGGCGGATCTTGCCATGGTCATTAACTTTGACCTGCCCAATGAGGCTGAAAACTACGTGCACCGCATCGGACGTACTGCCCGCGCCGGTAAGTCCGGCAAGGCGTATACGTTCTGCAGCGAGCAGGATGTCTATAACCTGCCTGCGATCGAGCGGTATATCGGCAATCCTATTCCCGCCAAGGTGGCTGATCCTGCATGGATGGCCGAGGACAAAAGCGCGGGACAGTATATTCGTACTGAAAACTGGCATGACGGCCATGAAGACCGCGATGACGACGCTCCGAGAGGCCGCCGCGGCAGCTCACGTGACGCCGGCGATCGCCGCGGACGCGGCAGACGTAGCGGTGAGCGCACCGAGCGCGGTGAACGTCCCGCACGGCGTACGTCCGCACGCCGCGGAGAGCGGCGCAACGATCAGGATCTTACGCAGCTTGAGAACCTTTCGTTTGATGAGCGGATGAAGCTGTATAAAGAAAAATATGCCGCTCCGGGCGCCGCAGCAGATTCCGGCCGCTATGAGAAAAAGCGGCGCGGCGAAGAAGCATCAGGCGGCAGAGGCCGCCGTAATGATGGTGCGACGCATGACTCACGCCGCGGCACGCGCGGAGGAAAGTACGGAGCATCCGCAGGTTCACGCGGTGCAGGACGTAATCCGCGTTCTGGAAACAGAGCGGGCTTTGCAGGTTCTGCATCAGGTACGCGTGATACCCGTGCGGCCGCCGGCGCAGTACGCCGCGAGGCTGCGGCTCCTGCCAAAAAGCAGGGGCTGCTGTCCAAGATTAAATCACTTTTCGGCAGAGGTAAGCAGTGATTACAGTTTCAGATTTAAGCCTTCACTTCAGCGAAAAGCCGCTGTTTAAGGACGTAAACCTAAAATTTACACCGGGCAACTGCTACGGTATCATCGGCGCGAACGGCGCCGGTAAATCAACTTTCCTGAAAGTGCTGTCCGGCGAGATCGAACATGACGGCGGCACCGTGAGTATGACGCCGGGTCAGCGTATGGCTGTACTTGCGCAGGACCACTTTGCCTATGACGCGTATTCTGTCAAGGATACGGTGATGATGGGCTTTCCCCGGCTGTACGAGTGCTCCAAGGAGCGCGATGCCATCTATGCCAAGGCCGACTTCAGCGATGAGGACGGCATCCGCGCGAGCGAGCTTGAAGGTGAATTCAGCGAGCTCGGCGGCTGGGAGGCCGAAAACCAGATAGAGCAGATGCTGTCAGGTCTGGGACTTGAGGAAGAGTATCACGACAAGATGATGTCAGATCTGGATGAAAGCCAGAAAGTGCGCGTGCTTCTTGCACAGGTTCTGTTCGGCAATCCTGACGTGCTGCTTCTTGACGAGCCCACCAACGGTCTTGACATTGAGTCAATCACGTGGCTTGAGGAATTCCTTATTAACTTCCCCAACACGGTCATCGTAGTAAGCCATGACCGCCACTTCCTGAACACGGTCTGTACATACATCTGTGATATTGATTACGGCAAGATTACTCAGTTCACCGGCAACTACGATTTCTGGTTCCAGATGAGCCAGATTCTGCAGAAGCAGGCGAAAGACCAGGCTAAGCGGCGCGAGGATAAGATCGCTGACCTGAAGGAATTCATCCAGCGGTTCGCGTCCAATGCGTCAAAGAGCAAGCAGGCTACAAGCCGTAAGAAGGTGCTCGATAAGCTTGAGCTTGAGGAGCTGCCGGTTACGAGCCGCAAGTTCCCTTACGTACATTTTACGCAGGAACGCTCCATCGGCAACAATGTGCTTGAGGTTAAAAAGCTGTGCTGCGCCGAGGACGGCGAGCAGCTGCTTAAGGATTTTTCTCTGGTGGTTAACCGCACCGACAAGATCGCCTTTGTGGGCATTGAGCATAATTCTGTGTCGGCCTTCTATGATATCATCACCGGTACGCGCAAGGCGGATTCCGGCGAATATTTCTGGGGTCAGACAACAAGCCAGTCATACATGCCGCGCAATAATGCGGCGCTGTTCGACAACGATCTGAACATCACTGACTGGCTGCGCCAGTTCTCCAAGGAGCAGGACGACGCGTACGTGCGCGGCTTCTTGGGACGCATGCTCTTTACCGGCGATGAGTCCTTGAAAAAGGTCAGGGTGCTCAGCGGTGGCGAGAAAGTGCGCTGCATGCTGTCAAAGATGATGCTCAGCAATGCCAATGTGCTTATTCTTGATGATCCTACGAACCATCTTGACCTTGAGGCTATCGAAAGCCTGAACAATGCTCTGATAGATTTCCCGGGCGTAGTGCTGTTCAACAGCCACGACCATGAGTTTATCTCATCGATCGCCAACCGTATCGTTGAGATCACGCCGAACGGCGTGATCGACCGCATGATGCCGTTCGACGATTATCTGCATGACACTCAGGTCACAGAAATCCGTGCCCAAATGTACGAAGGCACCGGCAAAAAGATCAAGTATCGTGTATAAGGAGGCGGCGGAAGGTGGAAGACTGTGGTGACGTTGTGTCAGCCGCCATTTTGTCCCGACCAAGGTCGGGTCTGAGGTTTTGC
>CACZQF010000099.1 GCA_902783245.1 uncultured Spirochaetaceae bacterium | reverse complement strand
CGGCATGACCGGCGCGGTCGGCATGACCGGCGCGGTGACGGTACCTGCCGCCTGCTGCTTTCCCTGCTGTGTTTGCTGTATCTGTTGTGCCTGCTGCACCTGCTGCTGGAGCATGAGTTCCTGTACCTGCTGCGGCACGTAGAACGAGCCGCCTACGGACGGCATGGATATAGACGGCATCTCAGGCATTTTGAGCGCTGAAGATGATCCCTGCTGCTGTGCTGTCAGCGCGGCGAGCGGCAGCAGCGCGGCAAGCGCCTGCACCGTAAGTCTAAAGGTTCGCAAGACTTTCCTCCACATATTGCAGCCGTTGTGTAAGCTGGGCGATCGTCTTTGAAAGACGGTCGCGCTCTTTTTCCAGTTTGGTCTTCGGGTCGCCGTCCGGTGAAGCCTTGCGCTTCATGAGCGACAGCACGGAGTCAGGATTTTTGCCGGACAGCACCTGCTGCTCCGCGGCGCTGCGGTCCTCCGGCTTTTTTATGGCCGAAAGCTTTTTCATGGCATCGTATCCTACCGCGGGGTTCACGGGAACCATGCCTACGCGGGTTATGTCTTTTGCGGAGCTTCTGGGCAGGCAGAGCACGCGGTCAAGGTAATCTTCATAGCGGATGTCCGCGTCCTCGCACAGCGCATGTGCTTTGGCAAGCAGCTTGCCGAATTCCTGCATGAGCCTGCCGTTGGTCTCCAGGTATTCCGAGCGGATTTTTTTTGTCAGTTCCTCGAGCTCCGGAGAAACGTTTATGTCGAGCTTGTAGTAGCCTTTCTGCTCGGCGATCTCTATGAGCTCGTGGAATTTGTTCCAGAATGCCTGCGTGTGCACTTTCATTTCACGCACGGGCTCTTTACCGCCGGTCAGGGCGATGCGCTCGGCATTGATAAGGTGGTGGGTGTATTCATGCACCGCCGTGTAGATCAGCTGGTTGTCGGTTTTAAAATTTTTATTGTGCAGCAGAATCTCTCTGGTGTCCGGTTTGTACAGACCGTTTACGCGCTTGCTTTCTTTGCCGGTCATCGTGACGGTAAAATCAAGCTCCGTGTCCTGTATATCAAGTAATATCTGCTTTATTTTTTCGTTATCCATGATGTTATCCTTTTGTAAAAATAGCCCTGTTCGGAAATGCAAGTTCAAAATCGCGCTGTTTCAGCGATTGCATTTGCGAAGCAAATTGCGAACTTGTTGACCTGAGCGATAACGAAGTTATCGAACAGGTCTAATATACTATAAAGCGGGGTTTCCGTCAGCTCAATTTGCCCATGGCGTCAAGAATAATTGAGGCTGCCACGGTTGCCGCGGTTTCAGTGCGCAGGATGCGGCTGCCCATGCCGCAGCGGATGAATCCGGCGCTCTCAAGTTCCTGCCGTTCCCGGTCGGTCCAGCCGCGCTCGCTGCCGACCGCCGCTATGACGGCCGCGGCTTTGTCGAGCGGATGCTGCGCGGCATACTGGTGCAGCGCACAAGCGGGGCGTATGTTGTCGAGCGCGATTTTGAGCACGGTCTGGTCTGGCCGTTCTGCGCCGGCGGCCCGGCTGCAGCCTGCAAGACATTCGCTCAGCGTACGGTAGGTGCACAGGTCGGGTACATGGGTGCCGCCTGCCTGTACGGTGCCGTCGTACAGCATTTTGTAGGCGGCGCCGCGCTCTACGAGCGTGGACTGCATATAGGATTTTTCGCCGAGCTCCGTGCCTGACAGATGAACTGATGCGGTGCCGAGCCCGGCCATGTCGCGCAGCAGACGCTTGAGCTGGATGGGGCGCGGAAAGCCTATGATCATGTGCAGCGGATACAGCGGCTTGCCGTCGGTTTCCGGTGTGAAGGTAAAGCTGATGCCGTTCCCGTCGATGGCGGTGATGACGGCGGTACCCGCCATGCCTCCGACGATGCCCGCCGTAAATGTGTCGCCCGCTTTTTTATGCAGTACTTTTATCAGATGCTGGGCGCGCTCGTCGCGCGGCGGAAGCGGAGACTGCAGTTCTTCCGGGGAAAAAAGACAGATGTTCATGGTCAGTGTGTTCCAAGAAATGACGAAGGTTGCACCGGCGGTATGCGTGCCGGCCGGTGACGGCGCGTTTGCTGCCGGTTTTTGCCGGTGCGCCGTGACTTCCGCTATTATACCGATGTTCCTGTGCCATGGCAATAAAAAAGCGGCTTTCCCCGGTGTGCGCCGAAGAAAGCCGCAGTTATATATTAGACCTTACGGTCTGTTTCCCGTAATAAAAGATTGTAAACAGGAGGCTATATGAAAGTTTATAATCCCGCCTTACAGGAAATATACTGTGTTGTCAGTTTACGGTGTATTCAAACACCGTAAACTCTTTTTTACCGCCTGCACCGGACCTGACCATGCCTTTGCAGGTGAGCGTTCTGCCCGCCAGTTTCTGCAGCTCAAGCGTGGTGACCGTCTTGTGCTTTGCGGGAGGTGTCATGCCGCCGGGGCCGCCGTCAGGAGGCATACCCTGCATGCCGCCTGCTCCGGTCCCTGCCGGAGGTTCCGGCGGCCGGCCCTGCTCACCGGCCGGACTTCCCGCAGGGCCGCCTTTCAGCTTGCCCTTGGGCTGCATGCCGGCAGGCTGCATGTCCTGCCGTATGGTATACACCGTGCCGTCTGATGCGGTGAGCAGCGTAACGGCATTGGCGTCTGAGCCGCTTACCGAAATGATGCCGGTTACCGTGACTGCGGGAGCCGGAGCTGCGCGGTCTTTGGAAGTGTCGGCCGTACGGACCGCTGCCGCGCGCTGCGCGGTGTAGGGAACGAGCCGCCCGCCGTCCGGAAGGTCTATGGTTTTTGAGCCGAGATAGAGATTCTGCGGTTCGGTTTTATCATAGTAAACCGTGTGGCCGTTGGTGTGAATGTTACGGTATGACGTGTCGCTGTCGATAAAAGAACCAATATATGAATCCTCGGTTACAGACCAGACGGCATTTTCTGCGATTTTTATGCCTGCCGCGCCCTGCCGTGCGGTGTTTATTGCGCCGGTGAAACTGCTGCCGTTCTCAAGGTTCAGCGTCATGGTGCTTATGGCGTCGCATACGATGTTGCCGGAAGCCTGCTGACCGTCCAGCGTCAGCTCAAATGAGCCGCCGTTGCTTCCGGGCCGGCCCCAGCCGCGCTCGCCGCTGTTTCCCGAAACCTGTACGAGGATTCCCGAGTCAAATTCAAGCTTCGTGTTTTCAAGCCTTGCTTTTGCGTTAGTGTTTGTGATGTAGAAGAACGGGCCGTGCGACGTGGTGGTAAGCGTGCTGTTTCTGGCGGTGAATGATGCGGTACCGGTACTCGCGTCGCCTGAAAAGCTCTGGTACAGCATGATGCCGTGCGGGCCGGCGCCGGTCAGGCTGCAGGAATCGAGCGTAATGCTGTTCTTGCCTTCTACCGCCGCGATTTCTGCGCCGGTTGCCGTGCCGGTTACGTTGACGGCGGTGATGGTGCCCGTGGAATAGATGACGGGCGAGCCGTCGCCCGCGGTGCGGATGGTGCCGCCTTTGAGTGTGACGGTGCCTTCGCCGCGGTCTGTGGCAAGTCCCGCGCAGTGCGCGCCCCGGGTGGTGATGTCCGCCTGCTCGGCCTCTATGGTTCCGTCGTACGTTGCATCAAGGCCGCGTGAAGAATTGCCGCTTGTGGTTATGCGTATGTTTTTGACGGTGATATGCGAGCCTTTGCCTGTGGCGAATACGGCGTTCGCGCCGTCCGCATCAGTACGGATCTCGGTATCGGTGAGCTGTATCCGGCCTTTTGCGGCCGCAAGAATACCGGCGTTCAGGCCGGTGAAGTTGCTCTGATCTGCGGAAGATGTGTCTCCGGTTTTTATGATCTGTGAGCCTGCGATGGTCAGCATCGCGCCGTTCTGTACGAGCACTGCATTCTGGTCGGCGCTGCTGCTGGTGACTGTCTGTGACTGCACGGTCTGCGTGCGTTCTGAGCCGGAAAGTTCCAGCGCTCCCGTAAGGGGAATATCCTGCTGCGGTGCACCGGGCGGCATCATGCCGGGTGCGTCCTGAAATGCGGGCTGCGCGGCGGGGGCGCCGGTGTTTCCGCTCTTTGTGCTGTCCTGTGAACCTTTTGCCGCGGCAGAACTGACTGCCGCCGTGCACAGCGCCGCGCACAGGCACGCGGTACGTATAGCTTCATTAAACTGTCTCATATGTATATACAAAGTGATCTGCGCGGGCATGGTTTCAGATACAGAATCATAAAGTTTTGTTATCAGGTCTGTTGGCTGTACACTGCGGAAATCAATTTATACGGCCGGCAGCCGCGGAAGGCGTTGCCTCCGCCGGTTGCCGGCCGTTGACTTAACGGGCGCTCAGAACCTACAATAAAATCCGTTGTAACGCCGGCAGCACTGCAGGCCGGCAGACGGGTGTACAAAGGGGAAATACATGAAGTTTCTGCATACCAGCGACTGGCATTTAGGCAAGCTTTTCCACGAAAAGTCCCTGCTTGAAGACCAGGCGTTCGTTCTTGACCAGATTTTTGAGATTATGAAAGCCGCTGCGGCAAAAGGCGAGCCGTATGCCGCACTTGTTGTTTCCGGAGACATTTATGACAGGGCAATGCCGCCTTCTGAAGCCGTTACGCTGCTCAATTCGTTCCTTGTAAGGCTTTCCGCGGAGCTGCCGGGAACGCATATTTTTATGAATGCCGGAAACCATGACAGCGCGGCGCGCCTTGCCTATGCCGCCGAGATTCTGGAGCTGCATAATATCCATATTGCCACGAATACAAAGAAAATCACCGAGCCGGTGATTCTGGAGGACGCTGCTTCCGGGGACAAAGGGGCCCGGACCGCGTTCTATCAGCTGCCGTTTTTGACGCCGCTTTCGGTTGAATCTGCGGACGGCGAGCCGTGCCGTTCTCAGCAGCAGCTGTATGAGGCCGCCTGCGCCCGGATTATGACTAAGCACCGGGAAACGTACGGCAGCATGCCGTGCGTACTGAACGCGCACCTTTTTGCGTCGGGCAGCTCTGTAGCCGCTTCTGAGCGTACGAACGTGGGTACCGCCGAGCAGGTGGACGTGTCGGTGTTTAAAGAATTTACGTACGGCGCCTTCGGTCATATTCACAAGTATCAGCCGTGCGATAAAGAAAAGCGCTGCTATTATCCGGGGTCGCTGCTTGCCTATAACTTTGACGACAATCCCGAGAACGGCATGCTGGAAGTTGAGATTGCTGCCGGTACGGGCGCCGTATCTGTTACGCGCATTCCGCTGCGGCCGCTCCATTCGATTGCAAAAGTTACCGCTGAAATGCAGGAGCTTATCGGGGCGCAGGCCGACAAGGCACTGATAAAGGCGCATCAGGACGATTACGTTCAGGTTATTCTGACGGACCGGGTGATGCCGACGGAAGCGTTCGCTACCCTGAAACCTGTTTTTCCGCATCTGCTGTCCGTGCTTTCGCAGCAGCTGTCGCACGGACAGGCGAATGCATCGATTCAGGAGCGCAGGGATGCGATCATCTCCAACGATCCTGAAAAGATTTTTAATCAATTTATGAAGGATGTGTACGGCGAGCGGTCCGACACTGAATTGCAGGCTGATGATTTGTTTCAGGAGCAGAAAAAACTTTTTGTAGAAGAAGCCGGCAGGGCGGAGGTGAACGCATGAAACCGGTCAAACTGTATATGAAAAATATCGGCCCGTACCGTGATGAAACCATTGATTTTACCAAGCTTGATAATATGTTTTTAATCAAGGGCGACACGGGTGCCGGAAAGACATTTATTTTTGATTCTATTACGTATGCGCTGTACGGACAGCTACGTGGAAACCGTAAGGGGCACGAAAGCGATTTTAAGAGCCGGTATGCGCCGGAAAGCGAAGAATCCTTTGTGGAATTTACGTTCGAGATTGCCGGAAAGCTGTACCGGATCAACAGAACGGTGCCGTTTTATTATACGAACCGGAACGGGAACCGGGCTAAAAAGAATCAGGACGTGAGCCTGGAAGAGCAGACCGGCGGCAGCTTTACCGCAACCGGCGGCAAGCTGTCTGAGATCAACGAAAAAATCCACCGTATAATCGGATTGAGTGCGGATGAGTTCGCACAGATTGTGGTGCTTCCGCAGGGGGAATTCGCGGAATTCCTGCATCAGAATACTAAGGAGCGTATGAACACGTTGGAAAAGCTGTTTCCGGTGGCGTTCTATGCGGATATTACACGAAGAATAAAGGAAAAAGCGGATGCAGAGAATCTGAAGCTCAGGGATTATAACGGCCTTATTGAATCGATTTCAAAAGGCAATGATTTTACTGATGCGGAAGAAAAGATCGGTGCCATGCAGGATGAGATCGCCGGATTCAATACTAAAGAGGCGGCGTTTATAGAAAAGCGCACGGAGTACGCGGCAAAGCTTGAAGGCTTGAAGCATGAAAAGAGCGCGGCGGAAGAATATGAGAAAAACTGCGCCGCGCTGAAAACGCTGCAGGCGCAGGAAAAGGAGTTTGAATCGCTCGGCCGGATTATCATGCTGGCCGACAAGGCTAAGGGACTTCGTGAGTTCATCAGCAGCCTTGAGATCGCTCAGAAGAATCTGCATCAGACGCAGGAAAAACTCGGCGCCGCCGAAGCGCAGAAGGACACGCTTGCTGCCGATTTCAGCGCGCTGGACGCCCGGAAAGCTGAGATGCAGGCTCTTAAAGAAAAGATTGAAAAAGACGGCCAGCAGCTTAAGCTGCTGCAGGAAAAGCTTAAGTCGGCGGCGGAGCTTGATACGCTGCATAAAGACCATGCCCTTGCGGAACAGAAGCGGAGTGCTGCTGAAGCGCGGAAGAATCAGCTTGAGGCGGCGAAGCATGAGCTTGAGCGCGGGCTCGGCGATACCGGCTGCGTGGAAACCCTGAACCTGATTGCCGGGGAACTACAGCGGCTTACGGAAAAAAAGAATCAGCTTGAAAAAGAGGCGGCCGAGTGCCGGAACCGTGATGATTTGAGCCGGAAGAAGGCCGACGCGCGGCAGGCCCTGCAGGAGGCGCAGAACAAACTGGGTGCCGAAGAGGAAAAGCTTGCGCGCACGAAAGCGACGCTTGCAGAGCTTGAGACAAAGCAGAAAGAAGATGCGGAGCGCCATCAGGCGTTTACGGTCTCGCAGTTTTTGAAGGCCGGCTGTCCGTGCCCGGTGTGCGGTTCTATTGAACATCCGTCCCCCGCGCAAAAGCCCGAGGGGCTGCTTGATTATGATGAGCAGATTAAGACGCTTCTCGGCAATATTGAGTCGTTGCAGCAGCTGTTCGAGCAGCATAAGGGTACGTGCGCGGCCCTGACCGCAAAGCTTGAGGAGTATGAAAGCGGTCTTGCGCAGATCAGCGCGTCGCGCGCGCTGGAGCAGGTGCAGGACGAATGCGCCGAGGTTGAGAAGGCCTGTGCGGCACAGGAGGCTGAGCGGCAGAAGATCAGCAGGATCGGCAGCGAGCTTGCGGCGGCTGAAAAAGCGCTTGACGCCGCGAAGAATGATTATGACCGCGAGAATCTGGCATGTACGACGACCGCCGCACGGATTCAGGCGATTGAAAAATCGCTCGGCGAGCCGCTTGAGACGCTGCGAGAGCGTGAGAATGCGCTGCGCGTGTCCGCTGAGGCTGACCGTAAGACCTTTGCGCAATGGGAAGAGGACTATAATTCCGTTACGCGGGAACTTGCCGCCGCGGAGTCTGCGGTTTTAAATTATAGAAAAGATGTGGCTGCATATCAGAACCAGGCGCTGCAGGCGGATAAAGAGCTTGCGAATAAAATCGCCTGCTCGGAGTTTGCGTCCGTGGAAGCGGCAAAGGCCGCTTATCTGGATGACGCCGAGCTTGAGCAGAAGCGCCGGGCGCAGAACACATACAACGAAGCGCTGAAATCTGCGCGGGATGCGGTTGACGCAGGGGCAAAGAAGAACCTGAAGGCGTCAGCTGACGTTGAGGCGGAGCTGCAGGCGGTGAATAAAGCGCGGCAGGAAAATGAATCCGGCTATGCTGAGAATCACCGGCTTCTGACGGAAAAACAGCGGTTCTGTACGGAATATCAAAGTGATTTTGAAAAAATCCGTGATGCGCAGGAAAAAAAGCTTGCGCTTGAAGCGGTGCTGAAGCCGCTGAATGCACTGAATGATAATCTTTCCGGTAAGAATCCGCAGAAGCTGCAGCTGGAATCATGGGCGCTTGGCATGTACTTTGAGCAGGTGGTCGATTTTGCTTCGACTAGATTCAACGATATTTCTGACGGCCGGTTCTTCTTTAAGCTTAAACAGCCTGAGGATGCGGCTTCCGGCAACGGGTTCCGTGGACTTGATCTTATGGTTCTGGATACCCACACCGGTAAAACGTCCGATGCCGCGGAACTGAGCGGTGGTGAGACGTTTGAGGCGAGCATCAGCCTGGCGCTTGCGATTACCGACGTGGTTCAGAACAATAACGGCGGCGGCATTCAGCTTGATTCGCTTTTTATTGATGAAGGATTCGGTACGCTTGACCCGGAAACGCTTGAAAAGGCGATGGCGGTACTTACGGAGCTTGGTCAGACTAAAATGATCGGAATGATCAGCCATGTAACGGAAATGGAGGACTTTCCGGGAATTAATTCTTCCATTACCGTGCACAAGAGCACCACGGGTTCTACGGTGTCGGTGAAATAGCGGACGGGCGGCAGCGGTTTATGCATATAAATTGCATTTATGTGCATAAATCATTTGCGTTTTTACCCAAGGTATGCTATTATACTCATACAGAGGAATTCTTTCTCTTTATAATTACAGAGTATGCCGTTTCTGAGTTTTAAGAGTGAAACAGCATCTATTCGTAAGCATGGAATAGGTGTGCGTTTTACTCTTTTTTGTTTTTCCATAACATAAGAGTATACCGCCGCCAAAAACGGAGGTTTTTTATGCAGTATGATGTGGCTGTCATAGGCTGCGGTATCACCGGTGCCGCAACGGCATACAGTCTTTCTAAGTACAACGTGTCTGTCGTTGTGCTGGAAGCAGAGAACGATGTTGCCGACGTTACGACAAAGGCTAATTCCGGTATCCTGCACGCAGGTTTCGATCCCGTACCGGGAACGCTTATGGCAAAGCTGAACGTGGACGGCGTACGTATGGCAAAAGAGCTGTGCGCCAAGCTTGATGTTCCGGTAAGATGGACCGGTTCTCTGGTCACCGCATTTTCTGATGCGGAGATGGCTCATATTAAAAAGCTGTATGACCGCGGTGTGGCGAACGGCCTGACCGATCTTGAGATTCTGACCGCAGAGCAGGTTCAGAACATGGAAAAGAATCTGTCCCGCGAGGCTAAAGGCGCTCTGTACGCTCCTACCTCCGGTGTTGTTTATCCGTGGGAATATGCGCTTGCGTTCATTGAGACCGCAGTACGCAACGACGTGGAGCTGCGGCGCAACTTTAAGGTGAACGCCATTGAAAAGCTTGAAAAGCAGGGTTACCTGCTCAAGAGCGAGTCCGGCGAGCAGGTGAAGGCTACCTATGTGGTCAACGCCGCCGGTCTGTATACTGACTTTATCCATAACATGGTTTCTGCACCGTCATTCACCATCATGCCTGCCCGCGGCGAATACTACCTGCTGGACAAAGACATGGAAGGTCTGGTGAACAAGGTCATCTTCCAGTGCCCCACCGAAAAAGGCAAGGGCGTTCTGGTTGCTCCTACCGCAGGCGGCAATATCATCGTTGGTCCGAATGCGGAAGACAGCGGCAAGGACGATGTGCGGGTAACCCAGTCCGGTCTGGACTATGTGGCTGAATATGCCCGCAAGTCCGTTCCTTCCCTTGATCTGCGCACTTCTATCAGGAATTTTGCCGGTGTGCGCGCCAATCACGACAAAGACGACTTTATTATCCGCGAGGCGGAGAACGCAAAAGGCTTTATCGACCTTGCCGGTATCAAATCACCGGGACTTACGTCAGCTCCGGCCATCGGCGACAAGTGCGTGGAGCTGCTTGCTGACTGCGGTCTTAAGCTTGAGGAAAAGAAAACGTTCATCAATACCCGCCGCCGCATTAAGTTCAACCAGCTTTCTGTACAGGAAAAGCAGGAGCTTATTAAGGCTAACCCGCTGTACGGCCGTGTTATCTGCCGCTGTGAGACCATCACTGAAGGCGAGATTGTGGATGCGCTGCGTTCACCCGTTCCACCCGTTTCTGTGGACGGCGTGAAACGCCGCTGTGGTACCGGCATGGGCCGCTGTCAGGGCGGCTTCTGTGGTCCGCGCGTAATTGAAATCCTGATGAATGAATCCCACATCAGCTGGGATGACATCATCCAGGACAAAAAGAATTCCTTTATGCTGACCGGCGTTACAAAAAAACAGGAGGGGGCAAACTAATGAACAGCACAACATATGATCTGATTGTTGTCGGCGCAGGTCCTGCAGGTCTTGCCGCCGCATTGGAAGCCTGGAACAAGGGGCTTAAAAAGGTTCTGATTATAGAGCGCGCCAAGGAATCCGGCGGTATTCTGGTACAGTGTATCCACAACGGTTTTGGCCTGCACCATTTTAAGGAAGAACTGACCGGCCCTGAGTATGCGGGCAGGTTCATCGACATGGTGAGCGGAACCGGCATTGAGATTAAGCTTGACACCATGGTGCTTGAGATCACCAAAGACAAGCAGGTGCACATGGTGAATACTAAAGACGGGTATCAGATTCTGAGCGCAAAGAGCATCGTGCTTGCCATGGGCTGCCGCGAGCGCACCCGTGGGGCAATCGGTACACCGGGTACCCGTCCGGCAGGCGTGTATACGGCCGGTACCGCACAGCGGCTGCTGAACATTGAAGGCTATATGCCCGGTCGCCGTGTTCTGATTCTGGGCAGCGGCGACATCGGTCTGATCATGGCACGCCGTCTTACGCTTGAAGGCGCCAAGGTGCTTGCCTGTGTGGAAATCATGCCGTACTCCGGCGGTCTGACCCGTAATATCGTGCAGTGTCTTGAGGACTTTAATATTCCGCTGTACCTTGGACACTCCATTACACAGATAAAAGGTGACAAGCGCGTTACCGGCGCGGTCGTTATGAAGCTGGATGAAAACCGCAAGCCCATCCCCGGAACGGAGATGGAATTTGACTGCGACACCATCCTGCTCAGTGTCGGCCTTATTCCTGAAAACGAGCTGACCAAAAAGGCCGAGATCACCATGGATCCGCGTACAAAGGGCGCCGTGGTGTTCGAGGACCGCGAGACTTCGCTGCCGGGCGTATTTGCCTGCGGCAATGCCGTGCATGTACATGACCTGGTTGACTATGTAACTGAGGAAGCTGAGATTGCGGGTCGCGGAGCCGCAGCCTATGTACTCAACGACGGCAATCATCAGTCTGACTCCGTTATTGAGCTTAAGAACGGTAATGACGTGGGCTATACTGTGCCTCAGCGCATCCGTCCTTCACTGGTTGACAAGATGGTGGGCGTGTTCTTCCGCGTACGTTCCGTCCACAAGGAGACCAGCTATATTTCCATTACTTCCGGCGGCAAGGAGATTGTCCGGCTTAAGCGGGATCATCTGGCACCGGGTGAAATGGAGCGGGTGAACCTGACGGTTGACCAGCTTAAGGAATGTTCCGGAGAACTTACAGTCAGCATTATCAAAGGAGACGAGGCAAAATGAAAAATCTTATCTGTATCTGCTGCCCCAAAGGCTGTCATCTGTCAGTAGATGAAAACAACGGTTTTGCTGTTACCGGCAACACCTGCAAGCGCGGTGAAGTATACGGTAAGCAGGAAATACAGGATCCCCAGCGCATCGTTACCAGCACGGTGGCGGTGAGCGGCGGTATCTACAGCCGGTGTCCGGTAAAGACAAACAAGACTATCTCCAAGGCGCTTATGTTCAAAGCAATGGAGACGCTGGATCATATTAAAGTTCCGGCGCCCATCAAGCGCGGAGACGTTATTGTCCAGAACCTGTGCGGAACGGGAGCCGACTTTATTGCGACCCGTGACATACTGGTAAAATAAAACCGGCGCAGCACTCTGTGTGCCGGAAATAAAAAAGCTGCGGTAAGTTACTTACCGCAGCTTTTTTTTAGTCAATGGCTGATGGATTCGTGTCAGTACAGCTTGGGGAACAGCATGGCGGGAACTGCAAGCCAGACATCAGGGACCAGAATCATAATCAGCAGGATGATAAGCGAAGAGATGAGGTACGGCAGCGTTCCCTTGAATGCATCTTCTATACGCATTTTGTTTATTGAAGCGGAAAGCAGCAGGCACAGCCCGTAGGGCGGTGTTACCAGACCAAGCGCAAGTGTTACGATGATGATCAGGCCCAGAATAATGGGATTGATTCCGAGCTTGAGCGCGGTGGGCAGGATAACGGGCACGAACAGAATCATGGCAGGAACTGCATCCATAAACGTACCGACGAACAGGAAGAATGCGACCGTTATGAGCATGAATACCAGTTTTCCAGCCGCAAGCTGCATAAAGAAGTTCTGGATCACCACGTTGAGCTGATAATAACTCAGCAGCTCTCCGAGCGCACAGGCTGATGCCAGCGCAAAGAGTGACAGCGAGCTGAGCTTCATGGTGTCGATAAGAATGCGCGGAATGTCTTTGAATGAAATCGTTTTGTAGTAGAAAATGCTGATGACAAATGCATACAGGCTGGCGAACGCGCTGGATTCCGTAGGTGTGAAAATACCGGAGCAGATGCCGCCGATAAGCAAAATCGGGGTGAACAGTGCGGGCAGGGATTCCAGCGTCAGGCGTACCATTTCTTTTGCAGAGACTTTTTCGCCGGTGGGGAACCGCTTGCGCTGCCACCAGACGATGGACATCATTGCCAGTCCGAGCAGGATGCCCGGCAGCAGGCCGGTCATGAACAGGGCGCCGGTGCTGACGTTGGCGATGCCTGAGTATACCACCATGATAATGCTTGGAGGAATTATAGAGCCGAGCGTAGAGGATGCTGCCGTAACGCCTACGCTGGTTCCGTCATCATAGCCGACCTTTTTCATGGCAGGAATAAAAACGGAGCCGATGCCCGCCGTATCCGCCTGGGAAGATCCGGAAATGCCTGCAAAAATCATGGATACCAGAATATTTGAATATGCAAGACCGCCCCGGTGATGACCTACGAGCGCATTGCACCATTTGATAAGCCGGTCGGTGATGTTTCCCTCGTTCATGAGGTTCGCCGCCAGAATGAACAGCGGAACTGCAAGCAGCGTAAAGCTGTTAAGGCCGTTGAACATTTTGGTAAAGACGATGGTGTTCGGTATCTGCGGCAGATTCATGATGCCTGCGAATGATACCAGACCGAGCGCAAAGGAGATGGGAACTCCTATAGCAACAAAAAGAACAAACAGAACTACAAGCAGTGCAGCCATCAGTTTGTACCTCCTTTGCAGATTTTTTTTATGTCGGCGGCTATTTTCTGCAGCAGATATATACAGCCGCAGGCGCCGCTTACCGGCAGACAGAGCCATGTCCAGCCGCGTTTAAGCTGAGGCAGCGCCGTACAACGGTAATTCCAGAATTTACGGGTGATAAAGATTCCGTATTTTAACAGCAGTACCATAAAAATAAACATCAGGCACATAATGCACAAATGCAGGATCGCTTTTGAAAGGGGACTTTTTATATGCTCATTCAGAGATGTGAATGCAAAATGCCGCTCAGGATAAATCATTGCCGATGCGCCGAGGAAGACAGACCAGATGAAGGAATACATGGTGATGTCTTCTGTCCAGATGACGGCGATACCGATAATTCTGCATATCACCTGCAGTACGACAACTACAAAAAAAATAGCAAGAAACACTCCGCTTATTGCTATATGAATTTTATTCAGGCGTTCTATAAACTTTTCCATATTGGATGATATAACTCCAGGACAGTATCTATGAGCTTTTCAAAGCTGCGCGCTTCGGAAGCTCTGCTCGGAAACAGTAAAAAGCCCCGGCAGCATGCTGCCGGGGCACGGCAGATGATACTATTTTGTATCGCGTACCATTTTCAGGAATCTTTCCATATTGTTCTTTTTGGCAAATTCATCCTGAATCGGATATGCAATCGCGGTGAATGCGTCAATATCCATATCTTTGTGGGCTACGACTTCAGCACCATCGGCAATAACTTTGGCCTTTGAGCTTGCTGCCATTTCAAGTGTCTTCTGGCGCTCGACTTTGGTTGCATATTTTGCAGCTTCGTCCACCCATTTTTTCTGCTCTGCGGTCAGGCTGTCATAGAAGTTACCATCGATGAGCATAAGACGTGTGGTAAAGTCATGGTTTGTTTCGCAGATGTAATGGCCGTTCTTTGTTTTGTGGTGCTCTTTGAGCATGAAGTTGGTGTAGTCGTTCTCTGCAGAATCAACTACGCCCTGCTGCAATGCCTGATACAGTTCGCCCCATGCGACTGAGGTGGGAATTGCGCCGCAGCCTTTCCAGAACTGCTGCTGCACTGCTGAAGACTGGATACGGATGGACATGCCTTTCAGATCCTCGGGCCTGTAGATCGGTTTTTTGCCATAGTAGTCGCGGACTGCTGCTGACCAGTAGCCCAGAATGCGGAAGCTGTTGCCGCTTTTCTGGTTGATGATCTTTGCCAGCTCAGTTCCGAATTCTCCGTCAAGACATTTTTCCCAGTGGTCAAAGCTCTTGAACAGGTATTCCAGAGAGAACATATCAACTTCGGGCACGCCTACGGCTGCCATAAATCCCGGTGAAGCAACAACGATGGATGCAGCACCCATCTGAAGCTTTTCTACCAGCTCGTTCTCGTTTTCACCGAGCGTACCATGATAGCATGTTGCGCTGATGTTGCCGCCTGACAGCTCCTCAACCTTTTCCTTGAATGCATTGATACCGTATGCATACGGATTTTCCAATGAAGTCTGGTTATGTGCAACGTTGAGCTGAACGGTTTTAGCAGCACCTTTTTTGTCCTGTGAACCGCCGGCAAATGCAAATGATACTGCAAGTATCAGTGCTCCGGCACTAAGAATTTTTTTCATCATGAACCTCCTGATTGCCAGATGAATAATTACATATGAGACTTTCTGTCTTGGTTTATAATATGCGTGGTGGTACTTGGTGTCAAGTTGTCAGACAATCACACATATAACTGCCCAGAATTTGATATGCGCCGGTGTATCATATGATTTTTAGATTTTACGATCGGTGTAATGTGGTATATAGTAATCGGTATGAACCATGGTGTAAATGAAAACGCAGGAATGCATGAGACGGTACTGTATGTACACGGCTTTAACGGCAGCCCTTCAGGACATACGGCGCAGGCGGTACAGAACTTTTTCGGCGCGGAACATGTGTCCGGCATACAGCTTGATCTGCTTGATTATGAAGGAACGCTCAGCGCGCTTGCCGCGGCGGTAAAGGAACGCGGCATTACGCTTATAGCGGCACATTCGTTCGGCGCATTCTATGCACTTTCGCAGCATCTGCCTTTTAAGGGGGCTGATCCGCAGACAGTGCAGAACGTCAGAACGGTGCTAATAAACCCGTGTATGCAGCCGTCGGAGGAAATAACGAAGCTTGATCCGTCTCTGTCTGATGCATGGAAGAAAGAGTTTGAAGAGCATGAAAACCGCCTGCTCGGATATTTTCCGAAGCTTTCATCATTCCGTACCTACGGCATCTTTGCTGACGGCGATGAGCTTTTTTCTTATAAAGATAGATTTGACAAAATATACGGAGCGTCGTTCGGCGGTGTTCACAACAGCTGCATGGTGTGCGGCGCGCACCGCATACCGGAGACGGAACTGCATAAAGGGCTTGCTGCAGCCATGGCGTTTTTTTGCCGAGTCTGAGCGTGAGCCT
>CACZQF010000098.1 GCA_902783245.1 uncultured Spirochaetaceae bacterium | reverse complement strand
GAATCTGCAAAAATGCAGACTCCGGCGCGAAAACATTTTTGGAAATAAGGACTCGAGTGACGCAGCTTACAACAGGCGCGTTGCACAGGTCAGCGCAAAAGTTATAAGCATGCTGGGAAGTGTATTTCCTAACGGCAGATCTGTTTTCATAAGCTGACGATATATGATGAATCCGGCGAGCCACAGAATCATTTTGACCGCATCAATATTTTTTTCCGTTGAATCTGACTTCAGTACAAAAAAGTCCGCAAGCTGAATTGCGATCATAGGTGCAAAAACCGAGCCGATAAGGTAAAGAAAGTCGGTGATGTTGTCCATAGGGAACAGAATTGCAAGAACCGTTCCGATTGCCGTTACCGCTATAGAAGTATATTTTTCCGGCGACCTGGGGAAAATCGTTTTAAGCGACACGCCGGAGCTGAATGCGTCAAGAAACGTCGTCGTAACGGTAGAAAGAATAATGATGATCAAAGCTATCGTTCCCAAGCCTGCTTTTACCATAATGCCGGCCACATCTGATTCTCCGGTAAATATGGCGGCTCCCATACCGATAAAATACATCCAGCTGGAAACAATGCCATACACCAGCGCAGAAAGGAATGTTACAAGGAACGGCTTTGTAGAATCTTTAGTGTAGTCGCTGATAAGCGGCAGCCAGCTTAACGGCATGGCACAGGAAAGCTCCACCGCAGCCCCGAATGAAAGCGCTTCATCAGAGCCTGCTGCCGGAACTGCCGCAGTACCTTTTGAAAAAAACACGACCTTGCAGAGCACAATCGTAAGCACAAAGAGCGCGGAAATTATCGCCGCGTTGAATTTTTCAATGCCGGTAATTCCCGTAATAATCCAGACGGCAATCAGAATACCGATTACGAGCGCCCAGATCCATCTGCCGCAGGAAATGATCTGCTCAACAGAAAGCGAACCGTCGTAAATCATAATTGAAGTCCAGCCCACAAGCTGAATCACGTTCAGCAGCGCAAAAAACTTTGCACCGATCTTTCCGAAGCTGAGTTTTGTTGTTTCCATGGCGCTGCGGTTTGTTTTTGCGCCAATATAGCCGGCAAAAAAAAGCAGGATACAGCCGATAAGGTGTCCGACAAGAATTGCCGTAACACCGGCTTGTATACCAAGCGGCGCAAGATAAGTTCCGGTAATGATTTCGGCAATGGACACAGCTGCGCCGAACCAGATAAGAGATGCGTTTATAGATTTCATGTTAGTATCCTTTTGTTTTTGTTGGTTATGCCTGAATGTTCCAGGCGTGATTCATCGGCCCCGAGCCTTTTCCCAGATCCAGCATTGCGGCAAGCGCGCCGGATATATACGCCTTTGCGTCTTTTACGGACTCCGTAAGGCTCTTTCCTTTTGCAAGCCCGCAGGCTATGGCGCTGGAAAGCGTACAGCCGGTTCCGTGCGTATTGGGGTTTTCAATGCGTTTTCCTTGAAACCAGGTACCTTCTTTGCCGTCATATAGAAAATCGTTAGCATCATTCATACGGTGACCGCCTTTTACCAGGACTGCGCATCCGTATGCCGCATTGATTTTTTTTGCGGCCTGCACCATCGCATCAGGCGTTGTGATGCTGCACCCGGCAAGTACTTCAGCTTCGGGAATGTTCGGGGTGATAACAGCTGCAAGCGGCAGCAGCGCTTCTTTCAGCGTCTGTATCGCATCGTCTTTGAGCAGCTTTGCGCCGCTCGTTGCAACCATTACAGGATCAACCACAAGATTTTTCATTGCATACTTTTTTACAGACTCCGCAATTACCTGTATAAGGGCAGCGGACGAAACCATTCCGGTTTTTACGGCGTCCGGGAAAATGTCTTCTGCAACAGCTTTGATCTGTTCCCTGAGAAAATCAGGAGTTACCTCCATGATTCCAGTTACGCCGGTGGTATTCTGGGCAGTAAGGGCAGTGACGGCGCTCATAGCATAAACGCCGTTCGCCGTCATTGTCTTTATATCTGCTTGTATTCCGGCGCCTCCACATGAATCGCTTCCTGCGATTGTTAATGCGGTATTCATTTTTGCCTCCAAAAATGTTATTCTCCGCAGGCGGTGCCCTCAAGCGGAGATGTATTCAGTGTCTAAGATTCAGCGATAAAGAATTTCAGAGCCTCGCCAAAGTCATTGAAAAATATATCGCTGACTGCCTGCAGCTCGCTTTTTGATTCAGCGGCACTTCTGTCATAGATGCATGCCGTCCT
>CACZQF010000097.1 GCA_902783245.1 uncultured Spirochaetaceae bacterium | reverse complement strand
CGGGCTTCGGCTTTCAGCTCAGCGGCAACAGACCACTGTAACTGCTGCACATTGTTCAGGCAGTAAGACTTTGCCAGATGTTGCAGTGCTTTTTTTCGTCCGGATTCAGGGGAACTCCATACTTTTCCTGCTGTTGGCCCAGTCAAAAAGTGCCGTTATTTATGTAAATTAAGATACAATCAACTATCGGACAGCCGCTCAGTGCAGACTTGTGACATTATGTCTTAGAACTTATGCGTCCAGCTGACGGCTAACCGCTTGAAATACCATTCTCTTCCGGCAGTTGTGAGGGGCAGGTCTTCTTCATCGTCTATGCGCTTTTTTCTTGGTACATTGCCATTCATAGGGAATTTGTTTGTCGATACCTGCGATCCCTGAATAGAAGGTTAAGGACATTGACTCCGCTTACAAGCTGGTGCTCTCCTAACGGTGTGCTGAGTGAATAGTCGGCGGAAAGGGTGGTGCGGCACTCAAAGCTGCTGAATGGTTCTGTTATTGGTGCAAAGTGATTTTTTCCTGTCCTGTATTCTGATTTCGGATAATAGACTGCATCAGTTGTAATCGAAAGGGAAATCGGTTTTTTTGCAGGTTTTTCCGCAGTGAAGGTTACGCTCACCGTTTGTACTATTAAGCCTGCTGAGGTGAGCTCTTTTGTATTGGTATGGATTTCACCGTCAGTACCGTCGATGGAACCTGTTCCCAAAAAGGAAAGGCAGATTTCATTTTCAGAAGTTTCAGGAAGTTCTGCTCCGTAGATAACTGACGGCTGGCCGTTGACTGCAGAATTTTCTTTTGTATAGAATTCATTGTAGTCAAAACTTACGTTAAACTCCGCTTTGATTATGCACGTTTTATCAGGAATCTGTGTACTGAAGACTGTTCCGCCTTTGGGAGTTGCGCTTGAAACTGCGTCAAGGCCGAGCGATTCGTTTGCTTTCCGGGCTTCTTTTCCTTTGCGCGGATCCTGCTTCGAAGCGTGATACCAGACTGGAAGCGATTCCGGACGGCCTTCTTTTGGCGCAAAAAGCCAGTTTTTTTTGCCCGCTTTATTTGTGGTATACAGTGTTCTGATATAGGTACCGTCGGTGTCTTCAATCCAGACGGCAAATTGCGGCATGTGCTTTCCCTGCCAGTTTTCGCCTGCTTCAACAGAAATACTTGCTTTGCGTGCAAAAGCACCTGCTGAAAGCAGTGCACATACCGCCGCAAACGTGATGATTCTTTTCATTTGTGTTCCTTATCAATATGGTTTAACTGTGATAACATAACACTGTTAAATTATTGTGTCAAGAACACCGGTGTATTACACAGCAGGCGGCGGTTATTTGTCTTCTGTCGGATGAAAGTTATGCAATATACGGCTGAGCAGCCGGCACAGCTGCTGTTTTTCTTCCTGCGAAAAACCGGTGTAGAATGTATTGTTGAGTTCCTGTGAAAGACCGCTGGTGATGCAGTTGTATTCCCTGCCTTTGTCGGTAAGCAGAATCCATTTGCTGCGGCTGTCTGTTTCTGATGTTTGGGAAGTGACGAGCCCGGCGGCTTCAAGCTTGCGTACAAGGACGGTGGTGGTTGACTTATCTCTATTTATGCTTTTTGACAGCTCTGTCATGGTCATGCGGTCGTGTTTTGCCAGCAGGAACAGGATATATCCATGAGACGAAACAAAATCTGGCAGACCTTTTGCGGACAACCGGGCTTTTAAAAAATCGGCTGCGGAGCTGTGAATGTGGGACACGAGTGTAATGGTAGAAGATTCATCATATTCCATGCATATAGTATAGCACAAAATTGCGCTTGCTTGAATGGAATGTTACGGGTATATTTAAGACATGTTTTTGTTTTATCTGAAAAAGAATTTTTGTGACGGCTGGGATTCTATGCTGCACCTTGTTGTGGTGAATTTTTTTATTCTGCTGTACGGAGTTGCGGCACTGCTTATTATAGATGTGATTTTTAAGATAAGCTTTTTAATTGCAGCTCTTGCCGGACTGCTGCTGTTTGCGCTCGGCATGATTCTTGTGTTTGCAGGCGCATCCTGTGCGGCACAGATCGCGGGATTTGATTCGCCTGCGATCCGTGATTTTTTTTCTAATATTCCTACGGTTGCTGCGGATGGTTTCCGTTTCGGCCTGTTGTACGGTACGCTGATTCTGGCCGGTGCGGTAGGAATACCGTCTTATTTTTCTATGGGCAATATGGTCGGATTTATATGCGCAGTGTTTTTGTTCTGGGTGGAAGTGATCGCGCTGCTTGCTTTTCAGTGGTTTATTCCGATTAAGTTTTTGATGCATAACAACTTTAAGAAATGCCTGAAAAAGTCTTTTATCATTCTGTTCGATAATTTTGCATTTTCAGTATTTTTGGGCGTGTATACGCTGTTTCTGGCTGTACTGTCTTTGTTTCTGTTCTTTTTAATGCCCTCATTCAGCGGTATTGCGCTGGCTCATATCAATGCGCTTCGTCTGCGGCTTTATAAGTATGATTGGCTGGAAAAGCAGGCCGATGCAGCGTCAGACGCAGATGCTTTGAAAAAGCTTCGTCATGCGCGGATTCCGTGGGACGAACTGCTTGCCGAAGACAAAGAACTGGTGGGCCCGCGTCCGCTTAAGTCATTTATTTTTCCGTGGAAATATTGATACTGACTGTACGGCGGGAAGCACCGAAACGTTCCCGCCGCTGTGCGGTATAAAAAAAACGGGGGCTGCCTGTTGCCAGACAGCCCCCCGTTTTTTTTGCATCCGGGCTATGCCCGAATGCAAGTAGTTTTATTTCTGAATCATCAGAAGTGATTTTGAATCAAGCTTGATGGCACAGGGCGTCTCAGCTTTTTCGTGGCTCTTGACGATTGAAACGTATACACCGTCTGCTTTGGGAGTCAGATGGATAACGGTCTCAAAGTCTGCCTGCAGGGCCTGCGGCACTGCGCTGATGGTATCGCTTTCTGATGTGCAGCTGAACCAGGCGGTCAGGTTTTCGCTCTTTACGAAATCCTTTACGGCCTTCATATCATCTGCAGAAACTTTCTCCAGGTCAGCACCGTCGATAACGATAGCTGCAACATTCGTACCGCCTTCTTTCAGGGCTTTCAGTGTTTTGATTACCTTGGGCAGCGTGAATGATTCCTGGTTGAAGTTCAGGATAATCCGATCGCGGAACAGAGAGTCCTTGAGTTCAGAAACATTGTTAAGGTTCTTTTTCTTAGCAACTTCTGTGAAGATGCTTTCATACCACGTGATGACGTTAGCAGAATGTTGATCAAAAGAAACATGCACAAGCTGTTTACCGGCAAGGAGAGCATCGATTCCGAATTGAACCAGAATGGATGTTTTTCCCAACCCCTTTTTAGAGGTTACGAGACCGATTTCGCCTGTTTTGAGTCCGCCGTCTGTGACTTTGTCAAAGATGCGGACAGGGCTGTGATCAAAAAGATCCTGTTTTTCCATTGATAGCACCTCCAGTGTTATTTCTTTTCTGCTGCGCGTTTTGCCTTGTAATCAGCGATCAACTGATCCGCAACATTGTTCGGAACTTTACCGTATTTCTCGAATTCCATAGTGAATTCAGCTTTTCCCTGTGTTGAAGAACGGAGAATAGTTGAGAAACCGAACATCTCACTCAGCGGAACTTCTGCGTTTACCGTTGACTGATTGTTCTCATCGGTACTATCAATTATAACACCACGTCTCTGATTTATCAAACCAAACATGTTGCCCTGGAACTCTGTCGGTCCTTCAATAGAAACCTTCATGATAGGCTCAAGGATAACGGGCTTTGCCTTCTCATAGCCTTCGCGGAATGCGCCGATAGCAGCAGTCTGGAATGCGATATCTGAAGAGTCAACCGGGTGATACTGACCATCGTTGATGGTTACTTTTACGCCGACAATCGGGAAGCCGATAAGCGTACCGTTTTCCATGGCCTTTCTGAAGCCTTTGTCGCAGGACGGAATGTATTCGTTGGGAATTGCACCGCCTTTGATTGCATCCACAAATTCGTAGTCTTTGTCAGCAAGCGGTTCCATAAAGCCTGCTACGCGGCCGTACTGACCGGAACCACCAGTCTGCTTTTTGTGGGTGTAGTTGAAGTCTGCACGCTGTGTGATGGATTCGCGGTATGCTACTTCCGGCTGACCGGCGATAACCTCACAGTTGTATTCACGCTTCATACGCTCGATGTAAACGGCAAGGTGGAGCTCACCCATACCCTTGATGATACACTGGTTTGATTCAGGATCAACGTAGGTCTGGAAGGTGGGGTCCTCTTTGGTAAAGCGGTTCAGAGCCTTTGACATCTGTGCTGCATCCTGCTTGTCTTTGGGCGTAATAGCCAGAGAGATAACCGGATTGGGAACATACATAGATGCCATGGAGTAGTTGAGTCCGCCGGAGGTGAATGTATCACCGGAAGCACAGTCAATACCGAACAGTGCTACGATATCGCCGGAAACACCCTTGTCGATATCTTCCATTGCGGCGGCGTTCATACGTACCAGACGGCCTACCTTAAAGCGCTTGCGTGAGCGGGTATTGTACAGTTCCTCACCTTTTGAGATGGTTCCCTGATATACACGGACGTAAGTCAGCTGACCATACTGGCCGTCATCAAGTTTGAATGCAAGAGCTACGGTCTTTTTGCTGGAATCAGATTCCAGTTCTACCGGAGCCTCGTTGTTGTCCAGATCAAGAGCGGTGTTCTTAACTTCCGTCGGGTTCGGCAGATAGCGGGTAACACCGTCAAGCAGCGGCTGGATACCTTTGTTCATGTGGGCTGAGCCGCAGAATACGCCGACGAACTGCTCTGCAAGTGTACCTTTGCGGATGGCGGCAATGATTTTTTCCTGATCGATGTCGTCATAACCGTTCTCCATGATTTCTTCCATGAGGTCGTCATCGAACATGGAGGCTGCATCAAGCAGCTCCTGGCGGTATTTATTTGCATCGTCCATCATGTGGGGCGGAATCTCTGCTACACGAACTTCTGAACCGTCGTTGCCTTCAAAGTAAAGGGCTTTCATACCGATCAGGTCTACTACACCCTCAAGCTTGTCCTCAAGGCCGATAGGAAGCTCAAGCATGTATGCGTTAAGGCCGAGCTTTTCGCGGAGCTGCATGCGGACACGCAGCGGGTTTGCACCCTGACGGTCACACTTGTTGACGAATGCGATGCGCGGTACATGGTACCGTTTGAGCTGGCGGTCAACGGTGATAGACTGTGACTGAACGCCTGCTACGGCGCAGAGAACAAGGATGGCACCATCCAGAACGCGGAGTGCACGCTCAACTTCGATAGTGAAGTCTACGTGACCGGGGGTGTCAATCAGGTTGATTGTGTAATCTTTCCATTGAACCTGAGTGGCTGCTGACTGGATTGTGATACCACGTTCGCGCTCCAGATCCATACTGTCCATCACGGCACCGACACCATCTTTGCCACGAACTTCATGAATCTGATGAATCTTGTTACAGTAAAAAAGAATGCGTTCTGACAGAGTGGTTTTACCCGAGTCAATGTGGGCACTAATACCGATATTCCTCATTTTGGAAATATCAAAGTCCATATTGTTTACCTCTTATAAATGAATATCTAAAGGACGAAAGGCCGGGCCTCATAAAACAGCCTTTCAACGTATTTTAGAATAATACAGAATAAAGGGTAGTTGTTCAACTGTTTTACTTCTTAAAACGATGAAATAACAATGAATTTTGCACTGCAGGAGAGCCCTCCGAATGTTTTTTTCAGCTTTAGCGCAGCCTGGACGGAACCCGAGGTGAATTTGCGCTGTTTTTCGGTACATGAAACCGCTGCACCGGCTGCGTATGCTATGCCTGATCCGCCCGCTCCGGAAAAGGAAATCGAAACCTTTTGAACGGCGGTACCGGAGTCCGGCTGGTATGACAGTGATACCGCGGCTGCGGCTCCTGTATGTGACGCTGAGATTCTGCCGGTATATTGATTTACAGTGCTGCTTTTGGCACTGCTTTTTGAATTGCGCATGCCTGCGCTCATGCGCAGGGTGCCCGGCCGGCCTGCAAGTGATGCCGCAGCCTCAAGCCTGCGTTCATACCAGCCGGAGGGTGTTGTTTCAGTTTTATAGGCCTGGGCTGCGGACACTCCGGCCTTGAGCACGGTACGGGCGGATGGGGCAAGCGTTATCTGCGGATTGAGAGAGCAGTATGCCTGAATGTGCATCCGTGTACCGTCCGTACTGATGATTTCCTCCGCATGCGGGTGCTGCAGAAAACGGTCGGTGGCGAACAGTACTGTGTTTAAGCTCAGGGTACGCAGTACCTGCTGCGAGCGCGGCTTACGCGGTATACGCAGCTGTATGGACGACTCGTTCTTCAGCCAGTACCGGACGGTGCTGAACGGATTTTCGTGCAGGCCTGCGGTGATAATTGACTGGATGCTGGTGCTGCGCCCGGTGTACCGTACGGCGGACTCTATGGCAAACGCATGGTACCGGCGCGGCATGAACCGCCGGGTGGTGCTGTACCAGGTGCTGAATGACGGCGGCTGCAGCCGAAAGGTGCCCGCCGCCATGTTCAGCGACAGCCTGAGCCGCCGCGGCGATGTTTGGGATTGGTACTGTACGCCGGTGCCTGCGGATGCTTTCCACGTGCCGTCTTTTTGCCAGACGGCCGCGGCAGTGAATGTGTCTGCGGTAAACCTGATGCCGGCGCCTGCAGGATGCTCCGCTGCGGAGGCGGGCAGGCTCAGCGTCATGGCCCCGGGGCGTGGTGCGGCGGCGGTAGCGGAACCTGTCTGCGTCACCGGAGTTTTTAATCGTGAGATGAGTCCCGCACAGGAAATCATGCCGCCGTATACTGCCACCGGAATTCCGGTGAGCGGCCGCAGGTCTGCTTTTGCGCCGTATGCTGTGGTTGTTTTGTCCTGTACGGTACGGGAATAAAAGCGGATATCCGCCGTTTTGCCGGCGGTATATCGCACGGCGGTGTCAGTTTCCGCCGAGTCTATGGTTGCGGCATGAACGGCGGACGCGGATGCGGCGGCTGCGATAATTACAAGCCGCAGGTACCGGCAGGCTTGTGATAAAGTGTCCATACCTTATATATGGGCACCATGCCGCCGATTGTATGAAGTGATCGGCAGAAAACGGTATAAGGACACCTCGAAAAACCATCTTTCCTGGCTTTTTTGAGACACCCATAAAAAAAGACCTGCCGACAGGCAGGTCTTCTATCATCCGGCATGCCGGATGGCAGATTGTGCTTAGTTCTTTTTGGGAGCTGATGTATTCGTTACATAGCTCTTGCTGTCTTTGAACTCCGGTATCTGCATGATGCGGGTGCGCCAGTATTCCGCTTCGCTTTTTGTGGTGTACGGACCTACACGCACGCGGTAGAATGTGGTTCCCTTGTCATCATAGGTGAACACTTCTGAAGAAATCCTGTTCTGATCAAGCACTTCGCGCGCTCTGTCCGCACTCTTTTTGTTCGTAACGGAGATGGCCTGTACCCAGTAGTTTGCAGAAACGGGCTGTGCCTTTGCTGCGGCCGGTGCCTTGGGCTTTGCAGGTGCAGCCTTCGGCTTGGAAGGGCTCTGTGCAGCAGGTTTTGTAACGGCCTGTGTTTTCGGCGCCGTCTGTACGGTTGTACTCATGGCACGGGCTGCGGTTTCGTTTGCGGGCGTAACGGCCGCGGGTACGTTTGCCGGAGCAGCAGCTTTCAGGGTGTTCAGGTCGATTGTCGTGGTGCCGGCGGTGCCTGTGTCTGCTGTGCCCGGTACGGTTGTACCTGCCGGCGGTACGGGCTGCTGTAAGGTTGTTGTGTCAGCAGGAGCCGGTGCGGCGGCATTACCTGCGGATCCTGTTCCCGGCATGCCGTACACGTTGGTGGTTCCTGATATAACGGTCATCTGATCCACTTGAGGCGTAAGGGGCGGCAGTTGTGTCAGCGGCGGCAACTGCGATATATCAGAAGATGTCTGCTGTATCGGTGTGATGGTTGCAACAGGCTGGGATTGCTGCTTTGATCCGGATGTAAGAATCATTGCTCCGACGAACACTACGCAAAGAAATACGCCGGCGGCGGCTACAATCCATACTATCTTTTTCTGTTCCATAATATATCCTCTGATTCCGGCAAGTTTGTAAGGAACAAATCGATTTTTTGTTCCAGTGCCGAAAGGCTGCCGGTATTCCATACTCTTTTAATATCGGCATGTAATGCGCGATATTTAGCAAAAAGCTTTTTCTGAGAACGGAATCTTGCCAGAATCAGGGATGGTTTTAGATGATCGCGGTGCAGGGCCCGCAGCAGGCGGACGGGTGCAGGTGCATCAATGTAGAGCACGGTGTCGCAGAGCGCGAGCAGCTCGGGAATTTTATACAGTACCGTTGCATTGATGATGCGGACGGTATCTTTGTGTTCGTCAAGGAACTGTCTGATTATCTGCGCTGTTTTAGGATAGACGATGGCTTCCTGCTGCCTGAGCAGCACAGGATCTGAAAAGACAAGGCTGCCGAGCGCCCTGCGGTCGAGCGTCCCGTCAGGTTTGGTGAGCGTGATATGCTTTTCGGCTGCGGCGGAGCTGAATGCGGCGATGATCTGCGGCGTACAGGCTGTTATGGCCGTGTGCGCCGCAATGTCGGCGTCTATGGCGGCGCAGCCTTTTTGTACTAAAAGGTCTGCCGCGGCGTTTTTGCCCGCTGCCATGGGGCCTGTAACACAGAGAATCAATGGAATTCTCCCCAGCTGTGGCCGTATTCAATGGAAACTTTCAGCGGTACCTGCAGCGACCATGCGTTTTCCATGCAGGTCCGTACCAGATTGACCGTTTTGTCTATGGCCTCGGGATTGTCGGGGCAGTCCAGTATCAGCTCGTCATGTACCTGCAGCAGCAGATGCGCTCCTGTATTGCTGCGGCTCAGCGCCGTATCTACGGAGATCATAGCCTGTTTGACGATGTCGGCCGCGCTTCCCTGCACCGGCGTATTTACGGCGATGCGCTCTGCGGCGGCTTTTTCCAGCTTGTTGCGGCTGTTGATATTCATGATAGGCCGCCGCCTGCCGCTGATAGTCTGTACGTAGCCGGTTGTCTCCGCCTTATGGACAGTCTCGGCAATAAAGCTCTGGATTGAAGCGTATGTCCTGAAGTATGCGCTGATGAATTCTGCCGCCTGCGTGCGCGGAATGCCCAGCTCGTTGGAAAGCCTGAATGCGCTCATGCCGTAGATAACGCCGAAGTTGATTGTCTTTGCCGTGCGGCGCATCTCCGGAGTAACGTCCTGAGGCGGCACGCCGAAAATCATGGACGCCGTGGCGCGGTGTACGTCGGTACCGGCTTTGAACGCTGCGCACATGTTTGCATCTGATGAAAGGTGTGCCAGAACGACAAGCTCTATCTGTGAATAGTCTGCCGAGATGAGCACGGTACCCGGCTCGGCGGTGAACGCGGAGCGGATGCGTCTGCCCGCATCATTGCGTATCGGTATATTCTGTAGGTTCGGATCCCGGCTTGAAAGCCGTCCGGTGGCGGTGCCTGTCTGGATAAAGCTGGTGTGTATGCGGCTGCTGCGGTCGCAGAGCTTCGGCAGCGCCTCCACGTAGGTGGACTGCAGTTTTGTCAGCTCGCGGTAGTCAAGGATTTTTCTGGGAACGGGATCCCATGCGGCAAGTTCTTCCAGCACCGCGGTGTCGGTTGACCAGCCGGTTTTTGTCTTTTTGCCGGGCTTGAGCTTACGCTCGGTGAACAGCACCTGCTGCAGCTGTTTGGTGGAGGCTATGTTGAATTCGTGGCCTACAAGCTTGTAGATGTCGTCTCTGGTGCTGTCTATGTCCCGCGCAAGCTCCTTGCTGTACTGGGAGAGCGCGTCGGTATCAAGGTGGATTCCGGCCAGTTCCATTTCTGCCAGAATCGGAAGAATCCGCATTTCCATATCGGTGAACAGCGTGTACAGACCAGCCTGCTCCAGCTGCGGCTTGAACAGCTGCCACAGCTGCCAGGTAAAGTCTGCGTCCTCCGCGCCGTAGTCTGCCGCCTGCTCCAGCGGAACGTCCGCGAACGTCTGCCCCTTCTGCACGATGTCGCTGTATTCTGTTCCGGCCAGCGCGAGCTTTGTTTCTGCCAGATACTCCAGCGCGTACGGGGTTTTCCCGGTGCGGTCAGGATCGAGCAGCCATGCGGCCGTCATGGTGTCGGCTATGGCGCATCTCCGCTCCCGGTCAAACTGCATTCCTGCGGTTCTGAGCACCTGATAATCGAATTTGCCGTTATGCATGATGACGGTGACCTCGGGCGCGTTGAACAGACGTGAAAGCTGCCGCAGCGCATCGGCCTGTGTGATAAGCGGCCCTGCAAAAAGTGCGTCGGTAAGTTTTAAGGGAACGTATATGGCGGTGCCTGTCTTACAGCACAGGCTGAATCCTACGAGCGCCGCCTGCCGGGTATCAAGACTGTCGGTTTCGGTATCGAACGCAACGGTTTTACCGCCTGAAAGCACGTTGTCGATATATGCTGAAAGCTCGCCTATGTCGGTGACTGCGTGATATTGTCCTGAATTTTTTGTAAGCGGCTGCAGCAGCGGCGGCTCTGGCTCCTGTGCTGCGGCTGAGGGATTGGAATCGCCGGCTGCGGGAACAGACTCGCCGGCTGCAGCAGCGGTACCGCCGGTAACTGCGTCAGTTGCATACTGCTTTGCCACTGCCGGTGCCCCGTAACGGAGCAGCGCCTGCGCTGCTTCCTTGTAATGAAGCTGTACGGCGGGAATCCGCGACAGAATATCGTCGGGCCGGCAGTCCTGACAAGGAACTTCCGTACAGAGCCTGATAAGCTTTTGTGAAAAATAGGCGTTGTCTTTATCAGCCAGCAGCTTCTGCCCTGCGGAGCCTTTTATTTCCTGTACATGTTCGTAGATGCCGTCAAGACTGCCGTACTGGTCGAGCAGCCTGCAGGCGGTTTTGGGACCGATACCTTTTACGCCGGGAACATTGTCGGCGGTGTCGCCGATGAGCGAAAGCAGGTCGAGCATTTTTTCAGGCTCAACGCCCCATTCGGCTTTTACGCCGTCGGCACCCACGATCCGCCAGATTTCGCCCTTGTCGGGCTTGAGTATTTTGGTGGTGTCGTTTACCAGCTGCATCAGGTCTTTGTCGCCGGAAAGTATGCGGCACGGCCTGTTCTGGCGGGCGCATTGTGCGGCCACGGTGGCGATCACATCGTCCGCTTCGTAGCCGTCACAGCGCAGAACGGGTATACCTAATATAGTAAGGATTTCTTCGATCCATGGCACCTGCGCGTGCAGGTCGTCCGGTGTTTTCTGCCGGGTGGCCTTATATTCTTTGTACATCTGGTGCCTGAAAGTGGGGGTGCGGGAGTCGAATGCCGCCGCGATGTATGACGGCTTGTAATGCGTGAGCATGGCGTGCAGGTTTCTGAAGAAACCGAAGACTGCGGAAATATTCTGGCCTGCCGTATTGGTCAGCGGACGCGAAATAAATGCAAAGTAACAGCGGTAAATAAGACCGTAGGAATCAAGTATATAAACGGTGGTATCATCAGTTTGTGTCATGCACATAGTGTACAGTGAAAGAAAGCCGGGGGCAAGGAGGCAGCGGGTGGTGGAGGTCTACAGGTTCTGGCGGTCAGCTGCCATTTTATCCCGACCAAGGTCGGGTCGGCGGTTTTTGGGCGAAGCG
>CACZQF010000096.1 GCA_902783245.1 uncultured Spirochaetaceae bacterium | reverse complement strand
TCTTTTTGAGCTCTTTCATATACTCGGGATTGGCGGCAAGATGCCTGACGTCACCGTTTTCATCACGCTCAAGCACGGCCCACGACACTCCGGTAAAATCGGGCAGCTCCTTGCACGGAGCGGGAGCCATAAGGTTCAGCCTGCCGATCATGTTCATATACGGCTTCATATCAAGCGGCTCCACTTCAAACACGCCGCCAGATATGGCGTCATCGATTTCCGCTATAGACAGCGGACGGCCGAACAAAAAACCCTGCGCCTTTGCGCAGCCGATATCTTTCAGGAATTCGAACTGTTCCTTGTTCTCTACGCCTTTTACGAGCGTTTTCACGCCCATCTTACGCGTAGTATTCACAAAGTCAGCGATGATGATCTTAGCCTTATCATCGAACGTCTCCAGAAAGTGGTGGCCTATCTTTACTGTGTCAAAGATCTGCTCGCGCAGCAGATTGATACCGAAATAGCGGGTGCCGAAATCATCCAGCCAGATGGCAAAGCCGTTCCGCTGCAGCGTATGCACTTTTTCCAAAAGCAGGCCGCGCTGCCGCTCAACGGCTTCTTCCGTGATCTCAAAATGCAGCAGCTCCTTCGGCATTCCGTTAACGGCAACGGCGTGCGAAATAATCTGATCTATGTCGCACAGCTCAAAGTCCAGCGGCGAAAGATTCACCGATATAGGTATATTGCGGAACGCATCCTTATTGTACATACGGTAGTTCTGGCACACCGTATGAATAATATAGCTGTCAAGCCGGTGTATCAGATGGAACTGCTCCAGCTCGGAAATAAACCTGTCGGGCGTCAGAAAACCGTACTCAGGATCATCCCACCGTACCAGCGCCTCAAGACCGCACAGCATGCCGGTGAACGTCCGCACGATCGGCTGGTAATACACAATAATACGTCCCTGATCAAGCGCCGCGTCAAAATTATGGACAATATATTCCTGCCATTTGATTTTCCGCTCAAGCTCGGCATCATAGTACTTGTACCAGATATCATAGACATGTTTTATGCTTTCAGCGGCGGTACGCGCTTTGTCCACCGCGGAACCGGCCTGCATGGCCGAAACAGGAGAAATAAATATGCCGGTCTTAATCTCAAGCTTTGCGCCCGGAATAATATCCCGCAGGCTCTGGCGCAGGGATTCAATGCGGTCAATCAGATGGTCATCATAGCAGAGCACAAGGAATGCATCCTCCGAAAACCTGCCTGTCAAAAAACCGTCGAATTCGGACTGCATCTTTTCCGCCGTTCCTTTAAGCGCAGCGTCAGCGCGTCCCACGCCGTACTGATCATTTATCTTCCTAAAATCTTCGATCTCAAAATAGAGCATGGCAACGGCCACGTCCTGCGCTTTTGCCATGGAAATAAGCTTTTCGGCGCGTGACAAGAATGTGGACAGGTTGAGCATGCCCGTAACAGAATCAACTTCTTCCGCCTTATGGACTTTTACCAGCCGGTCGCGCAGGGAATCATGAAAGTTACGCTTTTCATAGGCGGAGCCGCAGACACGATTTTTTCCGGCATTTTTTGCCTCATAGACCTTGCGCGAAGCAAAGCGGATCATAGTATCCACGTCAAAGATATTCTCCACCCGCCCGAACGTATACCCCTGGCTGCAGGTTATGTTGGCATGGTTTTCGTCAACGTCAAGCTGTGCCACCGCAGTGCGCAGCGACTCCAGCCGGTCCTCGAGCTCATCGCTGTGTATGCCGGAAGTAATAATAAGAAACTGGTCGTCTCCGAACTGATAGCAGTCTTCGTACCGCGCAAGCTTGCGCAGCTCCATGGCGATCTTGGAAAGCACCCTGTTGCCCGCGGTACGCTCCATAGTGTCGTCATAGAACTTAAAGTCATCGATATCAATAATGTCTATGATGACATTTTTGTTGACATAATGCTCAAGATTCTTATACAGCGCGCGCACGTTCTGCAGCCCCGTGATGTCGTCCACATACCGAAGCACATCATAGCGCTCTTTATTTTCATACATGCGCACCAGCAGCAGACAGACAATGACGCCGAGGACTACGGCAATACCGCTCACAACCATCATAGGCTACTCTTTACGCCACACCACGAGCGTCTGCGGTAAATACTTCATAAGCATTGCCTCCAGATCAGCCGTATTGACCGGCTTACTCAGATAATCATCGAATCCGGCCTTCAGGTACACATCACGCACGCCCTCATACACATTCGCGGTAAGCGCTATGCACGGTGAATGTCTGTTCAGATTCTGGTTCGATGACTTCATGGCGTGCAGCGCCTCCACACCGTCCATGCCGGGCATGCGGTGGTCAAGGAATATGACGTCATAGATTTTTCCGTTTGTCAGATCCAGCATTTCGGTGCCGCTTGCGGCCGTATCAACCTGTACCTGCGTATTCTTAAGCAGCGCCACCATAACCGCACGATTGAGCTCCACGTCGTCCACAATAAGCACGTGGGCGTCTGGCGCATGGAACAGCTCCTTGTACGCCGTTTTTTTGCCTTCGGAGACTGCACCGCTCACCGCAAATTCACCCGACTCGCTCCAGCTCACCACTTTCTGCTTTATGGCAAAACTGAATTCGGAGCCCTTGCCGTACACGCTCTGCACCTGAAGCTTTGATTCCATCATAGTGAGCAGCTGCTTGACGATGCTCATGCCCAGACCAGCGCCCTCTATGGAACGGTTGCGGTTCAGATCGACGCGTTCAAACGGCGAGAATATTTTTTTCATATCCTGCGGCAGTATGCCGATGCCGGTGTCGGATACGCTTATTTTCAATATGATGTGCTCATCGTCAGCCTTGCTGAAGTCCACCGAGAACGTAACGCTGCCCTCGTTGGTGTATTTTACCGCATTGGTAAGCAGGTTGATGATACACTGCTTTATCTTCATCTCATCGCCGAACAGCACGGAAGGAATCTTCGGGTTCAGCACCACGTTGAGCGTAAGATTCTTTTCTTTTGCGCGCACCATGATCATCGTATGCAGGTCAGAGACCATATCCTTAATAGTATAGTTGCTGGCAACCAGCTCCATCTTGCCCGCCTCGATCTTAGAAAAATCAAGGATATCGTTTATCAGCTGCAGCAGGATGGTGCCGGACTTTTTAATGTTAGTTGCATAGGACAAAATGGTATTGTCGGTACATTCGCGCAGTATCATCTCATCCATGCCGAGCACGGTATTAATAGGCGTTCTGATTTCATGAGACATGTTAGACAAGAACGACGTCTTTGCTTTGCTCGTTTCCTCCGCGATCTTAAGCTCGTCCTCAAGCTTTTTCTTTTCGCGCAGGCGGACTACGTATTCTTCAATGCTGTTCACGATCTTATACAGGGCATTATATGCCTGCCACAGCTCATTGTGGAACCGCGGCTCCACCGTACAGATACGTCCCGCAACCTCCGCGCGGTGCTCGTCAGTGGTTGCTGCATAGTCGTTCATAAAGCCGATGATGGCAAGCAGCGGCTTTATGATAAGCTTGGTGATAATATAGTTCGCCAGATAGACGGCGGGCACGGCAAACACAGAAAGCGACATAAGGAACCGCAGAATAAAGGTAACGGGCGTCTGTCCCGCGGCATCGTATAATCCGGTCCGTGCGGCCTGCCACCGGAAGAACGCGAATCCGTCGGTCCCCATTCCCTGCGTCACGCCGTCGGCATTACGGTCATAGACCATCAGAGAAAACAGAATGGTCACGAGCACAATGATTACAAAATCGAACACGATCACCGTCATGATATACTTACTGAGCACGGCGGTTTTCATCGGCTTTTCATTTGTATAATGGATACTGCAATGGAACAGGCGCTGCACATGCGGCGGCGCATACTTATAGAACAAATACAGCAGCAGGTTGGCGGTCACACATTCCGGAAGTCCCATGACAAATGCGTTGAGATGGGCGGTACGCGGCAGCGCAAAAAGCGGAATATTGTTCATGGCCGATACCACGAGCAGATAGAATTCACTGATGATAATGCCCATGA
>CACZQF010000095.1 GCA_902783245.1 uncultured Spirochaetaceae bacterium | reverse complement strand
TTATATCTTCTTTCATATTATATCCTCAATTTCCAAGACAGGTAACTGGAACTATAAGTATTCCGTCTTCTCTTTTATATGCATAATCACCAACGGCAGTAAGAATCATTTTAAATCTTGGTGATTTCATCTTGGAAGTGTCAATTCTTTTCTCAAGGGCATTTAAAGTTTTTGCGCCTTCTTCGATAAGTTTGTCTCCACCGAGTTTTACTTCAATCAGACCATAACTGCCATTACGCAAATGAACAACTGCATCGCATTCAAGATTGGTTTTGTCTCTATAATGGTAAACCAATCCGTCAAGTGTCTGTGCATAAACTCTTAAATCTCTAACACAAAGATTTTCAAAAAGGAAGCCCATTGTGTTCAAATCATTTATCAAATCTTCCGGACCAATACCAAGACATGCTGTTGCTATGGACGGATCTACAAAATATCTTGTATCCGTAGTCCGAACTGCAGTTTTTGAACGAAGATTCGGATTCCATGCAGGAGAGTCTCCAATTACAAATATTTTTTTCAGGGCTGCAAGGTAATCATAAAGCGTTTCTATGCTGAAGCTGTTGATATCATTTCCAAGAATATCCTTTCGCAGGTCTTCATATTTTATTTGAGAGCCGATATTTCTTGAATAGGAGTGCATCAGGCGTTTTGCCCTTTCTGGATTCCGTGTTTTGTCATCCGCTCTGGAAATATCAGAATTTACTACGGCGTCATAATAGTCAATCGACTGCCTCAATGCATTTTTTTCTGAAGCCCCAAGAACTTTTGGCCAGCCTCCGCGGCATATCAGATAGGCTGTTTTTCTAAGATCAGTTTCGCCGGTTGCAGCTATATCTGTTTCACCTTGAAAAAGTTTTTTTAATGAAATCTTTCCAGTTGAGTCGCCGGTTTCCAAAAGAGTCATCGGTCTCATCAGCAGTCTTGTTATTCTTCCTGTTCCAGAATGTGAGATTTCAGCAAATGATGCAGGAACTGCAGAACCTGTGAGTATAAACTGATTGAATTCATTTCGCCTGTCAACTTCAAAACGGACGGCATCCCAAAGCTTAGGTGCAAGCTGCCACTCATCAATCAAACCGGGTGTTTTTCCTTCCAGTAAAAGGGAGGGATTCAAATTTGCAAGCTGCAGGTTCTGGGCTTTTTTGCCGGATCCTGCATATAAAGACAGCTGTTTGAAAGTTGCTCTGCGGTTGTTGTTTTTCCGCACCACTTTGCACCTTCTGCCAGCACAGCACCTTTTGCTTCGAGCATTTCTTTGAGAATAAAATCCGCAAGTCTTTTGGTATACTCCATTTATCCAAGTTTAGCTCCTAAATACAGACTTTGGCAGAATTTCAATACAGAAGTTGGCGGAATTTTGATACAGGCTTTGGCACATATTCAACTTTGAGAATTTTTGCGTATTTACGCATTTTTTTAAATCATCAGTTTTCAACTGATCTCACATAATCGCCAATATTGTAACAGAATCAGGGCATTTAGACTGAAACCGTGTCACAAAAAACGACCGTTTAAACTGTCATCCGCTTTCGTGATTATCGGCTTTTATATAAACGTATAATCAAAGGATCATCACGGACAGTTTGCCGTCATTTTCTGACATTACAACTACCATTCACCTATGTCGGCGAGGGGAATCTGCCCGCCGCCTGTGATTAAGTGGCTGCCGTCAGCTCTCCGAGCCGCCGCGCGTTCTTTGCGCCGCTGCCGTCTGGGTGGTTGTTGAAGTATACTTGTACGTGCTTGCCGGATGCTGCCGCGTTCTGGATAATCGGTACAAAGCTGTGCAGCTCAGCGTCGGAATACTCATAGCGGTATCGGGCGCAGCCGTTGTTATCCGGCGCGGCGCCATACCAGGCGCTTTCGTTGCGTCCGTGCAGCCGGATGTATGCCGTGCTGCCGATAAACGGGGTGCCGAGCGTCCGGCCGTCAGGCAGATATTTGAGCTGCGGCATGTCGCAGAATACAAGGCTTGCGTTACGCTTTTCAAGTCCTGCAAATACAGATTCTTTTATCCATTCGTTGTGGCGGAACTCTATTACGGCGGGAAATCCTTCAAATCTTTGTAGCAGCTTTGCCAGATATACTCTGTTGTCGGTCGTGTAATGAAAGTGCTGCGGAAACTGAAACAGTACGGCGCTGAGCACACCCTTTTGAGCAAGAGCTGAGACTGCATTGATAAAATCATCAGCCGCAGTCTGCCAGCCGGAGTCGATTTCATGAGTCAGAAGTCTGTTTGCTTTGATGCTGAAATGCAGCCTGCCTTCTGACCGCTCATAAAAAGACAAGAGCCGTGCGGCATCGGGCATGTTGTAAAACGTGTTGTTCAGCTCCAGCGCATTGAACACCGTGGCATAATATAATAGAAAATCTTTGCGCTTTAGATCAGCGGGGTAGAACACACCCTTCCATTCAGGATAGTCGTAGCCGCTTGTGCCCAGAAGAAAAGCCATATAAGGAGTATAGCACAAACCTCTGCAGTATCCG
>CACZQF010000094.1 GCA_902783245.1 uncultured Spirochaetaceae bacterium | reverse complement strand
TTTTTTTCAGCAGCGTAGGATATCTCGAAAAAGTTTTCGAAGTTTCCGTTATTTATTTCTCAGGAATGCAAACTACTGAATTGTCAGAATTTGAGAACGGTGCAGGAATGTATTTGTCAGCATTCCAGTCATTCTGCCAGTTCTGGCTGTCATACAGATAGCGGAACTGATATTCCTTGCCGACGTCCAGCTGCTTTTTAATAGAAAAAGAGCCGTCTTTTCCCTGTTTCATCGGATCAGCAGTGCTGCTCCAGCTGTTGAAATCTCCTGCTAAGTGGATAGTCTTAGCACCCTGGGCCGCTTCCGCGGTAACGGTAAAGGTTACCGTGCACTTTGTCTTATCCTTTTTTGAGTATGTTTTTTTAAGGGCCATATGGTTCACTCCTTGTTCAACTATTTCTGATTAACAATCAGTTGCCCAACTGCATATTTTATTATACTATAAGCCAACGTTTTGGTACAGTCCCTTGATCCATACTTAAAAGAAAATAGTGTATGTTCATGGGCTGTAACGATAAAACGCGGCAGCTTTTCCAATATAGGAGGGAAATTATGGCAGATGAACGTTATTTGTTTACTTCTGAATCTGTAAGCGAAGGTCACCCTGATAAATTGTGCGACCAGATTTCAGATGCAATTCTTGATGCATGTCTGAAGGATGATCCTGACAGCCATGTTGCGTGCGAAACTTTTGCAACGACCGGAATGGTGCTGGTCGGCGGTGAGATCACTACGAATACATATGTAGACGTGGCGCAGGTTGCCCGTGATATTGCAAATGAGATCGGCTATACCGATGCGGCATACGGTCTGGACTGCAATTCCATGGCAGTTCTCAACACTATCCATTCGCAGTCACCTGATATTAACCAGGGTGTTGTAGGCAAAGGCCTGTCCGAGTATGAGGGCCAGCAGGGTGCCGGCGATCAGGGAATGATGTTCGGCTTTGCCTGTAATGAAACTCCTGAGCTGATGCCCGCGCCCATCATGTATGCGCACAACATTCTGCGCCATGCCACCGAGCTGCGTAAGAACAAGACGATTCCGTGGCTGCGTCCCGATGCAAAGAGTCAGGTGACCATTGAGTACGAAGGCCACAAGCCGCTGCATATTGATACGGTAGTAGTCTCACATCAGCACAATCCTGATGTTTCATATGATACGATCAAGGAAACGGTGATCGAGCAGATCATTAAGCCCGTGCTGCAGCCGTCCGGCCTTATCGATGCCAAGACCAAGTTCTTTGTAAACCCCACCGGCCGCTTTGTAACGGGCGGTCCGTTCGGTGACACCGGTCTTACCGGCCGCAAGATCATCGTCGACACCTACGGCGGCATGGGCCGTCATGGCGGCGGCGCGTTCAGCGGCAAGGATCCGTCAAAGGTTGACCGCTCCGCGGCGTACATGGCCCGCTATATCGCAAAAAACATCGTTGCGGCACAGCTGGCAGCCCGCTGTGAGGTTGAGCTGGCATATGCCATCGGCGTTCCGTTCCCCGTGTCAATCATGGTGGATACATTCGGTACCGGTACGGTTCCGAACGAAAAGATCGCGGCGGCCGTCAAGGAAGTGTTTGACTGCAGCCCCGCCGGAATCATCAAGACGCTGGACCTCAAGAAACCGATCTATCGTGCTACCGCCGCATACGGCCACTTTGGCCGCAGCGAATTCAGCTGGGAAAAGACTGACAAGGTTGATCAGCTGAAGGCAGCAATAAAGTAACTGTATTGCCGGCAGGCTCATGAGTCTGCCGGGGGCTCAGTCCTCCGGCCGGCTCATAAGCCCTCTATTACTCATTCCGGAGAAAATTGTGGAGCTGCTTACAACGGAAGAAATGACGGAAGTGTTCGAGCGGTTCCGCCGCCGGAACCCTGATCCCCGGTCGGAACTTGTATGGAAAAATCCCTATACCATGCTTGTGTCTACTGTGCTTTCCGCTCAGGCTACCGACAAGAGCGTGAACAAAGCGACCGGGCCGTTATATGAAATTGCCGATACGCCGGAAAAAATGGTGGCGCTCGGAGAAGAAGGTCTCATCCCCTACATAAAATCAATCGGACTATACCGTTCAAAGGCAAAGCATGTGATTGCCCTGAGTAAAATGCTCATAGAGCGGTTCGGCTCGCAGGTTCCGCGTACGCGGGAGGAGCTTGAGCAGCTGCCCGGTGCGGGCCGTAAGACGGCGAACGTGGTGCTGAACGTAGTGTTCGGTCAGCCGACCATGCCGGTTGACACCCATCTGCTGCGCATCTGCCCGAAGATCGGGCTGGCGGTCGGAACCACGCCGCTGCAGGTGGAGCAGAGCCTGCTGGAGCGCATACCCGCGCAGTACATGCAGCACGCTCATCACTGGCTCATACTGCACGGACGGTACACGTGCACCGCACGCAGCCCTCAGTGCAGTGAATGCATTATTAATGACCTTTGCAAACATAACGGCGAAGACGCCTGCGAAGTCGCCGCAGACATACCTGAAAAAAAATAGAGAGGTAAATAAAGATGGATACGGAAGTACTGGTAGACGCTATTCAGGAGCACACGTCTCTGGTAACCAAATTTGCTGAAAAATACATGACGGTGGAATTCATTTCCCACGTGATTGCGGTCTCGGTGATCATATTCGTGCTGTTCATACTGCACGTGATCCTCATAAAAGTAATACGGCGCGCCGGAAAGACCCATGCATGTAAGGATCAGACCGCGCGCATTCTGAAAAAGCTGGTCAGATATGCGTTCTATACGCTGGCGGCCATGAACATTCTTGAGCTGTTCGGCATCAAGCTGTCGGCCGTATGGGGTGCCGCCGGCGTGGCCGGCGTGGCCATCGGCTTTGCCGCCCAGACGTCGGTGAGCAACCTTATCAGCGGGCTGTTCGTGGTGAGCGAGCACGCATTGAAGATCGGAGACCTGATCACCGTGGGCGACATAACCGGCACTGTGGACATGATCTCGCTGCTGTCCGTGCGCATCCACACGCCTGACAACCAGATGGTGCGTATCCCGAATTCCTCGATCATCAACACCAATCTGACCAACATCACGTATTTTCCGATGCGGCGTATGACGATCGCCGTATCCATAAGCTACGACACCGACATGCAGCAGGCGCTGGAGGTGCTTAAGACTGCACCCGCCCTGTGTCCTACCGTGCTCAAGGATCCCGAGCCGAAGGCGTGGTTCGACGGCTTTGACGACAGCGGCATCAAAATGGTGCTGGCCGTATGGTTCAACAGAGATGATTTTATCCAGACCAAAAACGACGCCTACATCGCCATCAAAAAGGTGTATGATGATGCAGGCATCAGCATACCCTTTAATCAGCTTGACGTCAGAATTATGGAAACCGGTGCCCCTGTTTTACCAGATGACAAGGCTTAGTCGGTACACGCCCGGACGCACGCGGTACTGCTCGAGCGTGTCGGGACCGCATGCCGCGGTTCCCACGCCGCGGTGCGCCGCGTCGATGGTGACCGTCCAGAAACCGTCCGGCGAGGAAGCGGTGTCAGTAAGCTCAGATGTATGGCAGCACTTCCATAGATCAAGCAGCGTATGCCGCGAGATTGAAAAGCTGAACGGCACGGCTGACTGAATGTGCAGCGGCTGCCCGCCGCCGGTCAGCTCAAGATAGGTGGTGCCGCACCGCGAGCCGTTTTCCTGCGGCACGATATAGGGTACCTCCAGATTCTGTATTTCATCCGTATACATTCCGAGCAGGGCGCCGTCCCTGCGGTCCTCATAGCATTCCTGCGGTCCGCATCCGTACCAGCTGGCAGTGGTGTAGGCCGCGCTGATCGGGAACGTGATTCCCGCGCGCGGATATTCGCTCATGGCTTTGGAAAGCGTGAACGTGACGGTGAGCGCCGTGCCGGGGCGGTTGTCGGGGCTTCTGCACGGCCGCGCGGAACATCGTACGGTGCCGAACGTGCACGGGTGCACGGCATCGGGACCTGACAGCAGCTCCTGTACGGAGCCGTTCTTTTGGTGTATGCGCATGTGCGGCATGTCGGCGTCAAGCCATTCGTTTGCAGGCGTACGGTCAAAGTCGCCTGAGTACCGCGGCTCATGGCGCTGGTCCAGCCGCTTTTTGATAGCTTCGTTTTCGGTCAGCGCGCGGAACAGCACCGGGCGCACGGACTGTACCGTGCGCTGCGAAAGCGCGCGGACGGCGGATACATCGGCAGGTACAGGTTCCGCTGCGGATTTCCGCGAATTCGACGTGCTGCGGCCCATGTTCACGAGCGATGAGGCGGCGTGAATGATGAATTCATCCCTGCTGCACAGGGAATCTTTACGTGCCCATGCAGTATCCTGTGCGTACACAAATTCGGCATGCAGCACGATATTGTTCTTGGTGTCGGCGGTATATGCGCCGAGCGGCAGACGGATTTCCTGCACGGCTCCGGGTGCCGTTGCCTTGAGCGGCACGGTCCCGCGTTTGACGGCGGCTCCGTTTTTGAGCAGCGACCAGCGCAGCTTCAGGCCGCGCAGGGTGGAAAAGTCATAGCGGTTCTGTATTTCAAAGATGCCCTGCGCAGGATGCACTGCGCGCATGCGTACCGGCGCGAACAGGCGGCGGCATTCTTCCATGGCGGGCTTGGGCGTCAGATCGGGGAAGTTCAGGCCGTTCAGGCAGAAATCAAAATCCGTGGGCGTATCGCCGAAATCTCCGCCGTATTTCCAGTATTTTCCGTTCGCTGATTCTGCGGCAAGTCCCTGGTCGATCCAGTCCCAGATAAAGCCGCCCTGCAGCCCGTGGTGGCTTTCTATGGCGCGCCAGTAGTCGCCGAGGCTGCCGTTGGCATTGCCCATGGCGTGCGAATATTCGCACATGATGATGGGACGGTAGTCCTCGCAGGTATCCGCGTATTCGGTGATCAGGTCTATGGACGGATACATGGGGCTGATAAGGTCGGTGAGTCCCTTGCCGCGGGCAAGCGTCTCAAGCGTGAATCCCGTCTGATGCCATGGTGCGCGCACGAATCCTTCGTAATGCACGATGCGCGTGGGATCGGTGCGGCGTATCCAGGCAGCACACGCAACTTGATTCTGGCCGTCGCCGCTTTCGTTGCCGAGCGACCAGCCGAAAATGCTCACATGGTTTTTGTCGCGCCGCACCATGCGCTGTACACGCGTCATGTAGGCTCCCGTCCATTCGTCGCTGCGCGTCATGCAGTCATAGTAGGCGTGGTTCTCTACGTTCGCCTCGTCAAGCACGTACATGCCGTAGCGGTCGCACAGCTCGTACCAGCGCTCGTCGTCGGGGTAGTGGCAGGTGCGCACGGCGTTAAAATTATAGGATTTTAGCAGATGCATTTCTTTGACCATCTGTTCGGTGGTAAGCGTCTTGCCGTGGTATTCATTGTGCTCATGGCGGTTCACGCCGTGGATGTAGACCATTTTTCCGTTGAACCGCAGCTCGCGGTTTTCAAGCGCGACGGTCTTAAAGCCGGTGGTAAAGCAGACGGTCTCTATGTGGCGGCCCGCCTGTACGGAGGCGGTTCCTTCAGAAGCCGCGGTTCCCGCGGAGGCCGGCTCATGCAGCGAAACCGTGACAAGATACAACGACGGCGTTTCGTTTGTCCACAGCCGGGGATTTTTTATGGTGATCGAAGTACGCAGCTGGTTCATCGTCCTGCGGTAGTCAAAGCACGCCGTCTGCGTGCCCGAGGCCACGATTCTGCCGGGTGTACCGGCGGCGGGAGACCCTTCGAGCGTGCGGACTTCATAGACGATGACACGCTCAACGGCGGAAAGCGTTTTACCGAGCAGGCGTTCACTCTCCGCCGGCGCGTATCCCATGGTCACCTCAAGCGGTATGGTGCCGGTTGCCGTGGTGCCCGAGATTTCATAGCGGGACAGCGCCTGTACGTCCTGAATATAGGTCTGCTCGGTGCTGTACAGGTATACGCTGCGGTGTATGCCGCCGAACCACCACTGGTCCTGGTCTTCCACAAAAGAAGCGTCGGACCAGCGGATAACCTCTATGGCGATGAGCGCGCTGCCTTCTTTGCCCGCGCTCCAGTCAATGTACGGAGTAATGTCGAATTCGCAGGGAAGCCGGGTGTCCTTGGACATGCCGGCCTGCACGCCGTTCACGTACGCGATGGTCACGCTTTCGGCGGAACCGATATGCAGGACAATGCGGCGGCCTTTCCACAGCGCGGGAATCTGTACCTTAAGGCGGTACAGGCCCGTGGGGTTCTGCTCGGGCACGCGCGGCGGCAGAATGTCAAAGGGCATCTGTACGTTGGTGTACCACGGCTTATCGAATCCCTGCAGCGTCCAGGTGCCCGGCACCGTGATGTTGTGCCACTGCGTGTCGTTGAATCCGGATTCTGTCCATCCGGCGGCGGTGGTGCGGTCAAGCGGACTGTCGAGCAGCAGGAATTTCCATGTGCCGTCTATATTCTGTACAAAGGGGCTTGCGGTTGCGGGGCAGCCTTCAGGCCCTGCGGCCGTTTCTTCAAGCGCCATCTGAGGCGTACTGTAGGGCAGCAGCGGGCTGCGCATGGGCAGCCGGTCAAGCTGTTGTACTTCGGGGTTTTCCCAGATCTGTTTCATAAATACATGCTCCCGTGCGGAACCCGTGCCGGGCTCCGCAGCGCATTCATACTAGAGTATACCGGGGAAAAAGTAAACGGAGCGTGTTTTT
>CACZQF010000093.1 GCA_902783245.1 uncultured Spirochaetaceae bacterium | reverse complement strand
CCGATGATCTGGACATGCCTGACTTTGACAGCACTCCTGACAACCGGTCTTCAAAATCCACTTCCGCAGGATTCAGCTCATCACCGCTTGATTTCTCCGACCTGTACGACAAAGAAACAGTACAGGGCATGACCGGAGTTGACGAGAAGGCAGAAAAGGCCACCCGCAAACATGTGATCATCTGCATAATCTGCGCGATAATCTGTATTATTGCCACTATACTGATATTGTTCGTCATTCCGTCACCGGTAAATCTGCTGAACGGAAAATCAGGCAAGGGCAAAAAAGCGGAGCCCGCAGCAGTAGAAAAAGAAGCTGAGACTCCGCCGCCAGCTCCCGCACCGGCACCAGCCGCGCCTGCTGCGCCAAAAGTACCTGCGCCTGCAGCACCGCTGCCGCCAGCAGGACCGGACGCAAGGGAAAATGAAATCGTCATTTCGCCCACTCCCAAGGTTGCGCCGCGTCCGCCGGTACAGCAGAAGTCGCAGAACATCACCCATAAGATCAAATGGGGAGACACACTGTGGGATCTTGCTGATGCATATTACAAGAACCCGTGGAAGTACAAGGCGATTGCACGCTACAACGGCATTAAGAATCCTGATTACATCATATCAGGAACTACCATCATCATTCCGGCTCCGTAGGTAAGGAATGCATCTGACGGCCAAGCTTACCGCCTTACACACTGCTGCAGGTCAGGGCCTTATACGGCTTGTGAACCTGCAGTTGTTTTTCTGTCTGCTGCTTTCGCTCTGCGCCTGCAATGGTTCTTCCTCAGGCAACCGGCAGAAATTCGACGAGGACATGAATTATTATCTTGCGCTCAAAGCGGTGGATACCGACCGGGCGCAGGAAGCCATGCAGCTGTTCAAAAAGGCGCAGAAAAACGGCAGCACCTTTATTTCACGCCGCAGCGCGGAGGCACTCACCAAACTGGGCAACATTCAGGAGCGTACGGACTCCGCGCTTGAACTGTACAACACCTATCAGGACGATGACTCCCTCATACGTGCTGTCAGCGAGCTTGTACACGCGGAAGAATACAGCCAGGTCATTTCGCTTACGCAGGGAATCAACATAGCCGAAAGCAGCAACAAGCTTATCAGGCTGCGGCTGACCGCATTACAAAAAAAGGGAGATCCCCGCCTTGCAGACACCGTCTACCAGTGGTACACCAAGCGTGCGATCAGTCAGGAACATTTTAAGTACTACCTTGCATCCGTTATTTCCACTACGCAGAACATCTGCGACATGAACCAGCAGATCATCATTACGTTCCGTATCGAAACCTATCGCAAAAGCTATATCAATGCATATAAGCAGCTGTCGTCCGTAATCACTATTATCGATTCCGATGACCGGCTGAGTCTTACACCGCAGATCATTTCCGACATGGGCAAAGTCTCGCTGTACGGAAGCAGCCTGTGGCAGAAAAACGCCGCATTCTTTGACACGCTTGCCAAAAACGCGGAGGTCATGGGCGACACGGTAAATACCTATTTTGCGCTGTTCTATGCCGCACGGCTGTATGAAAAAGGCGGCAATTATTATACTGCGGCAAACACACGGTATAAAAAATCAATGGAGCAGGCGCCCTCCGACTTTGATTTTGACAACAGCCTGTGGTACCTCATTAACATGGACATGGGAATCTCTCCCGAAAAAGCCATGGCCACCATAAAGCAGTACTGCACCCAGTGGCACAATCCTCTGTATTTTACCGACTTGTTCGACACGCTGTCGGTCCTGCTGCTTTCAAGCAGAAGCTGGAACGATTTTTATAAAGTTTATAACATCATCGAAGGCTGCGCGGATGAAAGCACCTGTTCAAAATACGCATACTTGAGCGGCAGACTCATAGAGCTGGGGCTGGCAGAAACACGGGCCGATCCTGCCGATGAGGCGCGCACTGCCTATACGCAGGCGCTGAACAGCGGCACCAACACCTATTACAAAATGCTTGCCGCGCATCAGCTCGGACTCACCGGCACCGCCCTTGAAAAGGTCATGAAGTCAACAAAAATCAATCCGTCATTCACTAAAAACGATGACATGGAAAAACTGCTTGACGGCTACGCGGTGTTCGGTTTTCCGCAGTACATCTATTCAGAATGGCAGACCTTCACGAGCAACGGACAGCCTCTGAGCCTTGAATGTGCGGAACGACTGTCGCAGTTTATGCAGGACTGCACTGACGCCGCAAAAAGCCATTTTGCGCAGAGCATACGCATTATATCCCGCACCATTGACAACTGCGACACGGAAGTCACCGTGAACGCGCTCAAGCTCATGTACCCGCAGGACTACAGTGAACTGGTGCAGCAGGCCTGCAAGACCTACAATCTGAGCGAATACCTGCTGTATGCCCTTATCCGTTCGGAAAGCCTGTTCGATCCTGAGATACAGAGCAGCGCAGGCGCCGTAGGCCTTACGCAGCTCATGGAAGGTACCGCCAAAGACGTGGCGGCAAAACTGCACAAAGACACCTATGACTTGAATGATCCGGCCACCAATATAGAATTCGGCTCATATTATCTGTCAAACCTTATATCGCGGCTGAACAATTCACCGATCATGGCTGTTTTTGCCTATAACAGCGGTATTACCAGAGTACGTACCTGGCTCAGAGACTCGCACCTGGAAATAGGATCGCGCAAGCTGCCCATGGATATCTTTCTGGAGACCATTCCGTACGCCGAGACACGTGAATACGGCCGCAAAATCATCTCCGCCGCAGCCATGTACGGCTGGCTGTACTACAATAAGCCGCTCGGAGAAATCATCACTGAAATCCTCAGCTGAACCGGCAGCCCCCGCACAAAAAAATATTTTTAAAAAGTATAGCCGAACAGCCTGCTTTTTGTGTATGTTGTAGGGAGGGTAATATCCCTACTATACCTCGGAGGATTTAAATGAGCGAATCAACAGTAAACCCTGTCGAAGCAAGCGTAAAAGAAGCATTGGAAATGTTCCGCCCGCAGCTGCAGGCTGACGGCGGTGATATGGAATATATTTCTATCGATGAGCAGAACCGCGTGCACCTGCGTCTTACCGGTGCCTGCGGCAGCTGTCCTATGGCGACTATGACGCTTAAAATGGGCATTGAGCGTTATCTGAAGGACGCAGTGCCGCAGGTAACGGAAGTTGTTCAGGAAAACGACAATCAGGAGACCTGGTAGTACCCGCAATATATTGCGACACTGCTAACGCAGAGTTTTTAAGGAGTTTTAATGACAATCAGTAAGGATAAAATGGTTTCTATAGATTACGTTCTTAAGGACGATGCAGGAACCGTAATCGATTCTTCAAAAGATACCGGCCCGCTCGAATATCTTCACGGCAACGGTAATCTTATTCCAGGACTGGAATCCCAGCTTGAGGGCAGATCTGCAGGTGAATTCTTTACCGCGGTCGTACAGCCTGCCGATGCCTATGGTGAATACGACAAGAAGCTGGTGCTGCAGGTTCCGCGGAATCAGTTCGATTCAGACGCACCTATTGAAATCGGCATGAGATTTCAGGCGGACACAAATGCCGGTCCCACCATCGTACGTGTTACGGCCGTATCAGAAGATACCGTAACGGTTGATGCGAACCATGAGCTTGCCGGCAAGACGCTGCACTTTGACGTCACGGTGAAAGGCGTTCGCGATGCCACCGAAGAAGAACTTACTCCGCAGTCATGCGGAGGATGCGGCGGCGGTTGTGGCGGCTGCGGCGGAGGCTGTGGAGACGGAGGATGCGGTGACGGCGGCTGCGGCGATGGCGGTTGCGGCAGCTGCTGCGGTAACTAAGCGCATACAGCCTGTATCAGACGGCGGCTGTTTTCTTCAACACTGCCCGCCGTCAAAATAACCGTACGGTCTGCAATAAGGCTGTACCGCGCAATGCGTTCCACATAGAATGTATGAAAGAAAGCCCGTATCTCCTTCTCGGAGCGCGGGCTTTTTTTTGCGATATAAGCAGGAAGATTACCATAGCCGCCCTGCCCGTCAGGCACGGCTTCAGCCACAATGCGGTCAGCAGGTATCTGCTCGGGTACTTCCATAAACACGAATCTGCTCTGTATCCTGCGCCCGGCCGGCAGCATCACACTTTCGCCGTGCAGTATTGTAAGTGCCTCAGGGTTATTACAGATACCGCCGCCCGTGGCGATAACGCACGGCTCTCCGCCTATCCGTTCCCACAGCGTACGGCAGGCCAGCGCTTCAGCAGCAATAAATCCTTCAGGCCCGTCCTCCGTATATATTGTCCGCGGCGACCTGCCGGTAACGGCCATAATCTCATCATCCGTATCATAAAACGCACAGCCGAACATGTCCGCAAGCTTTTTACCGTGGGTAGATTTTCCGCAGTGCTTAATCCCCATAAGCACTATGGTACAGTTTAAAACAGGTTTCTTCATGCCATGCGTTCCCCGCACACAAAATGCGCACCCGCTGAAGCAAACAGCTCATAAAATCCCGGGAAAGAAACGTCCGCACACTCCGCGCCGTCAATTTCCATGGTGCCGTCCGCCATCATGCCGCACACCGCCATAGCCATAGCAACGCGGTGATCTTTATGGCAGTTCACCGCCGCGCCGTGCAGCGGCCTGCCGCCGCGGATAACCATATCGTCCGCAGAGCAGCTTACGTCCGCGCCGCACCGTGAAAGCTCCTCCTGCATAACCGCCACCCGGTCGCTTTCTTTTACGCGAATATGCGCAAGCGTAGTAAAATGCGTTTCCCCGTCAGCGCGGCATGCTGCTACCGTGAGCGCAGGCAGCGCATCGGGAATATCATCCATATCAATGGTGATGCCGTGCAGCGGCCTGCCGCCGTACACTTCCAGTGTTCCCCGCTCACGGTCGGCGCGGATATCGGCACCCATGCTGCGCAGAATCTGCACCACGCGCTTGTCGCCCTGCGGATCATCAAAGTCCGCGCCATGAATAGTCACCCGGCTGTCGGTACATACCGCCGCCACCAGCGGGAACGCCACGCCCGACCAGTCGCCCGAAACCGTCACTTCCGAAGCCCGGTACCGCTGGCCGCCCTGCACAGAAAATCGTCTGCCGTCGGCGGAGGCTTCGGCGGTCACACCGAATTTTTTCATCCAGTCGATCGTCAGCTGGATATATGAAGCTTCCTTAGGATCAGCCACCTCTATGGTGACGGACTCGCCTGCCGGCACAAGGGCACCCGGCACCAGAATACCTGAAACATGCTGAGAATTATATCCGGGCACATGGCATACGCCGCCGTGTATCCGCCCGCCCACCCGCACGGGCGGACAGTCGCTGCCGGGCCGGAGAATCTTCACTGCGGCACCAAGCTCGGCAAGCGCTTCTATTTCAGGCCTGACGGGCCGGCTCTGAATCTGCTCATCGCCGGTAATCTCCGCGCTGCCCTCAAGCAACGAACAGATTCCCGTTACAAAGCTCGTGGTTGTACCGGAATTACCGGTATCTATAACGGACGCAGGCACGCGCGGCTGTCCCGCGGTACCACGGACGATCCATCGTCCCGGCTCGCGCGTAATCTGCGCGCCCAGTGCCGTAGCGGCACTATATGCGCTCAGACCGTCACTGCTCGGCAGCGGATTATGTATCACAGACGTACCATCCGCCAGCATGCTCATCAGCACCGCACGGATCGTCTGGCTTTTAGAACCGGGAATCGTCATATCCCCGCTCAAAGAACTCTTCTTTATTGTAACCTTCATACCGTATCAGCATAAATTATACGCAGATTCTTTGCAATGCGGCTGCACGATTTGTACCCGCATTGCAAAAGAAGCTTTGATAAGGTATTCTTCATGCATGAGCCTTTACGCACCAATCGCACTCTGTTTTATACTCTATACGGCAGCCTTTCTGGTGATGCTGCTGCTTATGCCCGGCATAAAGCTGCGCCACCAGCTGCAGGCGTCCCTGCTCGGTCTTGCCGCGGTGCTGCCCATAGCATTCTGCGAATACATCATTCTGGGACTTCCCGTCTTTACCGCACATACTTTTGTCTCCGTCATGATAACCGCCATCATCTTCAACGGCCTTATCGAAGAAACGCTGAAAATGATTTTCATGCTGCCCTTGCCCGCAAAAAAGCTTGAGCTGCCGTTCTTCCTTGCGGCATCCGTACTCTGCGGCCTTACGCTCGGCAGCTTTGAGTCCGTCATATACTTTCTGCACCGGCTGCAGCTTATCGGCATGGAATCCGCGCGCGCAGCGCTCATGCTCATCACCGTCAGAATGTTCACCTCCGTGCTCGTCCATGCGTTCTGCGCGGGACTGTCGGGTCTGTTCATCTGGGCATACCGCAGGGGACGCACCGCATACACGCCGTTCATTCTGGCCGCGCTGCTCCACGGCCTGTACAATTTCTTTGCAGGATTTTCCACCGGCTACCGGTACTTTTCGTTCGTAGTCATCATATTCGCGGCGATCAAATGCCGCGTCTGGTATAAAAAACTCACTACGGAAGAAACCAGCTCATAGCCGTCCGTCCTATCGGCAGCGTCCTGTACATGAACCACTGCGGTGCGTACAGTTCGTATTTTTTCATTAATTTCCATTATTTTCCACTATTTTTTAAAGAATTTGCTTGACAAAACCGTATACTGACAGTAAAATACCCATACTAAAGAACGACGCAGGGTAGAGCAGTTGGCAGCTCGTCGGGCTCATAACCCGGAGGCCGTTGGTTCAAGTCCAACCCCTGCTATCAGGCAGTTTCAGAGCTTCTGAAACTGCCTTTTTTTATCCCTTCAACCATGCAGCCCCATATTATAGCGGCAGCTTGCGGCTCAGTCATTGCCGTCAAAACAGGTTCTGCCGCCCCATGCTTTGCTGAACTCATTCTCATGGGCAATGGTCTTATCAAAATCGGCCAGCGGATTACAGTTCTGCTCAATCTGCAGCGATGTATCGTGCAGCGTCTTCAGGCAGCGGGATTTATCGTTATAGTTCATCTTAGATTTTTCTATGCAGTCACCAAGCACATGGATCGTCTCATCGTAGATGCGCAGCGGAACCGGAAACGGATGGCCGTCCTTACCGCCATGGGCAAAAGAAAAGCGCGCGGGATCCGTAAACCGTGACGGCGTTCCGTGAATCACCTCGCTTACCAGCGTAAGAGACTGCAATGTACGGGGACCGAGTCCCGGCGTAAGCAGCAGGCTTTCAAAGTCGGCCGGCTGGCTTTCATATGCAACGGCAAGCACAGCGCCGAGCCGTTTTAAATCCACGTCCTCAGCACGCACCTCATGATGAGCGGGCAGCACGCAGCTGCGGCCGCCGTCCAAAAAGACGGGCGGCTCGGGCGTAAAAAGCTCCCGCTGGACAGGCTCTGTGCCGGTACGGGCTATGTCCTGTATCTCACGGATTACCCGATCGGGGCGTTCATTCGCAAAATCAAGTATACAGGATCTCGTCTTACCGGCAGCGGCATCGGTCAGATTCAAAATCTTACCGCCCTGCTCGCCCACTACGGCGGCATGCGGCTCCTCGACAAACGAACGCAGGTTCACTGAGCACCAGTGATAGCGCCGGGCCGTCTTTGCCGCCGGATTCATACCCTGCTGCACTACCGCCCAGTCCCCTTCATCCGTAACAATAAAATTATGCATGTACAGCTGGAACCCGTCCTGTACCGCCGTGTTGTCAACTTTTGCGCACAGCTTGCTGGAGCGTACCAGCACATTGCCGTCCAGCCCTGCGGCATCAGACAGATACAGCAGCTCATCCGGCGTACGGCGTGAATACTTTCCGCGACCGCCGCAGATGCAGATGCCCAGCTCACGCGCACGGGCATTGAGCCCCCGTTTGAGCGCATACATAACGCTTGTTGTAATGCCGGACGAATGCCAGTCCATGCCGAGCACGGCACCCAGCGACTGGAACCAGAGCGGATCACTCAGGCGCAGGAGCACCTCTTTTTTTCCATAATTGATGATTAAAGACTCAACGATGAGCGTGCCCAGCTGCATCATGCGGTCTGCAAGCCACCGGGGCACGATGCCGGTATGCAGCGGGAGGTCAGCGTGCCCGGTACGTTTTATCATTCACAAGAAGCGCCGGGCTGTGCCACCAGCAGCTCTGAAATAGCCAGCTCCAGATTAGAGCGGGTTTCGTCAAGGGAATTCTTATTGAGCACCGCAAGCCGGAAAATGGCGGACTCTATCAGGCTGTAGAAAAGATCGTTCACCTTGCCTACATCCAGTTTCTTAAATTCACCGCTGCGCATGCCGCGGATGAACACCACATTCAGCAGGTGATGGATGTGCAGCACACGGCGGCGCACGCGCTCCTCAGGATCAACACCGGCCTTTTTAATCTGCATAAGATAGATGAGGATGACTCCGAACAACTTTTTATTTTCCTCGCAGCCGTCCATAATCGCCATCAGTATACCGCGCAGGCAGTCCGCAGAAGACAGCTCCTTGTCATTCAGGATTCCGATCAGCTTCTTTTCCAAACCGGACGTAAGCTGCTTAATGCTCCACAAAAATATCTCATGCTTGTTCTTAAAGTAAATATACAATGTTGTGCGGGTTATGCCGCAGCGGTCGGCAATTTTCTGAAACGTTACGTCCTCATAGCCTTCTTCCGCAAATACATCCAGCGCCTTTGCAAGAATCTCGCGCTTGCGCTTTTCATGCTCTACAATAATTGCCATATCATATCCTCTGAGTCAGTACTTAGGGTACCCGCCGGTACCCGGGTGCCGGTATTAAGGCCGGAGCAGCGGAACTAGAACGTAAAATCGTCCGAATCCCTTTCCCTACGGCTGTCAGCACGGTCCAAACGGCGGCCTGATGAACCGCGGCGACCGGACTCATACCCCCTGCCGCGAGTACCGTCTGCAGCACGCCTGCCGCCCCAGCCGCTTCTGCCTGCGCCGCGGTCGGAACGCTTGCCGTGCTCACCACGCTGATGCGCTTTTTCCGTACCGTTGTATATATAAAAACAGGTGTCCAGATGACCGGACTTTATATCCTTAAGCAGGGAGGCATAGCGGCCTATGCTCTCCTGGAACTTACGATGCGATGTAATCACGCCCATTTCCCAGCCGGGGAATGCGGTGAACAGGCACGCCATGTCCTTATACAGCGCCTCAGCCTCGTGCTCGTCTCCCAGACGCTCACCGTAAGGAGGATTGCACAGCAGCAGGCCGGTGTCATAGGGAGCGCTGAGCTCCTTAAAGTCTGCCTGCGTAAAATCAGGGCGGAGCACCTTGGCATCGCTGCCCACAGACTGCAGCGCACGGCCGGCTGTAACGCACGCGTATTCGGCATTTCTGCGGGCACGTTCCACCGCCGCAGGATCAATATCGCTGCCGGTAATCCGGACCGTCACATCCGTACGGATTTTTTCGGCTTCCTGCCTGCGGATTTCAGCCGCCCTGCGCACATCGTATACCGCCAGATTCTCAAGCGCAAACCGCCGACCGAAACCGGGAGCAACATTATATGCATACAGCGCAGCCTCTATGGCTATGGTGCCCGATCCGCAGAACGGATCATGCAGCGGCAGCTTGCGGCGCCACATCATCATCTGCAGCAACGCGGCCGCAGTGGTTTCACGCAGCGGAGCCGCACCGATGTCCGCACGGTAGCCGCGCTTATGCAGCGGAAGGCCTGACAGATCAAGCAGCAGCTGCACCACGTCCTGATCAATATAGACGCGCACATCGCTTTCTGCGCCCGTTTCAGGGAACGTAGTAATATGCCATACGTCGCCGAGCTTTTTATAGATTGCCTTCTGAACCATGCCCTGTACGCTGTGCTCTGATTCCAGTCTGCTTTTATGCGTACGGACCTTATCGACCACCACTCGGGAATCTTTTTTAAGGTACAACTGCCAGTCCGCATTGTACACGCCGTCAAACAGCGCATCAAAATCCTGCGCCGTATATGACGCCATCTGCAGATACACACGGTCAGCAGTGCGCAGGCACAGGTTCGCACGGTACAGGGCGTCATCGTCACCGGTGAACACAACCCTGCCGGGCGCGTTGCCCTCAAGCTTATATCCCAACAGTTTTATTTCATTACCGAGGATCTTTTCAGCGCCTACGGCACATAATGCGACTAAAGTATTCATGGGCGAAGTTTAACACTTTTACGAAATTTGTTCAAATAAAATAGGCAAAAACAGCAGAGCGGTTGTGGCAAGGCAAATAACAACGCTCCGGTACCCTTATTCAAGACAGAATGAACTGCAATCATTTTTTTATATCTTGCAAATCCTGATACGATATTGATCACCTTGATTATTGCAATAAGCGCAATCCATAGATACGTCCATGTTTCAAAGTGCAGTACAGGAATCAGTTTTATCAAACAAGTTATCACCAGCACAAAATCTGCCGTTGTATCCAGATTTGAACCAAGCTCGCTGACCGTTCCCATTCTTCTTGCCACAGTTCCGTCAATCATATCTGTAAAACCTGCAGTTATGTATAGACTGTAGAAAGGAACTGAGAATGGCGCACAAAACAGCAAAGCAATGCCGCATATGATTCTGATGATGGTAATACTATTTGCCATTTACTTTTCAAAATCGAAAACCGGCATATTATCAGAAAGAAAAATCAAAAATTTTTGATACTTTTCAATCCGGTCACCGCTATCCACCCACATCGGAGCTGTAAGAAGCACATAAAGCCATATTCCCGATTCATCTTCCTGCACATCATTTTTTAGAATTTCAAGAACTTTTACTTTCATTCCGCCTTCATGATTCAGTGTTCGGTATTTTATTGGAGAAGAAAAGTCTTTATCTGTCCGTAAATCAATTTCTCCGAGCATTCTGAAAGAGGATAATTCTTTTATTTCTGAATGGTCGGTTAAAGTATAACCATCAGCATACAAGACAAGTGAGACTAGTAAAATTAACCATATAAGTAATGTACGTTTTTTCATAAAGATTTTCCTATAGTTTTGTGATATTACATATCCTTGTAGCGAAGCTCGTAAGCGCAGGTCATGTGATATTCTACTTCAAATATCCGCCGCAGCGCATCAGTCAGATTCTCTTACTAATTTTATATTTTATCACAACTTTTGATAAATTTCATTGTCTTACGTGGTTTCCGCCTGCTCATCATACAGGTAGTACGGGATATTTTTCCGTACGCCGCTTCTGTAAGGTAACTCTTCTGAATCGTTGAATGTAATAGGTAAACTTTATCGGTAAGTCTGCAACTTTCAAGCTTGAAATACGACAACTTTCAAGCTTGAAATACGACAACTTTCAAGCTTGAAATGTGATGACTTTCAAGCTTGAAATGCGATGACTTTCAAGCTT
>CACZQF010000092.1 GCA_902783245.1 uncultured Spirochaetaceae bacterium | reverse complement strand
CCGACCCGACCTTGGTCGGGACAAAATGGCAGCTTACAAAGATGACACGAATACTGTAACCACCCGTCGGCGTCATCAGATCACCGACCCGACCTTGGTCGGGACAAAATGGCAGCTTACAAAGATGACACGAATACTGTAACCACCCGCTGCCTCGTTGACCTTCCTATGCTTTCTACGTATACTTTTGTAACTTTGAAAATGCCTTAAAATGCATGCATTTTATATGGAGGATATATATGAATACTTTGCGGACGGCCTTGCTGGCCGTGTTTGTCGGATTTTGTACAGTGTTTTCTGCCGTTGCCGGCGGAAACAAAGATGCAGCTACGGATTCTCTTACGCTGCGTAAAGGAGAATTGTGCATCGGCGTGAACATTGCGTATCCGCCGTTTGAGTACTACGATGCAGACGGAAAAACTCCCCTTGGTTTTGATATGGATCTGGGCCGTGCGATCGCGGAGAAGATGGGCCTGAAAGCTACGATCATTGACGTGGATTGGGAAGGCATCTTTGCCGGCCTGGATACAAGGCGGTATGACTGCGTTATTTCCGGTGTGACCATCACCGATGAGCGCAAAGCGCATTATGAATTCACGAAGCCGTACGTAGGCAACGGCCAGGCAATTATACTGCGTAAAGGTACTGAAGGTTCCATTAAATCACCAGAAGATCTGACAGGAAAAAAGATTGCGTATCTGACTGAATCCACTTCCGATGTCTATATGACCAAGCTTGCTGAGAAAGGTCTGTCATTTGAGGCGCTGGAGTATGACGACGCTATGAATACGTTTGCCGACTTGAAGAACGGCCGCTGCGATGCCGTTGTCTCCGATGCACTTGTAGCCATTGACTACGTAAGCAAGGCTGACAGTCCTTTTGTAATCGTATGGCAGGGTGATGCCGAGGAAGTAATGGGCATCGGCTTTAAGAAAGGCAATGTTGCGCTGCAGCAGGCGGTAGACAAAGCGCTCGATGAGCTGTTTGCTGACGGCACGGTCAAAAAGCTTTCTGAAAAGAACTTTGGAACGGATATCGTTTCTTCTATGAGATAAGAGAATCCCAAAAAAATTCCGTGCCTGCACGAATAAACTGAATTTTTACCGGTTCTTATAATCAAATGCGGCGGCATCAGGCGGTGCTGCCGTTTTTTTATGTTGTGTGCTTCCCAGATATATTGCAAATATTTGCAAATATTTGTATATTTATGCAGTGTAATGGCAACGGAGCTTTTGGATACGTCTGCAGGCGTGTCCTGATATGCACTGAATCCGCTGCCTTTTTTTACGGCCGACGGTTGCAGCTGAAAGCAAAGGGGAGAGCTATTATGAAAAAACAGACGTTTGCCCTGATCTGTGCAGGGCTGTGCATGGTTGTACCGCTTTTTGCAGGCGGTGCAAAGGATAAAAGTGCAGGCGATGATTCCCTTACTTTGAAGGACGGGGTTCTGAAAGTGGGTATGGAGATCGGATATCCACCGATGGAATATTTTGAGGCTGACGGAAAAACGCCCGCGGGCTTTGATGTGCAGCTTGCAAAAGCCCTTGCCGACAAACTGGGACTGACCGTTGAAATAATTGACACCGCGTGGGACGGTATTTTTGCGGGACTTGATACGAACCGCTATGACGTGATTATTTCTGCGGTGACGATTACTGACGATCGCAAAAAGAACTATGACTTTACCATGCCGTACATCGGTAACGGTCAGTCTATTGTGCTTAGAAAAGATTCATCCCTTGCGGTCTCTACACCTGCGGATCTTACAGGTCTGAAAGTAGGGTATCAGGCGGAGACGACCTCCGACTTTTTTATGGACAAGCAGGCTGCAGGCGGCCTGAAGTTTGAGGCGGAGGAATACGACAAAGTGATGAACGCGTTCGATGACCTGCGCCTGGGAAGATGCGATGCCGTATGCGCGGACGCGCTTGTGTCCGTAAGCTATATCGCTCCTTCCGACACGCCGTTCAAGATGGTGTGGCAGGGTACGCCGGATGAATATTTCGGTGTATGCCTTAAAAAAGGAAACTCGACGCTGAAGACCGAGCTGAATAAAGCGCTGCTTGAGCTTGTGTCAGATGGAACGCTTAAAAAGATTTCTTTAGACGTGTTCAAAGCCGATCTGGTGTCTGCCGCTAAGAACAGTTTTTAGTATTGAAATCAGTTCCTTACGGAAATTAATTTCCGTGCATTAGGTTTAGTGCAGAAAGCAAAATTGCCGCTGTCGGCTGCGGAACCGGAGGCTTGCAACGCAAAACATCTGCACAAGCGAAGCGCGGAAGCCGTTTTGCGGGGCAGCCAGCGGTGAAAGCAGCTGTCAGCGGCAAAAATTGATTTCCGGCCGGTTCATGCTTTACTGTTGCATACGGCATGAAAAGCGTCATATAATATGGCGGCGGAAGTACCGGATAGTATCCTCTGGATATGTGCGGTATTTCCGCTGATTGGAGTTACTATACATGAATTTGCTGAAAGATATGATCGGCTGGGTACCCAGCCTGCTTGCCGGTGCAAAGGTAACGATATCTTTGACTATTATCTCTGTGTGCGCGGGACTGGTGCTCGCGCTTTTTCTGGCGCTTGGAAAAATGTCCCGCTCACCGCTGCTGAATAAGCTGAGCGGTGCTTATATTTTCTTTTTCCGCGGTACGCCGCTGCTTATGCAGCTGTACTTTGTGTACTACGGTCTGCCGCAGCTTACGCCGCTTCTGACCATCAACAACAGATTTTTTGCGGCGTTCATAGCGTTTGCGCTCAATTCCGCGGCGTATACGGCTGAGATTATCCGTGCCGCCATCCAGTCCATCGACAAAGGGCAGCTTGAAGCTTCCCATGCGCTGGGCATGTCCTACGCGCAGACCATGCGGCTGGTTATTGTTCCCCAGTCCATCCGGCGGTTGATTCCCCCGGTAGGCAATGAATTCATTATGGTGCTTAAGGATGCTTCTCTGGTGTCCATTATCGCGCTTGCCGATATCACGAAAGTAACGCGCAGTATTTCTTCTTCCACCGCATCGGCTATGGTGTATATTCCGGCCATGATCCTGTATCTGATCATTACCGCTGTGTTTACGGTGGTGTTCAACAGGCTGGAAAAAAAGTATTCCGTGTATGAGTGAGGTTGTGTGCTATGTCCATGATAAAAACGGTCGATATCTGTAAGCATTTCGGTTCGCTTGAAGTTCTTAAAAATGTTTCGCTCACGGTGGAGCCGAAGGAAGTGGTCTGTATTATTGGACCGTCAGGTGCCGGTAAATCAACCTATCTGCGTACGTTGAACCATCTTGAGCGGATAGACAACGGAAAAATCTATATAGAGGATACATTGATCGATGAATATGTAAACGGGGAGCGCAAATTCAAGCTGCCTGCCAAAGAGCGCGCAAAGACGCTGCTTGAGGTGGGCATGGTGTTCCAGCGGTTCAACCTGTTCCCCCATAAAACGGTGCTGCAGAACGTCATGCTCGCTCCCGTCCATGTAAAAAAGATGGCGGAGGACGATGCACGGCAGAAGGCTGTGGATCTGCTTGCGCGCGTCGGTCTTGAGTCTAAGATTGATGAATATCCGAGTAAGCTTTCAGGCGGTCAGCAGCAGCGTGTTGCTATTGCGCGTGCACTTGCCATGGAGCCTAAGATCATGCTGTTCGACGAGCCTACGAGCGCGCTTGACCCCGAGCTGGTCGGCGAGGTGCTTTCAGTCATGAAGCAGCTTGCTGAAGACGGCATGACTATGCTGGTAGTTACGCATGAAATGGGATTTGCCCGTGAGGTAGCCCATAAAGTGGTCTTTATGGCCGATGGTAAAATCGAAGAGACAGGAGCGCCCGGGGCTATTTTCCAGAATCCTCAGAGCGAACGGCTCAAGCAGTTCCTGAAGTCAGTGATAAGCCAGTAGCACGGGGGACATATGCAATCCATACCGCGGTCAGAGCGGCTGTTTTCCAATCATGACCTGTGGCTGCTTATCTGGCCGCTTGTAGTAGAGCAGCTGCTGAACCTGACTCTCGGCATAGCGGACATCGTGATGGTCGCATCCTTGGGCGAATACGCGGTTTCGGGTGTTTCCCTTGTGGATGCGATGAATATTCTTATCGTACAGGTGTTTGCCGCGCTGGGTACCGGCGGTGCGGTAGTGGCGGCGCAGTATATCGGCCATCATGCCGCTGATAAGGCTGCCCATACCGCACGGCAGCTTTTATACACCGTATTCTTTTTATCCCTGATTATCATGGCAGCCGGTCTGCTGTCGCACCGTGCGCTGCTGCCCGCCGTATTCGGAAAGGTGGACAGCGACGTTATGGACGCAAGCCGCCGCTACTTTGTCATCACCATGCTTGCGCTGCCGGCCATAGCTGTGTACAACGCCTGCGCCGCGCTTTTCAGGGCGCAGGGTAATTCCCGCGTTTCAATGCTTATCTCCGTGCTCATAAATATTCTGAACATTGGCGGCAACGCGTTCTTCATTTTTGTGCTGCACTGGGGCGTGGAAGGCGTTGCATTCCCCACGATGATTTCACGTACGGTTGCCGCAGGTATTCTGCTGGTACTGCTGTACCGCGGAAAATCCTATAACGGCAGGCCCGCCATCAGTATCAAAGGTATAACCCGTGTACATTTTGATTTTTCGGTTATTAAAAAGATACTTTCGATCGGTATTCCCAACGGGCTTGAAAGCGGTACGTTCCAGATAGGCAAAATTCTGGTGCTTTCGCTCATTGCATCCTACGGAACGGTGGCCATTGCCGCAAACGCCGCCGCCAATACGCTGGCAACCTTTGAGGTGCTGCCGGGCAATGCGGTTGGGCTTGCCATCCTGACGGTGGTGGGGCAGTGCATCGGCGCGGGCAAGCTTGATCAGGCAGAGTACTATGCCAAAAAGCTGCTGGCCATTGCCTATGCCGCCGTAATCGTGCTGAACATTCCGCTGCTTATGTGCGCGGACAATATTCTGGCGTTCTACCATATGTCGGCCGAAACTACGCGGCTGGCGTGGTACATGGGCGTGTGGCACGGCCTGTGCGCCATGGTGTTCTGGCCTATGTCGTTTACGCTGCCCAACGTTTTGCGCGCGGCGAATGACGCGGCCTTTACTATGATCGTGTCCATAATCTCCATGTGGTCGGTACGCGTGGGCATGTGCTACGTGTTCCGCGCCACGAATGTGTTCGGCCTGGTGGATTTCCTTTCCTGGCCGCCGTCATTCGGGGCGATGGGCGTATGGATTGCCATGATCATGGACTGGATCTTCCGGCTCACCTGCTTTCTGGTACGTTTTTTCCACGGCAGGTGGAAGAATAAAACGCTTATCTAGCGGCAGCTACTGCCTCAGCGACGGCTTTGCACACATGCTCGCCGTCCATGGCTGACGATACGATGCCGCCTGAGTAGCCGGAGCCTTCGCCCGCAGGGTAGAGGTTCGGCAGCGCGGGACTCTGAAGCGTTTCTTTGTCGCGCAGAATGCGTACAGGCGTTGAAGTCCGTGTCTCAGATGCCACGAGCAGCGCGTCAGGCGCAACAAATCCCTTCATGTTCTTATTGAATTCCTGTATGCCGGCTGCAAGTCTGTCCGCGATGAACGGCGGCAGCCACTCATCAAGCCTGCTCGGTGTGACGCCGGGCGTGTAGCTCGTATCGGGCAGATCTTCTGAACTGCGGTGCGTCAGAAAATCTGTGAGACGTTGGGCCGGAGCGGCCTGGCCGTTTCCGTGCCGGAATGTCTGCCGCTCAAGCTCGGTACGGAACAGCAGGCCTGCCAAAGCCGGGCAGCCGAGCGCAGCGGCCTGATCGCGGTACGTCTGGGGAATATCTTCCGGACGAATCTCAACCACAATGGCCGCGTTTGACCAGCGTGAATTACGTGCGGCGGACGACATGCCGTTGACCACGATCTGCTCCGGGCCGGTGGCGGACGGAACGATAAATCCGCCCGGGCACATGCAGAATGAATACACGCCGCGCCCGTCTATCTGGGCGGTAAGCCGGTATTCCGCGGCGGGCAGCCGGGCTGCATCCTTTTTTCCATGGTACTGAATGGCATCGATAAGCTCCCGGGGGTGCTCAGCACGTACGCCTGCGGCAAAAGTCTTTGCCTCAAGCGCACCGGGTGCCGTCCGTGCGATAAGCTCGTATATGTCGGTGGCGGAATGGCCCGTTGCCAGCACCACCGCGCTGCCTGATATCGTCTGCTCCGCGACATCCGCGCCGTCAGCGGAGGAACGTACCGTAACGCCCGTCAAGAAGCCGTTCTGCATGACAAAGCCTGTGCAGCGGGTGTTGAAGCGGAACTCACCGCCGAGCTCCGTGATCTTGGCGCGCATAGCGTTCACGATGGCCGGCAGCCGGTCGGTGCCGATATGCGGGTGTGCGTCGGTCAGAATGGATTTGTCTGCGCCGAAATAATGGAAAATCCGCAGAATGCGGCCGATATCGCCGCGCTTATTGCTTCTTGTGTACAGCTTGCCGTCACTGAACGTACCCGCGCCGCCTTCACCAAAGCAGTAGTTGCTGTCGGCGTCCACAATTCCTTTGGTGCTTATGGCCGCAATATCCTGCTTGCGCCGCGGAGTTTCTTTCCCTCGCTCTATGATGACGGGCCTGATGCCTGATTCAAGCAGCCTGAGCGCGCCGAACAGGCCGGCAGGACCAGCGCCTACGATGATAACGCGCGGTGCGTCCGGTGCCGCAGCTTTCCACTGCGGCACGGCCTCCTGCTCCGCCGCTTCGGGATTTTCTCCGATATATGCCTTGTAGCGCATGCACAGCTTGACCTGTCCGTGCCGTGCATCAATCGATTTTTTTATCTGTACGAGCGTAAGCTCGCCGAGCTTACATCTGATGCCTTTGCGGACAAGTTCATCCGATGCCTTGTGCTTAATGAGCGTCATGTTGTGCTCGTCCTGCGGACGAATAATGACTGTGAGTTCTGTTACCATGCGGGCAGTATAGCATAAAAGGGTCTGTACGAAAACTGCGGCAGATTCTGTAAAAGACTGGATTACGTCCACATTTTAATATCTTTTTCAACAGTTGTATGGTACAATACAATGAGTTCAACCCCGGCAGATTGGAGGAAGGCTTATGAAATATCCCTGTTTTTTCCGTACAACGGTTATGACGGCATTTGGTGCGCTTGCGCTCATGCTTGTTTCATGTGCGGATTTGGGAAACACACAGCCCTCGGACGGGCGGGTTTCGGTTT
>CACZQF010000091.1 GCA_902783245.1 uncultured Spirochaetaceae bacterium | reverse complement strand
GGAAGGTGGAAGACTGTGGTGACGTTGTGTCAGCCGCCATTTTGTCCCGACCAAGGTCGGGTCTGAGGTTTTGCTGAGGCGGTGCAGCTGCATCATATGTTTCAGCTGGAAACAACAGCGGGCTGTCTTTTTTGGACAGCCCGCTGTTGTTTATCTGCAGCTGCTGGGGCTTCAGCTGAAACGCTTTTTCATCTGTGCCAGAATATCCATAGCCTGCTCCGGCTTCACTTCCTGCTGCGGTGTATGGTACTCCACAAGCGCGGCGGGAATTTCATCCAGAAAACGGCTCGGCGCGCATTCGGTGACCGCCTGCATGTGCCGCCGCTTGCGGCACGAAGATATAAGCAGTTTTTCGCGTGCGCGGGTTATGGCCACGTAGAACAGCCGCCGTTCCTCCTCAACGTTTCCTTCTCCTTCCTCTATGGAGCGTGCATGAGGTATCAGTCCTTCCTCTGCGCCCGCAATGAACACCACCGGAAATTCCAGCCCCTTTGACGCATGTATGGTCATCAGGTTTACCTTCCCCTTGTCGTTTTCACCGTCGTCCATGTCATCGCGGCTCAGCAGCGTGATACGGTTCAGGTAGGTGTACAGGTTCGCGTCAAAGTTGTCGGGATTGTTCTCCCAGCTTTCGATGGACTGTATAAGATGCTCTATGTTCAGGTACTTAAAGCGCGCGGCCTTTTCGCTCTTCTGGTATTCGCTGATCAGGTAGTCCCAGTAGGCTATGTCCTCAACCATGGCCCTGACCTTTTTTGCCAGGTTCTTGCCGCTGATGAGCGAGGAATTCTTTTCGATGATTGACGTAAAGCTTTCCAGATCCGCCTTCTGCTTGTCAGACAGCGGTCCTGCCGGGTCTGCCAGCAGCTGTTCTATGGCGGTGTACAGCGAAACGTCCATGGCGCGGGCGGCCGCGTTGATGATTTCGATAAGCGCACGCCCGATGCCGCGCCTCGGCGTATTGATGATGCGCAGCAGGTTCACGTCGTCATCGTGGTTCGAAATGACGCGCAGGTAGCTGATTATGTCCTTGATTTCTTTACGCTCAAAGAAGCTGGTGCCGCCGCTCATGGTGTAGGGGATATTCGCCTCAAGCAGCGCCTCTTCTATAGGACGGCTCTGGGTGTTCGCACGCAGCAGAATGGCGAATTCGTCGTACTTGAGCTTTTCGCCCATGGCTATGCCCTGTATGGATTCCGCGATAAAGTCCGCTTCTGCAGCCTCGTTCTCAGGCATGAACACTTCTATGGGCTTGCCCGAGCCTTTGTCGCTCCACAGCCGCTTTTCTTTGCGGTTGGAGTTGTGGCTGATGACGCCGTTCGCGGCGGCCAGAATGGTACCGGTGGAACGGTAGTTCTGCTCCAGACGGATCTCCTGCATGCCGGGAAAGTCTTTTTCAAAGTTGATGATGTTCTGGTAGTCCGCGCCGCGCCAGCTGTATATGGACTGGTCGTCGTCGCCCACTACCGCCACGTTGCGGTCTGACAGCAGGTGCATGAGCTCGTACTGCTGATGGCTCGTGTCCTGGAATTCGTCCACCATGATATAGCGGTACCGCTCCTTGTATTCAGCCAGTATGTCCGGGTGCTCTTTGAACAGCTTTATGGGCAGCACGATAAGATCGTCAAAGTCCACCGCGTTGTACAGCTGCAGCCCTTCCTGGTAGCTTTCGTACAGCTGCCGGTACATGTCATTCGCGCTTTCCCAGTTTTTACGGCCCGTCTTGATGTTCGAGAACAGGTTGCCGATTTTGTATACGTCGAGCGCGTCTGCGGTAAACTGCAGCTCGCGGCCCGTCTCCTTGATCAGGGCTGAGCGGTCTGTTTCGTCATAGATGGAAAAGTTTTCCCGCCAGCCGAGCGCGGTGATATGGCGGCGCAGAATCTGCACGCCGAACGCATGGAAGGTTGACACCGTAAGGTTCTGCAGCTTGCGCCCTGTAAGCTCTTTGATGCGCTGCTCCATTTCGCGGGCTGCCTTGTTCGTAAAGGTGAGGGCAAGTATCTGGCTCTGCGGTATGCCGGAATCGAGCATATTTGCGATGCGGTAGGTGATGACGCGTGTTTTGCCGCTGCCCGCGCCCGCAATGATAAGAATGGGTCCGTTGATCGTCGTGACCGCCTTATACTGCTCGGGGTTCAATTCGTTCTTTAGATTGTTTAAATCAATAGCCATGGAGCTGTACTGTATCATGCGGCCGGGTTTTATGCAATGTACAGAGTCGTATAGAACAAAACCGAAACCAATGGCTCCCGCCGTGTCGGACGATCGCACAACGGCTTCACCCCTTCGGGGTTGCAGATGTTGTGCGTCGTCCGCCACGGCTCCCGCCATTGGTTTCAGTCTGCTTTGTCGACATGCTGATACAGACGTATTGTAGAAGACGAATATTACAGCGGATAAGACGCGCGCGGACGGCTAATTTTTTTGACAAGATTGTATGTAAACGGGTATAATTATCTATAATTGTTTTACTAAAATGTGAGAGCTTCAGATATGTTGCACCCCGTGCGACGCCGCCGAGGCGGAGTTTAACAAGGAGTCAAATATGCGGAAAATAGTTCGTAACGTAATGCTCGCGGTTGTTGTGGCTGCTGTCGTGGCCGCGGATCTGTTCATCGTCACCAAAATGGGACGCGCGTCGTTTGACGGAGACGCACAGGAGTCTATGAAGCTCCATGCAAGCATCCGTACTGTGGAATTTGAGGCAGCCATGAATGAGCAGCTCACGCTCGTGCGCCAGATGGTAAAAACCCCGTCCATCGTCAATTATCTGATGGATCCTGACGATGAGGAGGCGCAGGAAGCCGCGTTCGTTGAGTTCCGTGCATTTTCCGATTCATTTTTAAGCAAGTCCGTGTTCTGGACGAGCGACAAGAATAAAGAATTCTGGAGCGGCATGAAGTTCTCATATGTGGTCAATCCGAATGATCCCAATGACTACTGGTACAACATGACGCTGTATGAAACGGACGAGTACAATTTCAATATCAACTATAATGAGGTGCTCAACGTCACTATGCTCTGGGTCAACGCGGTGGTGCGCGTGGACGGCAAGCCGATCGGCATGGTCGGTACGGGCATTCCGCTGTCCGACTTTATCGCCACTATGTACAAAGGTCTGGACAAGTCAATGACGATGTACCTGTTCAATGACAAGGATGAGATAACCGGTGCGCTTGATTCTTCTATATTGAAAGACAAGCTGAGCATTTATGATATGTTCCCGACGCTCAGGACCAGGGAGTCAAAGCCGGCCACGCAGGAATTCCACTCCGAGTTGGACGGCGAGTATCTGTTTGCGCCCATTACGCTCGTAAAATGGCATATAGTTCTGTTCACGCCGTATACCATAGCTGAACGCATAACGCACTCGCTTGTGCCGCTGGCAGTATCCGCCGTGATCGTTATCGTACTTATACTGCTTATAACCACCATCGTTTCGCTGGTGTCGCAGCTGACGGTGCTGAAGGATGCGGTGGCGGAGCTTTCGAGCGGTAACGCCGACCTGACCAAGCGCGTGGCAGTAAAAGGCCGCTCTGTGTTTAGGGTGTTCGGTGAGCTTGTGAACGAAGAGAACGTGTTCATTAAAAAGCTGCAGGACATTATCGGCTCCGTCAAGCAGTCCGAAGGCAAGCTGTCGGCGGTTGGCAACGACATGACGGTTTCCACCGACAATACGGCAAGCGCCATTACCCAGATCATAGCGAACATTCAGGACGTGCACCGGCAGATCGGCTCGCAGTCGGCAAAAGTGAGCGAGACGGCGAACGCGGTCAATGAGATTTCAGCGAGCATAGACGAGCTTGAGCAGCTGATACGGACGCAGTCAGACGGCGTTACGTCAGCGTCCGGCGCGGTCGAAGAAATGATCGCCAACATACGGAGCGTCAATTCATCGGTTGATACCATGGCATCGTCCTTTATGGCGCTTGAGAATGAGGCGCGCAGCGGTCAGGAAAAGCAGAAATCTGTGAACGAAAAGATCCGTCAGATTGAAGAAAAGAGCAAGATGCTGCAGGAGGCCAACATGGCTATAGCGAATATCGCCGAGCAGACGAATCTGCTGGCCATGAATGCGGCCATCGAGGCGGCGCATGCGGGTGAAGCCGGCAAGGGCTTTGCAGTTGTCGCCGATGAAATCAGAAAGCTTTCCGAGACATCGAGCGCGCAGTCAAAGACCATCGGCGATCAGCTGAACAGCATACAGTCGTCCATCATCGAGGTTGTCGGTGCCTCCGGCGAATCAAGCAAGACATTCAATGTCGTATCCTCAGAGATTGAAAGCACGAATCAGCTGGTGCGCCAGATTAAGCACGCTATGGAAGAGCAGAATGAAGGCAGCAAGCAGGTCATTGATACGCTGCGTACCATGAACGAAAGCACGAGCAGCGTACGGCAGGCGGCCGAGCGTATGGCGGAAGGCAATAAGCTGATTCTGAGCAATATGAGCGGACTTGAGGAGTCCAGCGGCACTATGAGAAGCAGCATGGATGAGGTTGCGCAAGGCGCGGAGCGCATAGACAGCACCGGCCGGGAACTTTCTGAAATGTCCGACAAAATGAAGGATGCTATCGGTGAAATTGAAATGCAGATGAAGCAGTTCACCGTGTAAATAAGCAATATGGGCACCTCGTTTTGTGGTGCCCATAAATATATCGAGGTGTAAAATGAACAGAGCGGTCAGTTCTTTTTTTGCAAAGCATAGTTTTGTTCCGCATATTGATATTGATACCGTGGTGGATGCACTGCTGTATGATATGCGCTCCGGACTTGCGGGGCTTCCGTCGGACGAGGATATGATTCCCACGTGGTGCAATCCGCCTGAGAAGCGTATTACCGGCAGAAGCGTCATTGTGATTGATGCAGGCGGAACCAACTTCCGCTCATGCCTTGTGACGTTCGACGGCCAGGGGCAGGCGCAGATTTCCAGCCTTGAAAAGACCAGAATGCCCGGCGTAGAAAAAGAGCTTGGCCGTACTGAATTCTTTGATCAGATAGCCGCCAATCTGGAGCATCTGAAAAACAAGGCGGACTGCATCGGCTTCTGCTTTTCGTACCCCATGCAGATCACAGAGGACGGTGACGGCGTGCTCATCGGTTTTTCCAAAGAAGTGAAGGCGCCGGAGGTTGTCGGCAGCAGGATCGGCGAGTGCCTTGGCCAGGCGCTGGAGCGCCACGGCTGGAATAAGCTGCGCCGCATTACGCTGCTCAACGACACGGTTGCCGCTCTGCTGGCCGGAGCCGCTCTGCCTGATCCGGGCATGCGGTATTCGTCCTATATCGGGCTGATTCTGGGTACGGGGCTCAACTCCGCCTATATCCAGCCCGCCGTTGAGGGGCGCAGAAAGCAGATCGTTGTGTGCGAGTCAGGCAAGTTCGGCCATGTGGTGCGCTCGGACTTTGACGCCGAGGTTGACGGTGCCACGGTGCGGCCAGACGAATTCCTTATGGAAAAGCAGTGCTCCGGCGCATATCTGGGGCCGCTTGCCGCCGTCGTTGTCCGCCGTGCCGCTTCCGAAGGGCTCTTTACGCCCGCGTTGTGCAAAAAGCTTGAGTCGGTGGAAAAGCTTACGCTCATGGAGGCCGATGCATTCCTGCACGCTCCGTACTGCACCGACTCAGTGCTCGGTGCCTGCTGCGCCGAGTGCGCCGATGATGAGGATTACGACCGCATGTTCCAGCTGCTTGACGCGCTTGTAGAGCGTTCCGCCCGGTATACGGCATCCATGCTGATCGCGGCGGTGATACAGAGCGGAGAAGGCCGGAGCGCCGCGGCTCCGGTGTGCATTCTGTGCAACGGCACCACATTCTACAAAACCTATAAGATCCGTGACCGCGTGGCGGGCTATCTGGACGAATACCTGAAACGCCGCCGCAACCGGCATTACCAGCTTGTTTCACGCGACAATGATATTACGCTCGGATCGGCCATAGCCGGGCTTACCGGCGCGGAGTAGAGGTGCATGGTGCGGGGCCTGTCCGTATTGTCGTGACAGGCTTGCACTTGTACACGGAAATTAATTTTATATTTCTATGCAGAAATTGGAAAGTTAATTTGCGCCCGGTAGCCGCGGAGCCGGGGGCTTGCAGCGCAAAACATCTGCACCCCCGAAGGGGTGAAGCCGTTTTGTGGGGCAGACACCGGCGGAAGCGGCTGCCGGGCGCAAAAATTGATTTCCGTGGCACTTGTAAAGCTATACTTGTAAAGCGCTAAAAATTGTAGTAACATAGATATATCATCGGTATCGAGGTAATGAAGTGGGAGCTGGCAGTAATATAGGCAAGACGATCGTTTTGTTTTTTCTGGTAATTATCCTTGCGCTTGCAGGACTGCTGTGGTTTGATTATCTTGGTGTTATCCATGTAAAGACTATGTTCTCTCCGCTTTATAAGCTGATGGGCTTGTCCCCGCAGGTTTCGACGACTGCAACGGCATCGCATCCTGTATTCGGCGATCTTGACCAGGACCGCATGGACAAGCAGCGCGAGGCGCTCACGATCTTCAAGCAGGAGCTTGACAAGCGGGAATCCGACATATCCGCCGCCGAAAAGCAGAACCAGCAGATAGCGCAGGATCTGGCTGACAAACAGAAGGCACAGGAAGAGCGCGAACGTACGTTTAATAACGAAGTCACTAAATATGAGGACCGCCAGGCTAATATTACCGCGATCGCAAACAACCTGAACGGTATGCCGCCGCAGAATGCGGTTAATATTCTGGTTGCTATGGACGATCAGCTTGTGATTGACGTGCTGCGGCGTGTCGATGAGCTTGCAGTACAGGCGCGGACTACATCCCTGACTTCCTACTGGCTTTCGCTTATGCCCTCTGAGCGTGCATCCGTGATTTCGCGCAAGATGGCGGAAAAGCCGACTTCATTGGAATCTGAATAAGAGGCATCTTGAAAAACTTCGTTCGTGGCTTTTTGAGGAAGCCTGCAAGCTTTAATAGTTACCTCGAATAATTTCTTCCCTTTGCATTTACATTTTTTCTCTAAAACCATGTGCCCGGTGCTCCGATAATCAAATACGGAGGTACATGCCATGCAGGATATTAGTTTTGCAGTAGCACCGGCGATGACCGCGATAAATGAACAGAATTCGCATGCTGCGGCAAAAACAACGTCTGCCTCATTTGATGGAATAAGTTTTCTAGACCGTCTGAAGCAGGAGATCAGCCGGCCGGATCAGGCGTCCGGAACGGCTGAGCGTGCTGATGAACGGAATACGGCTGCTCCGGCTGCTGATGAAGCCGCAGACCGTGAGCCGGTCCGCATGCAGAAAGCGGATGAGCCGGCACGGCCCGTGCAGGATGCTGCCCGGAACGATGAGCATGAGGAACCGGTAATACAGGTGGCTCGTGCACCGGAAAAAGCGGAGGCTCAGACAAGTATTCCCGGAACGCAGAAAATGCGCACGGTAAAGGATCTTAAAAAACTTAAGAATCAGCAGGGTGAACCGCGCGTAAAGCCTGTGCGCCAGTCGGTACAGGAGCCGGTGACGGAGCAGCAGATGCTGCAGGCCGCACTGATGGCGGCTGCCGATGCCGCAAAGCCGGACGAAAGAATTCAGAATATACAAAAATCAGCCGCTGAGCTGCAGAAAGTCGCCGCAGGTGACGCAGATGCCTCTGCAGAAGACGCAGAGACTATTGGAACGGTGCCTGCAGAGCTTTCTGAGCTTGCAGCCGTATCTCCTGAAGTTTCAGACGAGCTTCTTGCATCCGCACGCAGCCTTGCTTCTGCCGCTGAGCAGACCAGACTGCAGCCTGAACATGAAAAAGCTGATGACGCCGTAAAATCCGCCGAAGCGGGCAGCGGCATGCGCAGCAATAAATCGGTCAGGATCGGAAATGCCTCCATACAGGTAACAGACCTGCGTACTGAACAGGCTGCTGACCAGCAGACTGCGGCCGCATCTGCCCGGAACGTGTCCGACGCAGGCCACCGTCGGGATTTTGTAACTTCGGTTGCCTATAACGGACAGGGACAGGCGGACATTACCATGAATCTGGCGAATGATGTGCAGCAGAACCTGCTTTCCAGCAATACGCAGACTGCCGCCGGTGCCGGATCAAATTTTCAGGCTATGCTTACCAATCAGCTGCAGAATAATGCTCAGGAATTTGTCAGGGCCGGCTCCATCGTGCTCAAGGACAACAATATGGGCAGCATTAACCTGATTCTGCATCCTGAATCGTTAGGAAATGTTAAAATAAATCTCCAACTTACCGATAAAATAATAGCAGGGCATATTACCGTTGCTTCAAAAGAAGCGTTCAACGCGTTTCAGGAAAGCCTGGGCTCTCTGAAAGAAGCGTTTACGCAGAACGGTTTTGATACCGCAAGCTTTGACCTTTCATGGTCGGGGCAGGGAAGCGGTACCGGTTATGAAGGACAGCAGAACCAGCAGTCCCGTATGCCGTTCAATAAGTATCGGGCGGATGCCGCCTACGGTGAGTATGCATACGCCGAAAGTACGGCGCCTGCCGCTGCAACCAAGAGCGATTATTCAGTTGATATCGTTGCATAGATTAAGAAGGGGTGAATGATGGACTTTCAACCAACCATGAGCGCAACAGAAAAGCTGCAGACACAGCTTGCTGTTGACGAAGTGAACAAAAAGCTTGTTGTAAACGGACGTAAAGCAAGTCAGGAATTGGGCAAGGATGATTTTCTTAAACTGTTGCTGACGCAGCTGTCCCATCAGGATCCTACCAGCCCGATGGACAATAATGAGTTTATTGCCCAGATGGCGCAGTTTTCGTCTTTGGAACAGATCAACAATATGAGCCAGAGCTTTGCCAAGATGGCCAATCTGATCAACAGCGATCAGGCGGTCAATACCATCGGCAGAATGGTTGAGGTGAATCTGGGCGACACCACCACACGCGGTGTGGTTGAAGGTGCTACACGGGGTGAACATCCGCAGGTACAGATCAACGGTATGTTCTATGACTTGGATAAAATCAGCGCAGTTTACGGCGAATAATAAAAAGAGGGTATTTATATGATGAGATCACTTTATTCCGGCGTTTCAGGTTTACAGAATCACCAGACACGCATGGATGTTATTGGTAACAACATCGCCAATGTTAACACCACCGGCTTTAAAAGAGGCCGTGTGAATTTCCAGGACATGATTTCTCAGCAGCTGTCCGGAGCCGCAAAGCCGACCGAGGAAGTAGGCGGCGTGAATCCTAAGGAAGTGGGCCTTGGAATGACCGTAGCTGCGATTGACACGGTATTCACGCAGGGTAACCTGCAGTCAACCGGCGTTGCGACCGATGTTGCCATTACCGGCAACGGCTTCTTTGTACTTAAAGACGGCGAGCAGTCCTATTATACCCGTTCCGGCGCTTTCAGCGTTGATCGTGACGGAACCCTCGTAAATCCTGCGAACGGCATGCGCGTACAGGGCTGGATGGCTCAGGAAGCCAACGGCCAGCAGGTAGTGAGCACCGCCGCCAGCACCACAGACCTGGTGATTCCCGTAGGATCAAAGGATCCTGCCAAGGCAACGCAGAACGTTAAGTTTGCCTGTAACCTGAACAAGAACACTCCTGAGATCCTTGAGGGAGCCAGCGAGGATGACGTTATAAAGGGTACCTGGAACACTGAGTTCAAGATTTATGACAGCTTCGGCAATGAGCACATGCTCGCCGTAACATTCCGCCGTGTGGTCGGCTCTCCCAACCAGTGGCGCGCCGATGTACAGGTTGATCCTGAGAACGCGGACGCAACGCAGACCCGCGTCGGTCTGGGTACGACCGACGGCGTGGAGAACAGCTTTATCGTGAGCTTTGACAACAACGGCACGCTGCAGTCCGTATCAGACACAGCTGGCAACGTTTCTAACCCCACCGGCGAGATTGTACTGCAGACTTCATTCAATGTAGTCGGAGCAAACGCCGATCAGGACGGAAATCCCTCACGGCAGACTATGAACATTAATCTGGGCACGATCGGCAGCATGCGCGATACCATTACCCAGTCTGCGTCAAAGAGCTCAACCAAGCCGTACTATCAGGACGGCTATACCATGGGTTACCTTGACAACTTCAAGATTGATGCGAGCGGTGTGATTACCGGTGTATACAGCAACGGTACCAACCGCACTATCGGTCAGATTGCCCTTGCATCATTTGCAAACCAGGGTGGTCTTGAAAAAGCTGGTGAGAATACCTATATGGAGTCAAACAACAGCGGTATCGCCAAGATCGGCGAAAGCGGCGTATCCGGCAACGGCAGCCTGATGGCCGGCGCTCTGGAAATGTCAAACGTTGACCTGACCGAGCAGTTCACCGATATGATCGTTACCCAGCGCGGCTTCCAGTCAAATGCCAAGACGATCCAGACTGCTGATACCCTGCTTGAGACCGTGCTGAGCCTGAAGCGCTGATAGCATGAAGGTGAGCAGAGAGAACTGATTGATATAGAAAAAAAATATCATTGAAAAAACGCGCCCCCGCGGAACCCTCCCGCGGGGGCGTTGTTTTTAGGGTTCGTGAGCCCGTGCGCTTCGGGGCACTGAAAGCGTGCTTCCGGCACAGGTTTTCAGCACGGTTTTCAATTCTTTTTTCAATTTTAAAATAGCTTTTTTCAACGTGCTGGTGTACAATATGATATGATGATTTCATCAAGCGGTACGCGGAATAAAAAGCTGAGTATTGTTGTTAACTGTATACTCTTACTGCTCTGTTGTTTTGTGAGCCTGTATGAAGGCATTACATACCACGGCGTACGCCTGATTTCCATCGGGCCGGTCGCCATTACGTTCTCGCATCTGCTGCTTATGATCTTTTCCGGTTTGTCCAGCTTCTTTTATTCTATGCTGCTTGAGCTGATCATGTTTCTGCTGGACAGCTTCCTTACCGGCAAGGTTGCCTACGTCATTTTTATCTATCTGATTATCTCCG
>CACZQF010000090.1 GCA_902783245.1 uncultured Spirochaetaceae bacterium | reverse complement strand
TCCGTCGCCGTACCTGCGTTCGTCAGCCCAGATTCACATTGCCGAGCGTTTCACGCAGATGGCGGAACGCATTCTGCTCCACCTGCTGCATACGGGAACGCGATACCCCTGTCCGCTGTGCTATAACGCCGAAGGACTCGGGTTTTTTGCCGTGCAGGCCAAAGTGCCGGATCACCACCTCACGCTCGTTCGCACGCAGGCCCAGGACTGCCCGCCGTATGCGGTCCTGCATGTCATGCGCAACAAGCGTGTCTTCAATGCTCTGTGATTCCGTGTCGGCGATCTGCATGGTATACGGCTCGCCGTTTTCGGAGCTTACGAGCGCGTCAAGCTCCGCCGGCATTCCCGACAGCGCAAGCAGGCGGCGGGCCTCTGCTTCCTTACAGCCGGTCACACGGCAGGCATACGCCATGCCGAGCGGCAGCGCCTTACGCAGCTTGATAACCATACGGGCCTTGTCATCGCTCAGCCGGATGGAAGCGCCGCACTCATTGAGCGCCTTAAAAATCTGCCGGCGGATCCAGAACCGCGCGTAGGTAGTCAGCCGGAAGCCCTTAGTTACATCAAAGTGGTCCACCGCGTTGATAAGCCCGATCACACCCTCTTCCTCAAGCTCCGTGTTGCTGAGCCCCCGGCCCCGGAACGGTTTGGTACACATGACCACAAATCTGATGTTTGCCAGAATGAGCTTGTCACGCGCAGCCCGGTCGCCGCCTGCGGCAAGCACGGCCAGTTTTTTTTCCTGCTCGGCAGAAAGACAATCGCTCAGTGTAAATCCTATCATGTGTATCCTCCATAAGCATCTGTACGCTTGTACCATAGTCTGTTTTTACAGTGCGTAAAGGAAAAATCGTAAAAAAAGGCTGAAGATGGGACAATAGACCTGTTCGGTGCTTGTACCGCCGGCACGCAGCTACGCGATCCTAACCGAGCCGCAGGACGAAAGCTCCATGGTGATACTGAACAGCTTTTCTACCGTCTCCGCGCCGCCCACCGTAGCCGCCATAAACTCGCCGATCCGACCGCGCTCAAGGTACGGCTTAAGCAGCGTATGCAGCGAACGGCAGACTGTAATATCCCCGTCCGCAGTGTCGATCGTCACACAGGAAGCGGCATCTCCGCCTGTATCAGCGGCAGGCCTGCAGGCAGCAGAACCAGTCTGTACTATAGTGCGGCCGCGCATCGCGTAAAGCGGATTTTCCGAGGTGCTCTTATGTGTTTTTGTGTATTCTTTATGGCAAAAAACACAGCCATCTGGTATACTTACTGCCGTATGAAGCAGGTACCAGATTACACCGTTGTATTCGCCGATGATGATATTGTTGTGCTCAACAAACGGAGCGGCCTTTCCATAGCCGCCGACCGCTACGATCCGGACGCACCGCGCCTTGATCTTGCGGCACAAAAAGAATTCGGCACGCTCTATGCGGTGCACCGCATAGACAAAGACACATCCGGCATTATTATCTACGCAAAGAATCCGGAGGCGCACAAAACGCTTTCCATGCAGTTTCAGGAGCGTACCATAGAAAAAATCTACCATTGCCTGGTGAACGGCCATCCGCTGTGGCAGGACCTGCAGGTAAAGCTTCCGCTGCAGCCGGACGGAGATGACCGGCACCGTACGGTGGTGAACCGCAGGTTCGGCAAGCCGTCCGTCACCAGTTTTCACTGCATCGGCTGCTGCGGTCCCTATGCATGGATAGAGGCACGGCCGCACACGGGGCGCACCCACCAGATCCGCGTGCACCTGACCGCGAACGACCTGAGCATTGTGTGCGACCCGCTCTACGGCGGTAACCAGAAGCCCGTGCGTCTGAGCGACATCAAGCGCAACTGGCACGGCGACACCTACGAAGAACGGCCGCTGCTTGACAGGCTGGCGCTCCACGCGTACCGCATCACCATTACCCACCCGCGTACCGGCGAGCCCATGACTTTTACCGCGCCCTACCCGCGCGATCTGGACGCAGTGCGCAAACAGCTTGCCAAAATCTTTAAAGTGGATCCGCTGGCTTGAAACGTTTTTTGATCAGCATACTGCTTGCTGCATCGTGTGCCGCCTGTATAGCCGCCGGAAACTGGCAGGATGATTTTTCTCTTTCGCTGGAGCCGTTCATAGGCTTTATGCGCGGCACATCCAAAGAATACGCATACACAGGATCCACGCTGCTGAGCCGTCTTGACTGGCAGGTTCACAACGCGTGGCAGTACGGAATCAAAGCGGACGCGACCTACAAACGGCTTTTTGCAGACGGCTCTTTATCGGGTACCCTGCCGCTCGGCTGCGGCACCATGTACGACTCGGACTGGATGAACCGGAACGACGTCAAAACGCATTATTCAGAAAGCGACAACACCATCAATTCTTTTTTCCGCCTTGACCTGAACCTCGGATATATTTTCAAGCCGGTGCAGACAGTACAGCTTATTCCGTTCACCGGCATTGAATACATGTTTTTTGACATGGCCGCATACGGGCTGCAGGCGTGGTACGGGAACAAGAATAAATCCGGCATATACAGCGCATACAACAGCACGGACACAACTATCAAGACACAACCGGGCAGCACGCAGTGCATTCAGTATGTGCGGCAGACGTTTTTTACCTGGCTGGGGCTGAACGTGCGGTGGCAGTTTACGCGGTCATGGGAATGTATGATTTCCGGTGCAGTGTCACCCTACCTGTGGTCGGACTCGCTCGATCACCATATCTTGCGCGGATACTTTTTTTATGACTATATGGCCGCAAACTTTGCCGCCTGGAAAGGCAGTGTTACGATGCGCTTCTATCTGACGCCGCGGCTTTCGCTTAACGCGCTGATAGGCGCTGTCTGTACGCGCGAAATTAAAGGCGTATCAAAAGTAAACAAGACTGACGAGCGCAACGGCATCTACTACTCCAACGGAAACGCCGCGGCTTCAGACCAGTATCTGATCGGTTCCCTTTCGCTTCGCTTTACGCTGTTCTAAGCCGCCGCGCCCTGTATTGCGCGTACCGCGCATTCACCCGGATGTGCATTCTATTGCAATTTTTTAAATCAATGATATTATTTAAAGGCACCTTGAAAAAGCCTGCGCGGCTTTTCCGGGATGCCTTTAAGATGCAGCACAGCGTCAGGAGGTTCGGAATGAAATATATTACTATCAGCAGAGAATACGGCAGCGGCGGAAGAACCATCGGCAAACTCGTGGCTCAGCACATGGGCTGGGATTTTTATGACAGCGAAATCATCGACATGGCGGCAGAACAGAGCGGTCTGGCGCGGGACTTCATAAAAAAGACGGAGCAGAACATATCAAGCAGCTGGCTGTACAGCATGATGATCGGCTCCAGCTACGCCACCGGCACCGCGGGCACTACGCCGGGCTCGCGCAACCCCATCCTGCCGCTGGCGGATCAGGTGTTCAACGCGCAGCGCAAGACCATACTGCAGCTTATAGACAAAGGGCCGTGCGTCCTCGTAGGACGCTGCGCCGATTATATTCTTGCAACATCGGACAAAGTTCAGAAGGATGAGCTTCTCAACGTATTTGTCTACGCACCGCTTGACGACCGTGTGGAGCGCGCCGTGCGTGAATACAATGTGCCGCAGGCGGAGGCACGCCGGATCGTGCAGCAGATCGACAAGCGGAGGGCAAACCACTACAACACCTTCACTGAAAACTGCTGGGGCAAGCGTAATTTCTATGAGCTTATGATCAACAGCTCGCTGCTCGGACTAGAAGGCACCGCAGAGCTTATTGCGCAGGCGGCAAAAAACGCCTGAGCTGTATACGCACCTGCACAATTCTGCGGCGTGACTGCTCCTCAACTACAAAGCACGTGCTTCCGTCCCGGACAACTTCTCCGGCCGACGGCAGTGCGTCGAATTTTTCCAGCAGCCAGCCGCCGAGCGTCGTATATTCGTCTGATTCCAAGGAAAGCTTCAGCAGCTCATTGACGTCGGACAGCTTCATGTCCCCGGGCACAATAAATTCATCCGCAGACACAATCTTTATGCGGTTTTCAGGCGGCGTTTCGTCCGCAGAAAATTCATCCATCACCCTGCCGAATACGGCATGGAGCAGATCAGCCATGGTCACAAGCCCGGCCACGCCGCCCTGTTCGTTCAGTGCCACGGCAATATCGTTCTCCTGTTTTTTAAACAGGCGCAGCAGCTCCAGCGCTGTAAACGACTCCGGTACGAACAGCGCGGGCTGCATATTCGTGCGTACAAAACCGGGCGCGGCGATTTCCTCTTCCTGAGAAAACAGTACTGCCTTGTAGTGCAGGATGCCGCAGATGCTTTCGCCGTCATCCTCAAACACCGCCAGACGGGAATAGCCGGTGCGCAGGAACATCTGCACCACTTCGGAGCTCGCCGCGTCAGCGGCAATGCCCTTAATGAACGACCGGTGCTTCATAATGTCATGCACAAGCAGGTCGGAGAATTCAAACAGCCGGTACAACATGGTCTTTTCACTGTTCTCAAGCGTACCTTCCGTAGTTCCCACGTCAATAAGCGTCTTAAGCTCTTCCTCGGTGATCAACGTGTCGTCAGATTTCCAGAAGCACTGCACCGCGCCGGAAACAAACCGTGACAGCGCGGAGAACAGCCAGATAACCGGACGGAATACGTTCTGCAGCACCAGCAGCACCACCGCATTTCTTCGCGCAATCTTTACCGGAGACTGCGCGGCAACTGTTTTAGGCACAATCTCACCGAAAATCGTAATAAAAAAAGTGATGACGGCCGTAGCAAGTCCGACGCCGCCGGTGCCCGCTATGCTGATGGCAAGCGCGGTGCCCACCGATGACGCAAGCGTGCTCAGAAAGTTGATGCCGATAAGCACGATCGTCAGCAGGCTGTCCATGTCGGAATGCAGCTTTTCCAGCTGTCTGGCACCCGGCTTTTTATTGCGTACCATCTGACGGATTTTCAGCCGTGACAGTGACAGAAACGCCGTCTCAGAGGATGAAAAGAAACCGATTGCCGCCACAAGGCATACAAGGAAAATCAGGGAGCCTGTCATTGCTCCGAACCTCCCTGCGCGGATACCTGCAGCGTCTCAATATGCCGCCGGATAATACTTGCCGCCGTAAACCGCCAGCCGCAGAACACAACCGACTCACCCACCACCGGCAGGTGCCCGAGCTGCTCGATGAACCATCCGGCGATCGTTTCGTTCATCTTTGACTCCAGCGGGATATGCAGCTCATCGCGTACATCCACGAGCCGCGCCGAGCCGCTGATAAACTGGCTGCCGTTTTCCGTATACACTACGGCACCCTGCGCATGGAGCATAAACCGGTGCGTGATGGAACCGAATATTTCATGCGTTATATCTTCTTTTGTCAGAAGACCGTCAGTTCCTGAATATTCATCTATGACCACAGCCAGCGACTGCCTGCTTTCATTCAAAAGCTGCTGCACCGTGGTCATATTCTTTGTACCGGGAATAAACAGCGGGCTGCGCATGACGTTCTGCACCGAAAATCCGCTTTTTGACGCCTTGAACTGCAGCAGATCCTTTATATAGATTATTCCGATAATTTCGTCGATGCTTTCGCGGTACACCGGAAACCGTGAGAACCGGGTCCGCTGAGCCAGCTCTATAATATCCCGGTATGAGGCGGTATGCGGCACCGCGATAATCTTAGTACGCGGCACCATAATGTCGCGCGCCTCCAGATCCGTAAACCTGAACACACGGCGCATCATCGTATGCTCGCTTTTTTCAAGCACGCCTTCTTCGCCGCCCACGTCAATCAGGTTCTTTATTTCTTCCTCCGTGAATGACTTCGCCGGCTTTTTCACCGATATGCCCATAAGCCGCAGCACCGCATGGGAAACGGTGGTGAACACAAACACAAACGGACGCAGTATGACGCACACCGCAGTCACGAATCCCGACAGCGCATAGGCAATGGCATCAGGATGGCGTGTGGAAACTGATTTAGGAGTGATTTCGCCGAACACAAGCAGCAGCAGCGTGGCCACGAATGTAGCTACGCCCACGCCGGAAGGGCCGACCAGCCGCAGCGCCACCGCGGTAAGCAGCGCAGAAAGCAGGATGTTGACCAGCTCATTCGCCACCAGCAGCGTATTCAGCATGGTCTCCTTTTTGTCCAGCAGCCTGCCCGCCCGTATTGCCCGCCGGTCTTTTTTTCTGATCAGCGAGCGCAGGCGGAGTTTATTTATAGAAAGGAACGAGCTTTCCGATACCGAAAACAGCATGGAAAGCGTAACAAGGCATAGGGAAACAAATACCAGCAGGATCAGCGAACTGTCTGCCGGCGGTGGTTGGGTGTCCACTATCTGCTGTCCTCCTGCGATTCGGGCTGCTCCACGGCTGTGGTCATCTGCAGCTTCATATTCTTTGCCATGGTGATCATATTTTTCAGATACTCACCGCTGGGGGAGTCCGGATCCGCGTCATACGCTGCCTGAAAATTACTGATAATGGCGTCAAAATCATAGGATTCAAGCTGGATGTACATGTTGGCGGCAGTATAATAGGCAAACTGCTTCTGACCGGCATTCAGATACGGGGACTGCGCGGCCGCAGGGAATGCATCGAACGCCGCCTGAAAGTCCTGCGCGGCGAGCGCTTCTTTTGCGGTGATCTCGGCGGCAGCAAGTACGAATTTTCCGCACTGACCCGTCTGGTTGTCAGCATCAAGCTGCGTATAAAGCTTGATAAGGGAGCCGAGCGGATATCTGGCGCCGGGCGTGGTGGCATCGAACAACTCGTTGATTGCCTGCGCTTTTTCCAGGCCGGAAGCCTGCTCTGCGGCGGCCGTCATGCGTGCCATGGTTTCCTGCGCAGGCTTAGTCTGCTCCAGTGCGCCGATACAATCTTCGGGCGCGGAAAGCGTTGAGCAGTCAAGCTCGGAGATCATATAGCCTTCTTTGGTAGTGAGGAACAGAGACGGCGTTTCCGACACGCCGAGCCCCGCGGCCACCAGCTGATCTGCCATAAGTTTCCGCATAAGTTTTTCTGAGTCTTTACTGTTCATCTTATCGGTCAGCTGATCGCTCGAAAAATCAAGATTCACACACACATAGGACGCCGCCCCCTGCTTGAATGCCTTGGTGCCGAGCACATTTCTGAGCGCCGTACTCTTTCCTTCGTCATCGCTGAACGCCGAGACGAATACAAGCATATTCTTCTGCTTTTTCTGCGCTTCGTCGCGCGCAAGCGTATAGTCATGGTACCAGCCGAATGCATCCATCTTAGAGGAGCATCCTGTCCACAGCAGCATGCCTGCAGCCATGCAGGCAGCCAGTACAGCCGCAGTCACGCTGCGACCGGCAGCTGTATGATTACACAATCTCATCAGTCGTACTTCCTTTTAGTTAAGGGTACCTCGAAAGAGGTTCACTTAAAATAGCTTACGCCTGCCGCGAACACATTCTGGCAGGAATTCTCGGCCGGATTCACCGTCGGATCACCGGCAATATTCTTAATCAGATCACAGGAACAGCCGTTTATGCCCGTACCCACCGTACGCTCGCTGTGCCCCATTTTGCCGAGCACCCTGCCGTCCGGACTGGTAAGGCCTTCGATCGCATACAAAGAACCGTTCGGATTATCCGGCTCGGCAACCGCAGGCACGCCGGACTCGTCTACATACTGACTGAACACCTGTCCAGCCTCAAACAGCCTGCGCGCCTCCTGCTCGCTGATAACGATACGTCCTTCGCCGTGCGACACCGGCACCAGATGGATACGGCTGTCTATGACGGAAGGATGCAGCGCCCACGGGCTTGCCGCCGATACCATACGCGTACGGACCACACGCGAAATATGCCGTCCGATCGTATTAAACGTGAGCGTAGGCATGTCTGCCGAAGGAGCCATGATTTTTCCATAAGGCAGCAGACCGGTCTTTATGAGCGCCTGGAATCCGTTGCAGATACCCAGAATCAGACCTTTCCGTTTTTCCAGCAGATCGGTCACCTGCTGCGCTATACGCTCCTCGCGCAGAACGTTCGCTATGAATTTGCCGGAGCCGTCAGGCTCATCGCCCGCGGAAAAGCCGCCGGGAATGGCCAGTATCTGCGCCGTACCGAGCTCCTTCTGCAGCCGCTCAAGAGAATCAGCCAGAGCGGCCGGCGTGTTGTTGGTGAATACCAGAATCTTTGTCTCAGCACCCGCAAGCGTAAATGCGCGGGCCATGTCATACTCACAATTGGTGCCGGGGAACACGGGAATAAGCACAAGCGGTTTTCCTGAACCGGTCGCAAATCCTGCGGGCCGTTCCGCAGCGGCCCAGGCCGCAGACGGGCTCGGAGTAAATACAGGATTTTTCCGCTTTTCGGTCAAGCTTTTGTGCACATGCAGCGCCCATTCAGGCAGCGGCTTCTGCGGTTCGCGGCCGGACACCGGCGGAAACACATGAGACAGCTTTGATTCCCAGGCGCGCTCCGCTTCGTCAAGCGTCACGGTACAAGCAGCGCCCGCGGCAGTCACAGCCACCGCAGGACGGGCCGTAACGCTTCCGATCCGGCACAGCGTACCCGCGGCAAACGGTTCCTGTTCCAGCGGAACCTCAGATTCTACGATAATCGAACCGTACAACGGCACGAACAATTTTTGCGCGGCGCCGTTGCCCGGCACCCATTCCGGAATGCACGTAATTTCCGCGCCAAGCCGGTTGCCCAGCGCCATTTTGGTCACTGCTTCGGCAAGACCGCCCGCACCAACCGGGTACATGGCGGCAATCTTTCCGTGTGCGGAATCGCGCCCCGTTTTATGTGTATTCAGCTCATACAGCACGCGGCAGTTCTTTGTAAATGCCGCAAAATCGGGAGCAAGCAGATCCGAATACGGCACGCTCACCAGATACAGGAAGTTGCCCGCCTTTTTCAGCGATCCGCTCACCACGCGGTCAACCTCGTCATGCGTAACCGCAAAGGACACGAGCGTATGGGGCACATTAAGCTGCTCGAACGTGCCGCTCATACTGTCCTTGCCGCCGATGGATGCGGTGCCCATCTCCTGCTGCGCCTGAAGCGCGCCGAGCAGCGCCGCCGCCGGATAACCCCACGTCTTTTCATCAACCGCACGGCCAAAAAATTCCTGGAACGACAGTCTGCATGACTCAGGGCTGCCGCCCAGACACGCTATCTTTGCCAAAGAAGAAAGAACCGCAAGCTGCGCGCCGTGCCACGGGCTCCATTCGCCTACCGCAGGATCAAAACCGAAGGTCATCATGCTCACCGTTGAAGTTTCGCGCGGCGAAAGCACGGGAATCTTTGCCACCATACCCGCTTCCGGCGTACTCTGGTATTTTCCGCCGAACGGGAACAGCACGGTGGAAGATCCGATGGAACCGTCAAACCGTTCCCCAAGACCGCGCTGTGAGCAGCAGGCCAGATCGGACAGGTCCGCAAGCCATGCGTCATGTACGGAGCCTTCTGCAAGCGCCTTTGATACGGATGCAAGCGGACGAACGAGCGGAGAATCCGCGGGCGCAGCCGGGCTTTCAATCAGGGCGCTCGCCTCATGGTGGGCACCGGCCGTATCAAGGAAGGAACGCTTAATATCTACGATCGTCATGCCCCGCCATTTCATCACGAGCCGTTCCGTATCGGTGACACAGGCTACCACCACGGCATTCAGATTTTCCGCCGCCGCGGCGCGGATAAAGGTGTCCGCGTCCTCCTTGCGCACAACCACGGCCATGCGCTCCTGGGACTCAGAAATGGCAAGCTCCGTACCGTTAAGGCCGTCATATTTTTTAGGTACCGCGTCAAGATTAATGTCCAGACCGGGAGCAAGCTCACCGACGGCCACGGAAACGCCGCCTGCGCCAAAGTCATTGCACCGTTTTATAAGCAGGCTCACCGCCTTATTGCGGAACAGCCGCTGTATTTTACGTTCCTCCACGGCATTGCCTTTCTGCACCTCTGCGGCCGCCGTAGTCACCGATGATTCAGTGTGTACTTTTGAAGAACCGGTGGCACCGCCGATGCCGTCACGGCCGGTACCGCCGCCGAGCAGAATAACCACATCGCCTGCGGCAGGTTCCTCGCGGATAACCGTATCGGCAGGAGCGGCCGCGATCACTGCACCGAGTTCCATACGTTTTGCCGCATAGCCCGGATGGTACAGCTCGGTTACCTGACCGGTGGTAAGGCCGATCTGATTACCGTAGGATGAATATCCCTGCGCTGATTCACGCACCAGCTTTACCTGAGGCAGCTTGCCCGGCAGCGTTTTATCAAGCGGAACCGTAGGATCCGCCGCGCCGGTCACACGCATGGCCTGATAGACCCAGGAGCGGCCGGAAAGCGGGTCACGGATGGCGCCGCCTATACAGGTGGCCGCGCCGCCGAAAGGTTCTATTTCTGTAGGATGATTGTGGGTTTCATTTTTGAACATGAGCAGCCAGCGCTCAACGGCATCAGGGCTGTCCGCAGCTACAGGGCTGCCGTCCTTGCCGGTCGTATAATGTACGTCGATATACACGGAGCACGCATTGTTTTCCGCAGACTGCTCCTGATCGTCCAGCTTGCCGTGCCTGCGCAGGTACTTTGCACCGATGATCGCCATATCCATGAGCGTCACAGGCTTGTCGCCGGACGCATACAGATCCGTCCGCATCATGCGGTAAGTATCCAATGATTTTTTGAACAGCTCCGCATACGGGCCGTCCTGAATCTGTATGTCCTTGAGCTCTGTAAGGAATGTGGTATGGCGGCAGTGGTCAGACCAGTATGTATCAAGTACCCGGATCTCTGTTTCAGTGGGATCCCGCTGCTCCTGCTTAAAATAGTCCTGCAGGAACGCAATATCCGCATAGTCCATGGCAAGTCCCATGGCCGTACGGTAGGATTCAAGCCGAGCTTTATCCCAGGTGATAAAACCGTCTACTACGGGAATGTCGGCAGGCTCAGCGGCTGCAGCGGTCAATGTCTCTGGAATGGTATTATCTGTAAGGCGGGAATCCACAGGATTAACAAGATAGTTCTGTATCTTTTTCAGATCGTCCGCGCTCACCTGCCCCGAAAGCAGTGCGATTCTGGCACAGCGTACCACAGGCGGTTCCGTACCGGTCACCGTTTTTCCGGCCATGCCGGCCCTGAGCAGCGACAGGCACTGCTCGGCAGAATCGGCGCGCTGGTCGTACTGCCCGGGAAGATATTCCCAGATAACGGCCGTTTCGCCGGGACGGGCAGGAAGTTCCGTAAACGTGCAGATATCACTCTGCGGCTCGGAAAATATCCGGGTTGCGGCGGCGGAAGCCACCTGCTCAACCACGTTCTCCACGTCGTAGCGGTTCAGATAACGCACTCCGGTTACATCGGATATGCCCAGAAAATTTTTGATTTCAGAATACAGGCGGGCGGCTTCATTTCTAAAGCCTTCTTTTCTTTCTATATAGATACGGAACATTGTACCAGTATAAGGATTTACTACATCTTATTCAATTGAAAGTTACAAACCTCAAACGGGGCTTTTTAGATGCGGTTTGAGGGACTGCCAATCCGCTGTCCGCGGAGCTGCCAGTCCCTTGGTACATATGGTCACCTCGAAAAACTGAAGTTTTTCGAGGTGACCATATGCTAGATGATACTTTCTACCATTGAACAGCACACACGGAAGCCCAGGCTGCTGCTTTTGCCCACAGGAGCGCTGCCGCTTCTGAAGAACACCGAGCACTGCTGCATGTCGTCCAGCCAGCTGCCGCCGCGCTTTACATGCATGGAGCCGATCTGCGGTCCACGGGGATTAGTCTGTGCCTGAGCAGGAAGCTCGCCCATGTAGTCCCAGCACCATTCCGCCACATTGCCGCACATATCATACAGCCGCAGTCCGTTCGGCTTTTTGCAGCCCACGTCATGGGAATGGATGTCGCTGTTTTCGCCGTACCAGGCAACATCATTGATGTTATCGCTGCCCGCAAAATGCATCTGCGAGCTGTTCCTGCCGCCTCTTGCCGCATACTCCCATTCCGCCTCTGTAGGAAGCCGGTATCCGTTGGTTGTAAAATTGCACACCACCCGTTTCCATACCGGACTGGTCGTATCAAAGGTTCCCAGATCCGTAACATTGCCTATTGTATAACAGGGAACCAGTCCCTGCTTTATGCTCAGCAAATTGCAGTAAATAAGTGCTTCTGCCCAGTTCACACATTCCACCGGGCGGTTCAAACCTTTCAGCTTGGAAGGATTCTTACCCATAATATATTCATACTGCTGCTGTGTAACCGGAGTTTCGCTCATATAAAAAGCCGACAGTGATATCTTCCGGTTATACTCACCGATGCCCATAATAAAAGTTCCGCCGGGCACCGTTACCATAACAGGTACCGCCACGCTCTTTACCGCCATTACATCAGCATGAGCGGCAGCCGCACCAGATACCTCACCTCCGGAAATCGGGGCTCCGCAGTGAGGACAAAATCTAAAATCTTCAGCGATCTGTGCGCCGCATTTTCCACATATCATATGTCTGCTCCATTCATCTCATAGATGCCGCTTAATACAGTATTTTATAATCATATCACAGAATGTCGCAAAATAGAAGAAATTCATTGACTTTTTAAAATAAAACACGGACAATATATAGTATACTGCCGCTTGCAATGCCGAATGGCTGCAGCCGGCAACACATTGAACAGATACGGGGAACATGCATGACAATTATTGAAAATAAAAAGGAATCAGAAACCACACTGAAAGTTGAGGGCAGACTGGACACTACAACCGCCCCGCAGCTGGAATCAAAGCTTAAAGAGTGCATAAAAGGTATCAATCAGCTTACGCTTGACCTGAGCGCCATAGATTACATTTCCAGTGCGGGTCTGCGCGTAGTTCTGCTTGCCCATAAAATGATGGCAAGTATAGGCGGCAAGCTTAAAGTGCACCAGCCGTCACCGTTCTGCCGCCAGGTGTTTGAAGCAACCGGCATGGACGCCGTGCTTACTATCGTCTGATTATACCGGCTGAGCCGGCATGATCAGGCTCAGCTCAGATTCTTGCTGATGGTCAGGACATTCCGGCCGTCAGTATACTCGTACGTCACTGAATCCATAAATTTTTTTGTCAGGAAAATCCCGAGTCCGCCTATGTCACGCTCCTCCGCGGACATAGTGATATCGGGATCTTTTTTTGCCAGCGGATCAAACGACTTGCCGGAATCCCGGAATATCACCGTGAGCACATTGTTATCCACACCGCAGGATATCTGTACCTGTCCCGTTCCGGGAGCATACGCATAGTGGGCAATATTGATATAAATCTCTTCCACCGCAAGATCAATTTTGTTCAGCACCCCGAACGGGCAGTCTTCCGGAAGCAAGCCGTGGATAAAATCATTTACCGGCTGCATGTTTTCATCAGTCGCGTCAAAAACTTTTATTTCCATATATACCACCTATGCCTTGAGTGACAATTCCAACATCGTAATATCATCAAACTGAGGGGCACCAGCCACGAACGCATCAATATCGTCACGGATCGATTTAAGCAGCTCCTTTGATGACACATTCCGCAGCCGCTTGCAGGCATTCAGCAGCCGTTCCTCGCCGTACAATCTGTCAGAGGCATTAGTAGCCTCCGTAACTCCGTCCGTATACACAAACAGACGGTCGCCGCGGTTCAGAACCGTCGTATACTCGCTGTACGGTATACCTTCAATCTCCGCCAGCATAAGATTCGGCTTAGACTTCAGGAATTCCACCGTTTCACCACGACAGATAACCGGAGGCGTATGGCCTGCATTGGCAAACCGCAGCTCGCCGGTACTCAGCGTGAGCAGCCCTATCCAGCACGTAACGAACAGCCCTGCTTCATTACCTTCGCACAGCTGATTATTCACGCGCATAAATACTTCATCAGGACCATAGCCCTGCATCGCCGCATTCTTCAGCAGCGTCTTGGCAATCACCATGAACAAAGCGGCGGGCACTCCCTTACCGCTCACATCACCGACAACCACTGCAAAATGATCGTTATCTACCATAAAGAAGTCATAGAAATCACCGCCTACTTCCTTGGCAGGATCCATACTCGCAAAAAGCTCCAGCTCAGGATGATCCTGATACGGCGGGAACAGCCGTGGCAGCATATTGGCCTGAATCTGGGCGGCAACATTAAGCTCCGCGCTCAGCCGCTCTTTTTCAACGGTAGCCTGGGTAAGATCTTCAATATACTTGTTCATGTCCACGCTCATCTTTTCAACCGCGCGCGCCAGAACCGCAAGCTCGCTTTTACCGCGGATCTTTGCAAGCGAGTCGGAAATCTTCCCGCCGTGCTCGGCAAAATGATTCGTTTCCTGCGTAATGAGCGTCATAGGTTTGATAATACGGGAAATCAGCGACAGAATGAACATAATCACAAAGCCTGCCGTACAGGCCATGGACGTAACAAAGGTGGCGGTACGATAGCGGTTTTTAAACTCCCGAACTTCGCTCATCGGCTTAACCACGCTCATAATGGCCACCACTTTTCCCGCAGAATTCTTTACAGGCACGGATGTAGTCACATGTCCGCCGGTTTTATTATACACAAAGCGGGTATCGTTCTTTCCTTCATCCATCACCTGCCTGAGGCTGCGGATATAATCAGCATCATACCGTTTGCCCTTAAGGGAATTCACCTGCCCGAGCGTATACTTTTTACCGTTCACAACATCGGGATGAACCGTATCAAAAATATATACACGGGATTCATAGGCCGGATCAGGCACAGTCACATAAATATAGGCAAGCTGCGCCGTCACGGTCAGCACATCAAGCATGGCATCAGTCTTTTTCCATGCATCATCGGCCGGGGCGCCCGCAGCATAGGATTCCACCGCATCAGTGTCCATATACGATATGGCGGTTTCCGCAAACTGCTCCGTAACATCGCGGTACTGCCGCTCGAACAGCGACATAAACACCCGGTACCCGATAATACCGTTTGCTATACTCAGTGCCGCACAGAACAACGTCAGATACAGCGGCAGCCGGAAGGAGATGCTTGAAAACGAAAATTTCTGTTTATGATACGTGCGCATACTATAAGTATAAATGAGAATCTAATAAAAGCAACGGCCAAAGCACATACGCCGCGGCCTCCGTCAATGACCGCGCTGTATACCGTTTTTTTTCAGAATAATACCCAGATACAACGGCATGAGTACAAAAATAAGCACAAAGCCTACAACCATGCTCACTACAAGGGAATGCAGGAACATAGGCGCGAACTGTACGGGTGCACCATGGGCGGCAGCTCCGCGGTACGCCAGCCAGACCATTAGCAGCGTAATGACCGGCGTATAAATACAGTCAGAGATAAAGCTTTCGGCACAGCGGCGCGCCAAAGAACCGGGACGAAGCCCCGCACAGAGCCGGTCGCCCAGAGGCTTGACAGGAACTAAAAAACCGATGGCAAGGCTCACCAGCGTACTTGCGGCAAAGCTGATCAAAAATCCGGGAACAGTAAAATGACCGGAGCTCAGGTTGCCTATCAGCGACAGACTCAGGCTCAGCGACACACCCATCACTATGCTCATCTGCCGGCCTATGCGCCGCATCACGGCAGCCTGCTCAGGCCGGCCCGCGCCGTTTTCAGTATTCTGCACCTCATCCATAAACGCCTCCTTATGTCCGCAGTCGTTGGACATATGCTTTTATAATTGTAACACAGATTTTTCAAGCGCGCATAAAAAAACGCCGTACTGCACTTGCAATACGGCGTTCTGGGCCATCTAGGACTTGAACCTAGGACCAAAGGATTATGAGTCCTCTGCTCTAACCGACTGAGCTAATGGCCCTTTTAATGGAAAAAACTATACCATAGAATACCTTTTTCGGTCAAGATACCAAAGCCGTCGTTCTGCCGTGAATAAATGCGCAGAGCTGCAGTAGTTGCCGTCCCGAAAGACTAATATGGAAATCTCGGAAAACTTCTGATATCGAAGCTGTCTTTTCTCGAGGTGCCTGATGTAAAAACAAGGTAATCCCGAACAGCCTCCGGCAGTTGTCCGGGGTTACCTGTTCACTTTTATCGGGCAGCGGCTACAGTTTCCAGCTGACTGCACGCCGGCGTGAATCGATAAACCGTGCGTAGATACCGCCAAGCTTCATCAGATCTGCATGCTTTCCTTTTTCCACGATTCTGCCTTTATCCAGCACCAGAATCTGGTCAGCATTACGGACAGTTTTCAGGCGGTGTGCAATCATGATCACCGTCTTTTTCTTGGTAAGCTCGGCAACGGCATTCATCAGTTCACACTCGTTCTCTGGATCTACATTGGCGGTAGCTTCATCAAGGATGATGATCGGCGCATCTTTGATAATCGCGCGCGCAATGGAAATACGCTGTTTTTCGCCGCCGGAAAGAGTTGCTCCGCCTTCGCCAATCACCGTATCATAGCCGTCAGGAAGTTCTGAAATAAAGTCATGACAGCATGCCTTCTTTGCCGCTGCAATCACCTGTTCCATAGACGCGCTTGGATTGCCGAACCGGATATTGTTTGCAATTGTATCATGGAAAAGATACACATTCTGAAATACAAAGCTGAAGTTCGCCATAAGGGAGTCCATGCTCCAATCCTGTACATTCCTGCCGCCTAAGCAAACGCTGCCGGCATCCGTATCCCAGAATCTGGCAAGCAGATGGCAGAGCGTTGTCTTGCCGCTGCCGCTCGGTCCCACCACGGCGGTAACAGTACGGGCAGGTACCGTAAAGGAAACATGGTCAATAATTCTTTTTGCGCCGGCCAGATTACTGCCGCCATAAGAAAATACAATGTCAGCGGCAGAAATATTCAAACCGTCTGCCTGACCGGAAACTGTCTGCGGTATTTCTCTGCCATTAATATCCATTACCGGCAGGCTCAGTACTGCATTTGCCTTACCCACGGCTATATCGATCACACGGAGCAATGCTGAATAGTTTCCACCCGCTTCCAACGCCCCGAACAGCATAAAAGAACAGATGAGCATGACCGTGCAGTCTGCAAGCGTCATTGTACTGCCCAGGAAAAAGTAAACGGATGCAAGCATAAGTGTCACACCGCACAGTTTTGCTATGAGCGACTGCAGCGCAGAAATCGGAATACAGTGTATTTCCATTGCCATGCACGCTTTTATGGCACGGTCAATCGCGCTGTTCACATTTTTCCGCTGCCTTCCCACAAGATTATACGCTTTGACTTCAGCGATACCCTGTATATATTCAAGGATTTTTTCAATCTGCGCAGTGTCCGCTCTGTTCTTTTCAACGGATATATTCCGTACTGAAAACCGCATAAGCATATTTACCAGCTCAAACAGCGCGAAACCTGCAAGTGCGACAAGTCCCAGCCGCCAGTCAAAGATTATAATCATCACAATGATGAGCGTACTATCCAACAACCCCTGCATGACCATCATCACCGCTCTGGTGGCAACATCTCCCAGAAGTTCCATGGTATTCGTCGTTACAGAAGTGATTTCGCCGAGCGAATTTTCATTAAAATAGCCCATCGGCAGATAGCGCAGATGCTCTGCGATTTCTATACGTTTTTTTGCGCAGGTACGGTATCCGCCCTCCGTCTGCCACATGGACATTATTTTTTTGGTAATGATACCGCCCGCCATGCTTACACACATAATCAAAAATGAAGTCCAGACAGTACGGGAGGTAAATCTGCCCCTGTCCGCAATCGATCCGATTACGCCCTGCATCATTACGGCAACTGCTGCAATCCGCAGCGCCATAAAAACTGAATTCACCACACCCATTACAATAGAACCGTAAAATTTACGTCGGTTTTCTTTATCACAGAATCTAAAAAATCTTTGCAGAATCTCAAACATACATACCTCCTGCTATACGTACTACCAGCACATATTATTTACTTATGCGGCCTCACCGTCTTTTGCGCTGATATGCGCGTTCCACATTGCTTTGTACAGTCCGTTCTGTGCAAGCAGTTCTGCATGCGTTCCCTGCTCCGCCACCAGACCGTCTTTTATAACGACAATATTGTCCGCATCGCTTATTGTTGAGAGACGGTGTGCAATTACGATCAATGTTTTACCTTGCACAAGCTTTGCCACACTTTCCTGTATAATTGCTTCGTTCTCAGGGTCTGTATAGGCGGTGGCTTCGTCCAAAATAACGATCGGTGCATCTTTCATCATTGCACGTGCGATTGCAATACGCTGCCGTTCGCCGCCGGAAAGATGCGTTCCGCTTCCGCCTACAATCGTGTCAAAGCCGTTCTCAAGCTCCATGATAAAATCATAGCAGCCGCTTTTTTTTGCTATCTCTTCAACGTCCGCATCAGACGCTTCCGGTCTGCCAAGCCGGATATTTTCACGTATACTCATATCAAACAGAAAATTATCTTGATTTACATATGCCACGCGCCTGTTATATTCCTGCAGCGAAAGATTTTTTATATTCACGCCGCCGATCTCAATCGAGCCGGCATCTGTATCCCACAAAGATGCGATAAGCCGGGCAATAGTGGACTTTCCGCTTCCGCTTGGTCCGACCAGCGCCGTATATGATCCCTGCGGGAACGCAAGATTTATACCATGCAGGATCTGCCGTCTGTCCTGCGATTTTTCCGCTTTGCCATCAGATTCCCCGCTGTTTTTATAGCTGAACTGCACATCCTTCAGCACAATAGAATTATCCTTCGGTGTCTGACAGTCGTGCTCCGGACGGTCAAGCTCGGACATTCCTAGAATTCCGCCGACCTCGCCAAAAATCACGCCGGCTTTTGCCAGATCATCATGATAAGAAAATGCAATCAAAAAAGGCTGGATAATGCTCATTGAAAGTATGATGACGGTGATAAAATCAACCGCAGAAATCATTCCATGCAGAAAAAGAATGCCACCTGCAGGCAGAACAGAAAGAAGCGTACTCGGCGCAACAACGGTAGCGAATGCATGGAACCAGATACAGTCACGCATCCATTCCACATAGCAATCAGAGCCTTCCTTTGCTGCAATCACAAATTTTTCATAGGAAGATTTTGATTTTCCAAATGCCTTGATAACCTCTATGCCATTTATGTATTCAACCGCAGTATCATTCAGGACCTTGGTTTTCTGCACCGCATAGCTGAACCGACCTTTTGACCTTACGAGCATAAGGCATACCGCTACAAGCCCCACCGGTAGCGTTGCCAGCGAAGCCAAGCCCATACGCCAATCAATCGTAAAAAGATATACGAACATGGCAACGGGAAGAACAATATTTGACGTATATTCCGGTACAATGTGAGCAAGTGTTGTTTCCATGCTGTCGATCCGTTCAACCAGAATATTTTTGAGCGACCCTGAGGGCATAGACAGAACGGTTCCAAGCGGCACACGGACCAGCTTGTCGCAGAGCCGCTTCCTGATATTTCCCAGAACTGTAAATGTAGCCGCATGACTTGCAGCTGTAGATAAACCATGGAAAACAACATTACCCAGCCAGAACAGTGCGATTATACTGCATTCATGCAGATACACATTCCAGTCATATACTCCTCCTAGTAGTTTTTGTACGATATCCGCAATCAACAGGTACGGAGCAAGTCCGCACGCAACACTCAGAAGAGCCAGAAAAATACTCAGCGCATATGTTGTTTTTTTCTCTTCTGCAAATTGCAAAATCCACGAAAGCAAGGATTTTTGTTTTACCGATGACATTTAATACTCCTTGTTAGCTTAAACTAACATGAATAGTGTATATAACAGTGTTACACTTGTCAATATAGCAGTGTTATATTATACTGTCATTATGGCAGAAAACACTACGTTGGAAAAAATCCACAACATAGCAATAACCGAATTCTTGGAAAAAGGATTCCGGGGAGCCTCGCTTCGTGAAATCGTAAAAAAGGCCGGAGTTACTACAGGTGCATTCTACGGGTATTATAAAAGCAAAGAAGAACTTTTTGACTCTCTGGTAAAGCCGCACGCGGATTATGTGCGCACTATTTTTGACAGCTGCATCAAAGAATTTGTTTCGCTTCCTAAAACAGAATGGGCGCAGCACATGGGTGATTATTCCTTACAAGGAATGATTGATATGTTTGAATATGCCTATAACCACAAGGATGCTTTTCTGCTGATCTTACATGCTTCAGAAGGTACGCAATGGGAAGATTTTATACACAAAATCGTAGAGGTTGAAATCGAGCTGACCCATACCTTTTATGATGTAATCCGTTCTCAGGGATTTACTCCCTATTCGCTTTCGCCCATGCTTGAGCATATGATAATCTCAGGTGAATTCACCGGTCTCTTTGAACTGATTGTTCATGATATTTCCAGAGAAGACGGCTTGCGCTGTGTAAGGGAACTTCATGACTTCTATCAGGCCGCATGGTTCAGCGTTCTTAAAGTTCCCGGACAGCAGCATTCATAGAATCTGCCATAACGCAGCTTTACGCGGCGTTATGTACGCTTGAAAAGCTACCACAAAAAGGTTGCCAGTCGATCATTTATTTTAGGGAAGATCGTCCCGAACAGCCATCCGCAGAAAGAATATTTTTTCATTTCTTCGTTCAGGCTGTGTTCACCGACAAAGCGGATACCGTTACAAAGCGCACACAGTTCTTTACCTGATTTCGTGCCGCTTCTAAACACGGCATTCGTCGCTTTTACCGTGTCATGTAATTTCTGATTTTTGACCATCAGCGGATTATTCATCTCGGCTATAAGCGTTCCGCTGGCAAAATTCGTCTTTAACACAGTAAGAAACGATCCTATTTCCTCAAGCGAAAAATACATGAACAGACCTTCGGCCAAAAAAAGTACCGGCGCATTTTTCCGCAGGACTTCAGCTTTTACCTGTGCCGTCCACTCATCAGTCAGAATATTTCCTGCTATCATAGTGACACGGTCTCGCGCTGAAAAAACTTTTTTCCGGGCAGCAATAGAATCCGGCAGATCAATGTCAAACCAAGAAATCGTACCATTATCTACTCGGGAAAAACGATCGTCAAACCCGGCACCCAAGTTTACGATCACCGCATCCGGATGTTCCTTGATAAATGTATTGAGCATCCGGTCAAGCATTATTGTACGGGAAATCACCCCTTCATGCGAAAAAAATTTGTCAAACGGCGCAGTATCTGTTTCCAGCTGCCGGATAATCTGTACTGCAATGTCATCATGTATACGAGCATTTTTCCGCAGAGTTTCACTCGCCCGTATTGCCACCGGAATAAGTGCCGTAGTTTCTACATCACCAAGCTGTAATGTCATCTTATATCTCCTCTAAATGCTCAGCCATTATATTTGATGTATATCACATATTACAAATGTTAGCAATATGCAACTACAATATAAACAGTAAGCCTCTACCAATATCTGTGCGTGTCAAATTGTTTTGTTATGCCTATGCATATTATCATTAATATTTGCTAAAACAAGTTGTTGACAGGTAATTTGAAACGTAATATTATTTATGCAAGTATAATTAAGTGAGGTGCTTATGTTCTCTAACAAATGGGTTGCATTTGGTGTTGGTGTCGCTGCAGGAGTCGCAGCGGTCACTTTGATTAAAACTCCTGCATTCAAAAAAGCATGCGCTTCTGTAGTCGGCAAAGGACTTCAGTTAAAAGATGAAGCTGCTGCTTTCGCTGAAAGCGTAAAAGAAGACGCGCAGGATATTGTAGCAGAAGCAAAATATAACAACCAGAAAAAAGCGGCTGCCAAAAAGGCATAATCGCCGTGACCGCCATCATTCATCATTCCCTGCCGGGGAGAATTCGTGTCCATTATGATATGAGCGAACTTTCTCCCAGACAGGCTGTTCTTGCACAAAGTCTGATTGCCGTTCAGAATGGTATCGCCGATATTTCCATAAATACAAATATTGGATCATATCTTATCATCTTTGACCCCGACGTTATTTCTCAGGCAGAAATCGAAAATCTGTTCAAAGCGCTCGGTCCAAAATACCTTAACGACAAAAAGCTGCTTGAAGCGGTAGCGCAAATACCGATCACAGAAAGTATCATGAGTATTTTTATTTCTACACTCATCGATTACTTCTTCAAGAAAATGCTTCCTCTGCCCATCAGGAAGCTCCTGCTGTTAAAAAGTATTGTTCCGCGTATAATCAGCGCGCTTGGAACATTTCAGCATGAACGTAAAATCTTCAGCACTCAGATGCTCGATGCCACGGCGCTTACCGTTGCATCGCTCACAGGAAATACGAATACTGCCAGCTCAATATCAATGCTGCTGCAGCTGGGAGAAGATATTGAGGACATCACGAAACGTACTTCATACGGTAACCTTGCACATAAACTCCTGATTTCAGATGAACCGGTACACATCCTTGAGGGTAGAGAAGAAAAGACTATTCCTGCCGAAGCCCTGAAGAAAGGCGATCTTGCTATTGTCCGCAGCGGAAGCATGATTCCCTGTGACGGTACAGTTGAACATGGTGAAGGCATGGTCAATCAAGCAAGCATCACAGGTGAATCACTCCCGGTAGAAAAGAAAGCAGGCAGCGGAGTGTTTGCAGGTACAATTCTTTCAGAGGGTGAGCTTATCATCCGTACACGAACAACAGGCCGTGACACAAAAGTCCAGAACATTATTCAGATGATAGATAATTCCCAGAATCTGAAGGCAGAAGCACAGCGCCGTTCAGAACTACTGGCAGAGAAAATCGTTCCGTTCAATTTTGCACTTGCAGGACTTACATGGCTTCTTACACGAAACATGACAAAAACCATGTCCACACTCATGGTAGATTATTCCTGTGCAATGAAGCTTGCCGCCCCGATTGCAGTGCTTTCCGCCATGAAAGAAGCCGCAGCGCTCGGGATCAGTGTAAAAGGCGGAAAGTATCTGGAAGCATGTGCTGAAGCAGATACAGTGGTCTTTGATAAAACCGGTACACTTACCTTTGCTACTCCCACTGTAGAAAAAATCTATCCTATGAAAGGCTTTACTGAAGAATTTGTACTGCAGACGGCAGCATGCCTTGAGGAACATTTCCCGCATCCGCTCGGCCGCGCAGTAGTCGCTCTTGCTGCGGACAAACAGCTGCTTCATCCTGAAGTGCATACAAAAGTTGAATATATTGTGGCGCATGGCATCGCCTCAATGATCGAAGAAAAAAAAGTACGGATCGGAAGCGCGCATTTTATCTTTGATGATGAAAAAATTCCGGTAAACGAAGTGGTCCGATCCATACAGGAAGAATCGTTTAGTACCGGCCGCTCGCTTCTGTATCTTTCATATGACGGCAAGCTTGCAGGCGTACTAGCTATCGGTGATCCTGTTCGACCGGAAGCAGCAGACGTTATCAAACGGCTCAAAGCAACCGGTATCCGCCGCTGTGTAATGATTACAGGCGACACTGAGGGTGCCGCAAAAAAAATCGCAGCCATAGCGGGCTTGGATGCATACTATGCGCAGGCACTTCCGGAAGATAAAGTTTCACTCATAGAAAAAGAAAAATCGTTCGGAAACAAAGTAATTATGCTTGGAGACGGTATCAACGATGCGCCTGCTCTAAGCGCTGCAGATGTAGGAATCGCCATCGAAGGAAGTTCATCCATAGCCAGTGACACAGCCGACATTGTGCTTTCAGAAGGCGGACTCCACAATGTAGCTATGACACGCCAGCTCGGGCAGGAACTGGTTCAGAAAATCAATAAAAACAATGCTGTTATAATAGAAGTAAATTCACTCCTGCTTATTCTCGGCGTACTCGGGCTTATATCGCCTCAGCTTGCCGCAGTCTTGCATAACTCAACTACAGTAGGAATCAGTATACAGGCAATGAAAGGAATTCTAAAATGATCACGAGTTTTTTCCCCGGAAGAGTACGCCTGCGCGCACCGATTTTTAAAGAAACAGATATGGTTGAAAAAGCACAGGCCATCCTGCAAAAATCTGATGCGGTGACCCACGTGGAACACAACCCCATAACGGGAAGTGTACTTATTGAATACAATCCGGCAAAAGTTCCAATGGAAAAACTGGTTTCAATGCAAGATTTTTTTCTGCGGCTGGCAAAAGAGGCAGAACGGTTTGACGGTACAAACCGGGAACAGATTCTTTCAATGCTCGATGAGCTGAAAAATCTGGATTTGTAGCCATCAATAGATATCGTTTATATATAAAACATGCTACACTGACCATATGAGCACCGTTTATCTGGGACTTTTGATTCCGTTTTTAGGAACAACGCTGGGCGCGACATGCGTCTTTTTTATGAAGCGCGGGATGAACGATACGGTTCAACGGGCACTACTCGGATTCGCGGCGGGCGTAATGACTGCCGCAAGCGTATGGTCACTGCTGATACCCGCAATGGAGCTTTCACAAGCACTCGGCCGGCTGGCATTTCTGCCCGCGCTGATCGGCTTTACGCTCGGCGTATCATTTCTATTCCTGCTGGATCGAATTACGCCGCACCTGCACGCCATGGCGCAGACGCCAGAAGGCCCCAGATCCTCCGTTGACAAGCTCAGCCGCACCATGATGCTTGTTTTTGCCGTCACGCTGCACAATATCCCCGAAGGGATGGCCGTAGGCGTTGTAATCGCAAGTTTTTTAACCGGAGGTTCTGAAATCACGGCGGCAGGCGCGCTTGCCCTTTCGCTCGGTATTGCGCTTCAGAATTTTCCAGAAGGCGCGATCATTTCCATGCCGCTCAGAGCTGAAGGCAACAGTAAGCTGCGCTCGTTTGTATACGGAACGCTTTCCGGCGCAGTAGAGCCCGTCGCCGCGGGAGTTACCATACTGCTCACATCGCTTATACTTCCGTTTTTACCGTACCTGCTGGCGTTTGCCGCTGGTGCCATGATATATGTAGTCATTGAGGAACTGATTCCCGAAGCGGTCCGCGAAGAAAAAACGGATATCTGCACGATCGGATTTGCCGCAGGTTTTGCGCTCATGATGGTGCTTGACGTAGCGCTCGGCTGATACGCAGGCAGCACACGATTCCCGCACGTCTTTTCCTGCATCACAGTTTCTGACCTCACCGCTTGCTCCGCTGCAGTCTTTTCTATATAATTGTCTTAATCCTGCTGTACAGCATGGAAACTTATATTACAGGAGTTTGGATGTTCTATTCAAACACAATGGATATTGTCCGTTAGCCTTGGGAGGCTAGGATAATATCAGTGCACGTCAGTGCCGCCTCTCAAGGTTGTTTTTTCATTTTACAATTTTGAATTACGAGGAACATAAAATGACACAGTATACTATTCGTCTGGAAACTCCTGCTGACTATGCAGAAGTTGAAAATCTAGTCCGTGAATCTTTTTGGAATGTCTACCGTCCGGGATGCACAGAGCATTTCGTGCTTCACCATCTGAGGAATGACAAAGCCTTTATTCCAGAGCTTGCATTCGTCATGGAGCAGGACGGAAGGATAATCGGTCAGAATGTATTTGTTAAGGCGGAGGTCACGCTGGATTCAGGAACACCATTTCCGATTCTGGCCATGGGGCCGATCTGTATTGCAAATGATCTGAAGCGCAAAGGTTACGGAAAAGCCCTGCTGGATTTTTCACTGGAAAAAGCCGCTGAGCAGGGATACGGTGCAGTATGCTTTGAGGGCAATATCGCTTTCTACGGAAAAAGCGGATTCGACGTTGCCTCCAAGTTCGGCATCCGGTACCACGAACTTCCCGAAGGAGCCGATGCAGGCTTCTTTTTGTGCAAGGAATTGCAGCAAGGTTTTCTGAACGGAATTACCGGTGAATATGCGCCGCCGAAAGCTTATTTCATTGCAGAAGAGCAGCCGGACGCATTCGAAACGTTTGATGCGCAGTTTCCCAAAAAAGAAAAGCTTGTACTTCCAGGCCAGCTTTTCTAAAAACTGACGTATAAAGCCGCCGGCAGTCAGCAGACGCGGTCTGAAGACTGCCGTTTTTTTTATCCCGCGCACTTTATGTATGCCTGCGTATGTCCGCACCGTCATAATACAGCTAAAACACTGTAATCTACATTACATATTTACCAGTTCTATGTTAGAATAATATAAAATAGGTATTATACATGCACGGTGAAGAATACACGTACATTCATGGAAACGACGTCTACTCCATACAAAGTCTGCTGGCAGCATTCAGTATCAAGCAGGAAAATACAATCTACAAGGACACCCCTAACGATGTTGTCCGATGGCCGTTCAGCGCATCAAACTTTTTTGAAACAGTATCTACAGGTGACATTCCTCTGAATGAAGCAGAGCAGTTTCTAGAAGGCGATGACAAGCGCGAAGCTGAAAAAATCAATGCTGAAATCAAAAACTATAAAGATACCGGAACCACCATTGCAAATCAGAACAGAATAAAAACGCTGCGTACCCAGAAAAAGGAGCTGATCTCAAAAGCGATGCTGCGTAGAGGCAGCGCCCCCGTTGCCCTTGTCTACAAAACCTTTATGGAAATAAACGACAGCGCCGCCGTTGAAAAAAAAATCCCGCAGTTCAAGCATACAGCATGGCCGTACCGCAGCCAGATGCCGTATTTTACCGCCGGACTGGAAGATTTTGCACAGGCTGTATCTCGCGGTGAAGAAACGGCGATTACCGGCGGTCCCTGTTTTTTCGGCGAATATGAAGTGGACATGATCTGGACGCTCAAAGACGGCAGCCAGCGCATATTCGATTTTACCACCCGACGCAAGAACTCCGGCGAACTGGTCTCACAGGAAGCGGAATTCACCAAAAAGAATGCCGAAGCCGTTGCTGACGTTTCATTCCAAAGTCATAAAACGCTCCTTACCACCGAAGAGTATGACAGCATCCTCTATCTGTTCGAGCTTGCGCAGGCAACCAATTCCTGCCTGACCATACCGATTGTCGATGCATCCTATGAAAAATACCTTGACGCCATGCTTGCGCCGCTTTCTGAAGAAATCCGTACACGCGCGCACATCCGGTTCCGCGAAATCGCCCGGCCGATCATCGCATTGTACCGTGAGCTTTTTGAAGCGCTCAAGAAAAAATATCCCGGCATAAAATGCGCCATGATGACCGGAGAGGATACGGAGCTGCTGAACCTGTATTATGAAAAGCGCACGCCGTTCGTAGAAAAACCATCCTCGCGCAGGATCATATCAGGAATCAAAGAAAAAATTGAATCCGTCAAAGATTATATAACGCTTCCCGCACTGCCGTTCTACCTGTGGGGAATAAAAAACGTGCTTGAGGTGGATTATCTGGGCGAAACAGACTCATTCTGGAAATGCCGCAAGATGCATAAAGGCCAGATGAACCTTTCAGCGCTGCTGTACCCTATAAAAATCAGCGCAGACGGCTGGCGCTCGATTTTTTCAACTGAGCTGAAATATAAAGAATATATCGCAAAGGAAGCGTATGGCACACGTTAGGCAGAAAAAAACTGCGGCCGCGCTTTTTGCAGCGGCGGCATGTCTGGCAGCGATCTGTTTCTGGTTCAGGGCAGATATTGAGCTGCCGCTTTTACGGGAAATACCGCTGGATTCCCCGTACATTATCAAGGACACTACCTATTCACGATATATTCTCGACAAACAGCGTACACGAATTATCCAGGTCGATAAGACATCGAACACAGTAAAGAGCTTTTTGCCCAAAGGCAGCGGAAAAAAGGCCGACATATTCTACTACGCCGATGATTTTACAGCCGATGAGGACGGTTATGTCTACATCAAGGAAGGCGCATGGGACGGAAACCGCATTTCCCGGGAGGCCGTCCTCATTTACGACAAAAACGGCCGCTATATAACGACCTGCCTTGATACCCGCTATACAGTACGGGTGAACAAACACAAAATCATGCTGCTTGCCTGCCGTGACGGCAAAGTACACTATGCACGCAAAGATTCCAACGCCATCACGCTTTCATCGTTTGATATACAGCGTGGCACAGAGACGGCAAGGGTCATTCAATTCAAGCATGCCTTTGATTTTATAGGTGACATGACCGAAGATTCTGCCGGCAACGTTTACGTTCTGGACAAAACCGGCTGCATTTTTAAGCTCAACGACGACAAGACGGAATTCACGCTGCTGTACCGTGCACCTGCCGATGAATACCCCGGATGGATAGAGCCGTCGTCAAACGGAAAACTTTTCTTCACCGATCTGTATACCGACAGCGTGATTGAGCTGGATACCCGTACCGGCGAAAAACACGTTGCCGTTAAAAACGCCGGCTCCGTAACGGTCACGCCCGTTCCATTTTCTACGCTGCAGAATCCGGTAAAGAGTAAAAACCAGTTCTTTAAACAGGTACTGCTGCTCGCAGTCTTTGCACTTTTTGTACTGTGTACGCTTGCATTTGCTGTTGTCATGATAATCATGTTCTTCAAAAGCAGCATGCACATTATACGGCGCATAAGTTTCTATATTATTATCATCGTAGTAGTGGTGGCCGGGACCGTGACCTACAAGCTGACCAACGAATTTTCCAAAGTGATGCGCGCCCAGATACTGGCGCAGATGGAAAACATGGCCTACTCAGTTGCAAACACCATCAGACCTGCAACGCTTGATTCAATACAGACCGCGGCGGACTTTGCCTCACAGGAATACCGCGACCTGATCCGGAGCATGGAAAACGTCATTGATCCCGACCTTACCATCAACAACAACGTATACTGCGATATTTTCAAGTATGACGAAAAACACGGGGCGTATGCCTGCGCCTATCTGGATCAGGCGATCGGCACCTATTACCCGCTTACAGAAGGTGAGGCCGCAGAGATTAAACAGATATATGAGCTCGGCCAGTCAGTGCGCTCAAGCAAGAACGATACTTCAGCTTCATATACCTACGTGTCCGTTCCCGTTATCAATGATGACGGACGCGTGTGCGGCGTCGTTTCGGTGATGACCGAAAACTACATGCTCATGAATCAGATCAACGACATGAAACAAAGCGTGCTGCTGGGACTTGTCGTTACGCTCATCTTTGTCTGGCTTGCCATGGGCGAGGCGCTTTCCTACATTCTGTCAAAATCACAGGCACAGATGGAGGCTCAGGAACGCATGGCGCGCGGCGAACCTGAAAAAAAATCATTTCCGCACTATTACATACGCCTGATGGTATTCGCGCTGTTCGCAGCTTACAATATGACCACGACGTTCCTGCCCATGGTAATTGCGAACGGAGCCATTGAGACGCTTGGCGGTCGGGGCGGTTCCTTTGCAGCCGCCATTCCGATTTCAGTGAACCTGTTCATCATCGGGCTTATGGCGCTCTTCTGCGAGCGGATCATACGCAGGGCCGGATTCACCAAGGTGATCGCGATCGGCGCGGGGCTTTCTGCCGCAAGCAATCTGCTGATCTTTGCATTCATGTATTCATATCCTGTGCTGTTCTTTGCGCTTGTCATCGACGGTATAGGCGTAGGCCTCACCACTAATTCCCTGTACATGATGGTTTCGCAGATTCCCGATGCAAAAAACAGGACTTCCGGCTATGCGGCGTACAATGCGGCGCAGATATCGGGTATCAATTTCGGCATGCTGTGCGGCGCCTTCCTTGTTCAGAACATCGGCAGGCAGCTGGTATTCCCGCTCGTCACGGTAATGTGGCTGGTGTCGGCGCTGCTGTTCATGCTTTTATGGCAGACACTCGGCATTGCCGCAGGCTCAATGCATGAGCGCAGAACCGCCGGGTATGCCGAAGCTTCAAAAACCGCCGGCAAAACGATGCGCATTCTTTCGTTCCTGAGTAAACGCAGAGTATGGTCGTTCATACTGCTTGCGCAGGCGCCGTTCGCCCTCATGGGAAGCTTTGTGTATTACTACCTTCCGTTGTATTCAGAAGCAAACGGTCTGAGCGAAGTAATCGTCGCCGTACTCATGATGCTCTACTCTATGTTTGCCATATACCTTGGAAACAAACTGACCAAGTGGGTCGTACAGAAAACCGGTGCGCTCAGTCCGTATGCCGCAATCATCCTGTGTATTGCCGCAGTACTCACGTATGCCGTAAGCCGCAGCTTTTCCGGTTTCTTTGCAGCGATTTTTATACTGGGGCTTGCAAACGGCTTCGGCCGGTCAGTGCTGCAGGCACATTTTTCGCTGCTTCAAGAATGCGAGGAGTTCGGCTTGCCGGATGCAATGGGCATATTCAACTTCACCGACTTTATCGGCCAGTCATTCGGACCTGCGGTCATGGGCATGGTATTCCTTTCAAAAAACATGACCGTTTCCGCCGCCGTATTTGCCATAATTCTGACGCTCGTATGTACCGCCCATTTTATCATCAATAAAACTAAAACTATACGATCATAACGGAGGATTGTATGAAGACCCAAAAAAAGAAACTGCGGACAAGCCTTGTTTTTGCTATCATCGTTTTTACCGTTCTGCTCTCGATCAGCCTCGGACTGATCTGCTACCAGACCTTTTACAGCGGGATGATCAAAAAATACAAGAACTATGAAGAAACCATCCTGAATCTTGCTGTCGCAGACTTTGACTGGGATGCAGTAGAGACAAGCATCAAAAACCAGCAGGAGGATGCGGCTTTACAAAGCCTGCGCCATCGTCTTGATTACATAAAAAGCTCCTCCTCTATCGCCTGGCTTTATCTGGTGGAGCCGCTGAACACTGAGCCCGCTGACAACATGAAGTATATCTGTACCGGAAATACTCCTGAGGACTATCAGGGATATAAAGACCGCGGTGAAGATTTTGTCCGGCTGGGCAAGCTGAGCGGAACGGAATATCCTCCGGACGTTGCGCAGAGCTACCTGAATTTTTTCAAAAACAGTAATCCCGGTGAATTCTGGTACTATCCGAACAAAACCGAATGGGGACTCGTATACACTACCTCCGTCGTCGTACGCAATTCGTCAGGAAAAGCGCTCGGTGTTCTGAGCGTAGACATTAATATGAACGAAATTGAAAAGGCAATGCACCAGTTTCCGCTTGTCATTTCAGTGGCGGGTATCACGCTCGGCCTTATCTTTGTGCTTGCGCTGGGTATCTGGCTTGACCGCCGCGTAGTACTTCCGCTTTCACGGCTCAAGCATGCCGCCGCACAGTTCGTGGAAAGCAGCCACGGAAGCAGCGACCCGAACGCGCTGATATTCGCAAATCCTGACATTCATACGAACGACGAGATGGAAGCCCTTTCCGGTGCGCTGCTGACCATGACCGATGATCTGAAAGCATATATGAAAAATCTTATGCACGAAACGGCAGAAAAAGAACGCATCGGGGCCGAGCTCAATGTAGCCACGAACATACAGGCAAGCATGCTGCCGCTTATTTTCCCGCCGTTCCCTGATCGCAAAGAAGTTGATCTGTATGCCACCATGACTCCCGCAAAGGAAGTAGGCGGCGACTTCTACGACTTCTTCTTTGTGGACGACCGACACGTTGCGATTGTAGTGGCTGACGTATCAGGCAAAGGCGTACCCGCGGCTCTCTTCATGGTCATCGGCAAAACGCTCATCAAAGACCACACGGTTCCCGGCGCCGATCCCGCCGACATATTCATGCAGGTAAACAACCTGCTCTGCGAATCCAACGGCGCAGGGCTCTTTATCACGGCGTTCCTCGGCATACTCGATCTGGTGACGGGCGAATTCAAGTGTGTAAGCGCAGGTCATGAGCCGCCGTATATTCTGCACAACGGACAGTACGTTGAGCACAAAATCAAAAAGGCCTTCGTGCTTGCCGGCATGGAGGATATGAAGTACACGACCGTTACGCTCATGCTTGAGCCGGGCGACAAGGTGTTCCAGTATACCGACGGCGTAACTGAAGCAACCAACGCTCATGAAGAGCTGTACGGCGACGAGCGGCTGAACGCCATTCTGAACAAAACGGGCGATGCAGCAGGCCGCGATCTGCTGGCCGCCGTAAAAACCGACATTGACCGCTTTGTAGGCGATGCCCCGCAGTTCGATGACATAACCATGCTGTGTCTGGAATACAAAAGCCGCATGCAGGAAAAATAACCGGAGGTCAGTATAAAAAACAAAGGCAGTGCCGGGGCGGATATCATTGACAACCGGCGCCTGCCGCATTAGCTTTATACGGTAATGACAGCAATGAATGCAACGAATACTCTGAATAATACACGTATCGGCGAAACCGTCCGCGTTGAAAAACTCGGCGGAAACGGGGAGCTTCGCCAGCACTTTCTGGATATGGGAATCATCCCCGGAGCTGAAATCACGCTTATAAAATATGCGCCGCTCGGTGACCCCATGGAATTCCGTCTGCATGGATACGAGCTCACACTGCGCACGGCGGATGCGGCGCAAATATCCGTAAGTCCCGTACCGCAGGCTGCAGACACGCGCATTGACACGCCCGCAGTAAAAACGCACCATCCGGGTCTTGGTGAAAGCGGCAGGTTCCACGCCAAAGGCGACGGCAACCCGCTGCCCGACGGCACGGTACTCACCTTTGCGCTCGTCGGAAACCAGAACTGCGGAAAAACCACGCTCTTCAACAAGCTTACCGGCTCAAACCAGCATGTAGGAAACTTTCCCGGCGTCACCGTAGACCGTAAATCCGGTACGATTAAAGGACATGAGGACACGCTCATCACCGATCTGCCCGGCATCTACTCAATGTCGCCCTACTCCAGCGAGGAACGCATCTCACGGAACTTTGTGCTTGATGAAAAGCCCCATGCCATCATCAACATCGTTGACGCCACGAACATAGAACGCAACCTGTACCTGACCATGCAGCTGCTGGAGCTCAACATCCCTATGGTGGTGGCGCTCAACATGATGGACGAAGTAACGGCCAACGGCGGTTCAATCGACGTAAACAGCATGGAATCCATTCTGGGCGTGCCGGTCGTACCGATCTCCGCAAAGAAAAATCAGGGAATCGAAGAGCTTGTGGAACATGCCGTTCACATTGCAAAATATCAGGAGCCGCCGCTGCGGCAGGACTTCTGTGACAAAACAGATAACGGCGGCGCCGTTCACCGCGCGCTGCACGGTATCATCCATTTAATCGAAGACCATGCGGAAACCACCGGGATTCCCGTCCGGTTCGCCGCAAGCAAGCTGCTTGAAGGCGACAAGCTCATCTTATACAAGCTTAATCTGGACGTAAACGAAAAAGAAATGCTTGAGCACATAACGCTGCAGATGGAAGCCGAGCGCAAGCTTGACCGCAGCGCAGCCATAGCCGACATGCGTTATTCATTCATCTACCGTCTGTGCGATGCCACCGTAAAACGTCCTGCAGAAAGCAAGGAGCGCGCCAGAAGCCAGCAGCTTGACCGCGTGCTCACCGGCAAATGGACGGCGATTCCGTCATTCATCGGCATCATGGCGCTTGTGTTCTATCTGACATTCAATGTCATCGGCGCATGGCTGCAGGAACTGCTTGAAACCGGCATAGATAAGCTCACCGAACTTACGGATACCGCGCTTACCGCCGCCGGCGTGAACGAAGTACTGCACAGCCTGATCATAGACGGTATTTTTGCGGGCGTAGGAAGCGTGCTTTCATTCCTGCCGGTTATCGTCACGCTCTTTTTCTTCCTTTCGCTGCTGGAAGACTCCGGCTATATTGCGCGTGTGGCGTTCTTTATGGACAAGCTGCTGCGCAAGATCGGTCTTTCCGGCCGCAGCATCGTGCCGCTGCTGATCGGTTTCGGCTGCTCGGTACCGGCCGTCATGTCCACCCGTACACTCCCGAGCGAGCGCGACCGCCGCATGACCATTCTGCTCACGCCGTTCATGAGCTGTACGGCAAAGCTTCCGATCTACGCCTTTTTTGTCAGCGCATTCTTTCCCAAGCACGGCGGTCTGATCATGACCGGCCTGTATCTGCTTGGCATTCTGATCGGCATTGGCGCCGCATTCCTTTACAGAACGACGCTGTTCAAGGGTGAAGCCGTACCGTTCGTCATGGAGCTGCCGAACTACCGTCTGCCGGGCGTCCAGAACACGGCGCAGCTATTGTGGGAAAAAGCCAAGGACTTTCTGCAGCGCGCGTTCACCGTGATTTTTGTGGCCACAATCGTCGTGTGGTTCCTGCAGAGCTTTAACTGGCGGATGCAGCCGGTGAAGGACGCGGAGCTGAGCATACTGGCCTCAATCGCCAGACTGCTGAACCCTGTCATGGCGCCGGCTGGCCTCGGTGAATGGCAGATCTCAGTGGCGCTTGTAAGCGGCTTTATGGCAAAAGAAAGCGTAGTGTCCACGCTTGAAATTCTGTTTGCGGGCGGCGTCCAGTCCATGCTTTCGCCGCTCACGGCGGCAAGCCTGCTGGTGTTCAGCCTGCTGTACACTCCCTGCGTGGCGGCAATCGCAGCTGTAAAACGAGAGCTCGGCACCCGCTGGGCCGCAGGTGTTGTACTCTGGCAGTGCGGCATCGCCTGGCTGTGCGCCGTTGCCGTACGCCTGATCGGTCTGGCACTCGGCGCAGCGTAGCGGGCAGCATCAGCGGAAGGACCTGAATATGAGTTTGTTTTTAGTACTGACTTTTTTGTTTTTTGCGGGAAGCATAATCGGCTGGGGAATAGAGCTGCTGTGGCGCCGGTTCTTCTCGAAAAATAATGCGGCAAAGAAATGGATTAATCCCGGTTTTTTGACAGGTCCGTACCTTCCGCTTTATGGACTGAGCCTGTGCGTTTTGTTTTCGCTTTCGTTTATTGATGTCAGCTTTATATCTCCCGAATGGCTGCAGAAACCAATTCTTTTTATTCTGATGGCGTGCGCAATTACGGTCATGGAATATGTTGCAGGGCTTATTTTTATTAAAGGAATGAAAATCAAGCTGTGGGACTACAGCAAAAACTGGCTTAATATCAAAGGCATCATCTGTCCACAGTATTCTTTTTACTGGATGATTTTAAGCGGGCTCTATTATTTTCTTGTGCACCCCCGGATTCTGGAATGGCTTTACTGGTTTACCATTCATCTTGCGTTCAGTTTTGTGGTCGGATTTTTTTACGGCGTATTCTGCATAGATCTCTGCTATACATTCCAGATTTCAGCAAAAATCCGTGAATATGCAAAGGAAAACAAACTTGAAGTCCGCTATGAAAATTTGAAAGAAATAATCCGCAAGAGAAACGAAGAATTCAAAGAAAAACGGCACTTCTTGTTTGCACTTAAAACAAACCGACTTTCAATGAAAGAAATCCTGCGGGATATTTTTGAAAAGACCGTCTGACCGGCTTTCCGACCATACGCTCACTCTGGTCAGCTGCTGGAGTCGAAAATAACAGAAGTTTATCAAGCTTGCTTATTGATTTTTCCGCTTTTCCCCAGTACAGTGCAAGCATAACGAGCAGCCGCATGGCATAAGTCCAGTTACTTATGACATGCGGCTTTTTCTTTTTATAGGAGTTTTTATGACCACTAAAAAACTGATTTTTGCGGCAGTCTGTGCATTGTGCGCAAGCTTCGCATTTTACGGTTGTGCTTCTACAGGCAGCAAAGCTTCCGGGGCGCAGAACACTGGAACGGCTCTTCCCAAAATCGATATGAGCCAGTGGCGCTACAATGCTGATGACAATGTATATTATCAGACCGGGCTTTCATATGCGGAACATCCGGCAGATTCTGATTACGAAACCATGGGGATTTTTGTGCCGGGCGCATTTTTTGACGGCACGGATAACGGCGACGGTACTTTCTCCGTGCGGATAAACCGCAAGGCAAAAATCGGCGGGTATACCGCCGACAACACCCCTGCCGTGATTCTTGTTGAAACTCCGGGGTATTCCGCATGTAATCCGCCGAGCGGCTATGTTTCCAGCGTAAAAGAATTTACGGACGCCGGCTTTATTTACATTTATCCGGGCTGCCGCGGACGGAATCACGGTGCCCCTGCCGGCGTTACGGACTTGAAAGCGGCAGTCCGCTACTGGCGCTACAATCTTGATGTGCTTCCGGGGAACACGGAGCGCATTTTCTCCTTCGGCATGAGCGGCGGCGGCGCGCAGAGTGCGCTTCTCGGCGCAACCGGAAACGCTCCTGAATACGAGCCGTACCTTAAGGCAATCGGTGCGGTTCAGGGGGTGAGCGATGCGGTTACCGGCTCTATGTGCTGGTGCCCGATTACAAATCTTGACAGTGCTGATGCGGCGTATGAATGGAACATGGCAGTTTCCAGAACCGGACTTGATGAAACAACCCAGATGATTTCAGACAGACTTTCCGAAACGTTTGCGGCATACATAAACAACATCGGATTGAAGGATGAGAACGGGAATCCGCTTACGCTTGAAGCATCTGATAAAGGAATCTATCAGGCTGGAAGCTATTATGAGTATACAAAAGCGGTGATTGAGGATTCGCTGAATAAGTTTTTGCTCGACACGGAATTTCCGTATGACGCAAGCAAGAGCCAGCGCGGCGGATTCGGGGGCCCCGGCGGTATGATGGGCGGCGGAATGCC
>CACZQF010000089.1 GCA_902783245.1 uncultured Spirochaetaceae bacterium | reverse complement strand
CGCAGGCCGCTTCATCCGACTTCCGTACCTGAAGATGCAGAAGCTGTCCTCTGCCGTCCAGCGGTGAAAGTGATTCTATACCGTTCTTTATCTGCTCCGCCGACACTCCCAGATGCCGCGCAAGCGCGATAACACCGAGCGCATTCTGATAGTTGTAGCGTCCGGGCAGGTGAAGCTCAACGGGCACACCGTCTACCGTAAACTCTGTTCCGGCTATTCCCTTATCAGCAACGAAACAAACGCCGGCAGCCGCAGCCGTACGTCCATACCGTACAACCGCCCCTTTTACTCCTTCCGCCAGATAACCCGCATAGTCATCATCAGCAGGAATAAAAGCTGCACCATGCTCATCAATATAGGTAAAAATCTTTTTCTTTTCTTCTGCAATTGCATTCCGAGAGCCGAGCATGCCGATATGAGCGGTACCTATATTGGTAATAACCGCATATTCCGGCCGCAGAACACCGGCAATTTCCGCGATTTCATTCCTACGATTCATGCCCAGCTCAAAGATTCCTACCTGATCATCTTTGGTAATATGGAATACAGACAGCGGAAGCCCCGTCTCTGAATTCAGATTTCCCACGGTACTGACTACACGATACTTCTGCTTAAAAACAGAAACGCACAGCTCTTTTGTGGTAGTTTTGCCGCTGGAACCAGTAATACCGATTTTTATCAGTGCAGGGAATTTTCTGACGTAGGCAGCTGCGGCATCCTGCAGTGCGGTAAGCGTATTGCGTACAACAACAAAAGAAACCTTTTTAGATTCCGAAAGCCCGCGGTACAGTTCAGTTTTACCATTGTACTCAGATTCCGCCACAAACAGTACTGACGCACCTTTATCAATCGCCTGAGGAATATACTTATGGCCGTCCTGACTGGTTCCGATAAGCGGCACAAACAGGCTGCCCGGCACAACCATACGGCTGTCGGTGCACACAGAGGAAAATACAATATATTCTGAAGGGCTGGCGGTCACTGCCGTTCCATGAACAGCGTCAATCAGCTCATCAAATTCCAGCAGCGAATTCATTTTGCAGCACCCTTCATCTCAACTCTTACGATTTCATCGCTTTCAGCTTTATGCATCCCAAGCTGCTGCTCGGCAATACGCTCTATACGGTTGGCGTTTGACAGCATGCTGATATTAGTAATCAAGGTCTTATTTTCTTCTACAAGCTTCATCTGCTTATCCTCAAGCGCAATCACCTCTTTTTTCAAAGACTCATAACGCCGGGTCTGTACGCCATATCCCACCAGCAGCAGCGGAATCAGCACAGAACAGCAGAGTATAAGCACAGTCTCTGTTTTTGCCTTTACTTTTTCCCTATTCATACCAGCACACCTTCCGACACTCCTTCCATATGCAAGGAAGTCGCATTACGTATTTTTTTAACCACCCGGAGTTTTGCGCTCCGTGACGGAGAATTATCATCCACTTCTTTTTCCGTCGGAGCCACCGGTTTTCTTGTCAGCAGCTCCGCACAGGGCTTACCGCCGCATTTGCACGCAGGATACGTTGCAGGACAGACACAGCTTTTTCCAAGATTGCGGAAAAAATTCTTTACAATTCTATCCTCCAAAGAATGGAACGTAATTACGCCCATCTTTCCACCGGGAGCAAGCACATTAAACGCATCAAACAACGCCTGCGGCAGCCGGCGCAGCTCCCCGTTCACCGCTATCCGAATCGCCTGAAAAGTCTTTGTGGCGGGATGTATTTTCCCATGGCGGTATGCAGCAGGCACTGCCGCATAAATAATATCGGCAAGTGCTTTTGAAGACACGATCTTTCCGCTTTTCCGCGCATCCACTATCGCCGCAGCGATCCGGCGGCTGTAGCGTTCTTCGGCATATGTATAAATAATATCCGCAAGTTTTTCTGCAGAGCTGGTATTCACCAGCTCTTCTGCCGATGCGCCCGCCTCAGGATTCAGCCGCATATCAAGCCGCTCATCCTTCATAAACGAAAAACCTCTTCCTGACCTGGCATAATGAAACACCGAGATGCCCAGGTCAAAAAGAATAATATCAGGGGCCCGCTTATCAGCAGGATAATCCGCATAAAAATCGTTGAACCAACCGTTAAAAAACTGCATACGTTCGCCGAAACCGGCCAATCGTTCTTTTGCACGCGCCTGAATAACAGGATCTGCGTCAAGACCGAGTATACTGAGCGCAGGATATCTGGACAAAAATGCAAACGAATGACCGCCTTCTCCAAGCGTCGAATCAATCATAAAAGCATTATTTTCGTACAGCTCTCCCTCAGGGCTCAGCAACGCCAAGCATTCCTGCAGAAGAACCGGTGTATGTACAATTTCCACCGTCTTCCACCATTTTAAAAATTAATTGTGCTCAGAGCTTCTGCCGCTTCAAGGTATGAACTTTCGCTTTCTTCCAGATATTTCTGATATATTGCTGCATCCCACAGCTCAATATATTTGTTAATACCTAAAAGCACACATTCTTTATCTAAAGAAGCATACATTCTGAGGCTCTGCGGGATAGAAAGGCGGCCTGACTTGTCAAATTCCACAGGCTGGGCCGGCGCTATAAGACGGCGCAGCACAAGCCTGTTCTGCGGATTGAATGGAGATGCAGATTCCATAATTTTTGAAGACAGTTTTTCCCATTCTTCAGGAGTAAAAAGCCATAAACAATGATCGAGCGCCTGTGTCACAATGAGAACATTATCATGTACATCAGACCGCAATCTTGACGGAAAAAGAATCCTCCCTTTTTCATCAAGTGTATTCCGGTATTCACCAGTCAACAGATTCATACCATTATTTACCACTTACACCCACTTTTTCCCACTTAAGTACATTTTAATTCAAAACTAGATAATGTCAACGCAAAACAAGGACAATAAAAAAAATAAATCACACATACTGTAATTTTTGCAATATAAGTGTATAGTAAGTGCTATATGATAAATACATACAACGAAAGTTCCTTGCATAACACGCTAAAAAAACTTTATTCTCTTACTATACAAGGAAACACGGAACAACAGATTGACAAATGGATTTGCGACGTCATCGGTCCGGACGGTCAGATCGTTGAAATCCAGACAGGAAGCCTGGCTCCGTTGTATGAAAAAACACGTGCCTTACTGGAAGCAGGCCACCCGGTCACCATAGTTCATCCGATAATCAAAACAAAACGCATACAGACAATACGGCAGGACGGCAGCATACAGTCAACAAGAAAAAGTCCAAAATCTGAAAGCATATATTCATGCCTTCGTTCCATAACTAAAATGTACCCGCTGCTGCTCACACCGGGCTTTATTCTTGAACTGCCGGAAATAACAATAACAGAATCTCGCGTACTCACCGATGCACCAGTACAACTTACTAATAAAAGCCGCAGACATCTGAGAAACTGGATAAAAACAGATAAAAAGCTTGAAGAAATAGAAAAAACTCACCGCTTCTGTACAGCAGAGGACTATCTTGCACTGCTGCCCGTCACGACAGGCAGTACGTTTTCAGTTCCCGACATACAGCAATGCTTTGCCGCAATGTCAAAACCACCCGCAGACGCCCGCAAATACACAGGACTTCTTATCTGGCTGCTGCTGCACATGAAGCTTATTACGTGTATAAAAACGGAAGGAAAAAAGAAAATTTACAGCCGCGTCTGACCCCCCGTCCCCGGCAGGTTCACACGGCATACATAAAAAAAGCCCTGTCTGCGTCTACGAATCAAGACACAGACAGGGCCTTTCAAAGAACAACCGGCAGACTACCAGTTATCCGCCATATCATCTTCGTCACGGTTCTCCAGATCATACAAATCTGTTACAGCGCGCAACGCATCAAAATACACATAGTAAGCGCCGATAGCAGTCTCAGGATCGCAGTCAATACGGAAGCCCACGATACGCAGGCCGGGACGCTCGCCCCAGAATGCGCTTGACTGAACAATGCCGTGCACTCCATCCACTGACGGAGGAATAGCCACAGTCATCTTCTTCCAGCCGCTGAACGCCAGCGTACCCATGTAAATCTCAAAATTATTTCCAAAGTAGTCCTGCACCAGCAGCGTAAGGGAATGGGACATATTGCGTCCGGCAACCCATACAGAAACAGTTTTGGTGATGCCTTCAATAGGCAGCGGACGGGCAGCCCGCACAAAAATAGAATTGATGCCGCGGCGGTAGAATTCAGCCTTCACACCGAACACATGCGTATCATCGCCCGTATCCTTGTCATCCTCAAGCGGCTCCTTTGCAGCCGGACTGCCCTCAAACAGCCGTCCGGATATAACGCCTGCATCAGGAGACATTCTGACGTTCCATGCACCTTCCCGCTCAAATTTATCTACGGACACTTCGCGGAGCGCTGAAATAGCAGAATCAGCGCCCACGTTTGAAGGATCAGGATCAGACAGGCTGCGGTTTTCCTGCTGCTGTGCAAAAACCATACCTGCCGCACAAAGGGCAAGCAAAACTAAAATACTTCTTTTCATCGTTATTGTCCTTCCTTGCTTGATTCACCGAAATCTTCTTTGCGAAGTTCATAGCCATCATATACATTGGTAAGAATGCTTGACGTATACTGCAGCTTGTCAAAGAAAATACTGAAATCATCAGCATACTCACTGCCATGCGCACGGATTCTGAAGCCAACGAAAGTCATAGACTCAGGAGCCGTATGCAGACGTGCGCTCTGACGGATATACGTAGGCACGGATACTATCAGGTTCTTCCAGCCGCTGAACGCAAGATTACCGGCAGGAATGACATGGACAGAACCGCCGGAGTCACGCACCAGCAGATCCAAAAAATACAGGTAGTTGCTTCCCCATACCCAGAAGTCAATCTGGGACACATTGCCGACAAAAGGAATCTCATAAGGCTTGTCGTCTTTGGTAGGATACACTTCAAACCAGTTGTCGCCCTTGCGGTTGTAAGCAACCTTAACGCCCAGAACCTGAGGTTCCGGATCCCCTTCCTTGACGAAAGGTCTGAGGGAATGGGAAATACCCTTAGAATACTTCAGCACAGGATAACCGTCAGCAATAAAACGACTTGCCTGAACACTCCATGTCCATTCCATTTGGTCAGGGGTATCAAAGTTATCAATCAGTGTCGTCTCAACACTTTTTTCGCTGGGCTGGCTGAACACCGGAGCGCCAATGACAAAAATGAGAGCGAGCTGCATAAAGACCACAAAGCCCTTTTTCATTCAAAACTCCTTCAAACATTTCGCCTCGTAAAAGGGAAACATCTAATTTACCTATCGGCAGGAACTGCCTTACTTAATAATATCATTCTTATTATATTTTCTGCAACACTCTTTGTCAAACTCTTTTCGTACAGTTTAGAATACTTTCTGTCTTTTTCTGGTGGCAACCGTACGCCGGCGGTAGATCCGCCCGTAAATCCGCCGGACAATCCGCGCAGATTCCAGAACATCATGACATATTCCGGTAAGTTTTTCCAGATCTTGTATATTTGCATTTTTTGGAGTACCATATTTCTACACTAATTACAGGAGTCACATATGGTTAGTTACAAAGAACTCGGACTTGTCAACACAAAAGAGCTTTTTAAGAAAGCCATGGCAGGCCATTATGCAATCCCTGCATACAACTTCAATAATATGGAGCAGATGCAGGCAATCATCCAGGCCTGCGTGGAAACCAAGTCTCCGGTCATCCTTCAGGTATCAAAAGGTGCGCGACAGTATGCCGATAAATACATTCTGCGCAACATGGCCCGCGGAGCCGTAGAATACGCTCATGAGCTCGGATGCGACATCCCGATCGTACTGCATCTTGATCACGGTCCGTCATTCGAAGTGGCCAAGGACTGCATCGACAACGGCTTCTCCTCAGTCATGATCGACGGTTCCGCACTTCCCTACGATGAGAATGTTGCGCTCACCAAGAAAGTCTGCGATTACGCACACTCACAGAAAGACTATGTAACCGTAGAAGGCGAGCTCGGTGTTCTGGCAGGCGTAGAGGACGAAGTAGCCGCTGCAGAAAGCCACTATACCAAACCGGAGGAAGTCGAGGACTTTGTAAAAAAGACCGGCGTTGACTCTCTGGCCATCTCTATCGGAACAAGCCACGGACGCTGCAAATTCACACCGGAACAGTGTACGCGCAATGCAGACGGCGTGCTCATTCCGCCGCCGCTGGCATTCGACGTCCTTGAGGGCGTTGAGAAAAAGATTCCGGGATTCCCCATCGTACTGCACGGATCTTCATCAGTTCCGGTAGAGTACGTAAAGGAAATCGAAAAGTTCGGCGGCAAGATCCCCGACTCAGTAGGCATTCCCGAAGAGCAGCTGCGCAAAGCCTCAAGCTCCGCAGTATGCAAGATCAACATTGACTCCGACGGCCGTCTTGCCATGACCGCCGCAATACGCCGCATTCTTACCGAGCATCCTGAAGAATTCGATCCGCGCAAGTACCTCGGTCCTGCACGCGACGAGCTGAAGAAGATGTATATGCACAAAAACATCGACGTTCTCGGTTCTGCAGGCCACGCTCTGGACTAGTTCCGGACTGATGCCCGCTTAAACAGAAAGCCGTACAGGACGCTCCAGGGCGATCCGGTACGGCTTTTTTATTTATCGACCATATTCCGTGTGCACCGGCGGTACCGGACTGCACAACAAAGGGAATTAATCCGCAGCTGCAATTCCTTGACATGCAGCTGCACAGCGACGTGCGTTGCACGCCTCACGGCCGCCGTGCGCCTGATAGAACGCAAATTTATCTTTATACATAGCTTCATCCGCAAGATGCATGGCCAGACGCAGATCCTCACCGTTACCGCACCAGCAGCTGCCCACCGCCAGACAGACAGGACAGTCATAGCCGGAGCGTTTCCGCAGCTCTTCCACCTTGCGGTTGAATTCTGTCTCTTTGCAGGACGGAGCAATAATTACAAACTCATCTCCGCCCGCACGGTACACCTCATCATCCTTAAACACATCGCACAGCAGCATGGCGCAGTTTTTCAGCAGCGTATCGCCGGCCGAATGGCCGTTATTGTCGTTCATTGCCTTAAGGCCGTTCAGATCAGCGAACAGCACTCCGAACGGAGCCGGCACGCCGCACTCACCGGAAACGAACAGATCCACACGGTGATTCATGGCATTTCTGCTCTTTACGCCGGTCAACAGATCGGTATTACTCAGCCGCTCAAGCTGCACCATCATCTGATTATTCGCGATCTCTGACGCCAGGAAGAACGACATAAGCTCTATCAGCTCTTTTATCTGCACAACCTGCTCTGTATTAAAATTCGTGATGAACAAAAATCCGATCGGTTCTTTTCCCTGCATCAGCGGGAACAGAATCAAGCTTTTCACCTCCGCCTTGCGAAGGGTGGCCACCCACGCAGGATTCTTCTGCTCCAAAAACCGCATGTCATCCTCATTCTTTACAATAACACCATCGGAATTCCAGGTTGTCCGTTCCCACGACGCAACGATTTCATAGGTCAGCTGATCCGCATAATCCGCCACCCGAGCCTCATCATTGCGGAATTTTTCACAGAGCACCGAATAGCTCCTGTTCTTTTTATCCAGCAGAAAAATACAGCTTGAAAACGAATCAGTCTGCTTCTGTATATCAGCAATAACGGCGTCGATACTGCTCTGGAAATCATCGCTGCCGCGCAGCATGATGCAGCTCTTGATAACCGTTGCGGCAGTATCTATAGAAACTTCCGCCATAAGCTCAGGATCCGCAGTTTTAGTAAACTCAAAGAAAAACGCACAGTATTTCCGGCGCCCCTCACTCTCCGTATCCTGCAGCGGAATAAATGTCAGATCTGTCCAGCATTTGAGCAGCGGAGTTTCCACATACGTATGAATCTTTTTTTTCAGGAACGCACAACGATAGCAGAAATCCTCAAAGTTCTGGTTTGCAGGAACAAGCTCTGAATAAACCATACTGTCATAATAGCGGTCTTTGCCCATAACGTTTTTATACGCATCATTGGCATGCACGATGTATATCTGCCCGCACCGCCCGCTTTCAACTTCATCAACAGCAAGAATCGCGCACGGCATAGTACTCATATCAACGTATTCCTGAAAGTTCATACAGTTTATTTTATACCTTAAACCTGTATTTTGCAAACAAAGGCAGCCTCCCCGGCACACACACGGCGCATATTATGCCCGCACAGCAGTTTTCACGCATCGGCCGATGTATACAATACAGAGCGCATACAAAGGTTCTTTATAAGCCTTTTATCATCGATTTTCTTATTCTGTCTGATTTTATTTGCTTTTTAGACAGACCTCCCCTATAATTAATATTATGACAGAACGTTATCTTCATCCGCTGTGCGTGTGGGCATTGGCATTCGGATGCATTATCGGGTGGGGCTCCATTGTCATGCCCGGCACCACGTTTCTGCCCATCGCCGGTACAGCAGGCACTGCAATCGCGGTGTGCATCGGAAGTCTGATCATACTTCTCATAGCGTTTAATTTCCACGTCATGATGAACCGCTCCACCAAAACGGGCGGGATTTTTTCATACACTAAACGGATATTCGGCCTTGACCATACCTTTCTGTGCTCATGGGCACTCATCATGGCATACCTTTCGCTTATCTGGTCGAACGCCACGGCTTTTGTGCTCATCATCAACAGCCTGTTCGGGCCGGTCTTCCGCTGGGGATTCCATTATTCGGTCGCAGGACACAGCATTTATTTCGGCGAAATCATCGCAACGCTGCTCATTATCGTCATATCCGGCATGTTCAGCCTGCTCAGCAAAAAAGTGGTGGCACGGCTGAATGCGGTGCTCGCGCTGCTGCTGTTCGGCGCAATTCTTACCTGCTTCGGTCTCTGCATGGCAAAAATCGCAGCCCTGAAAATTCCGTTCTGCAGCTGTTTCCGGCCGTTCTTTGCCATCCGACCCCAGTCAGGACGCAGCTATCCTCTGCGGCAGATATTCAACATCATCACCTTCACTCCATGGGCGTTCATAGGTTTCGAGACCATCTCATTCGCCGCAGAGGAATTCAAGTTTTCAAAGCGGAAAGCGTTCGCCGTCATGGCAGCCGCCATTACCTGCGGAACCTTAAGCTATATAATGCTTACGCTGCTCGCCGCGCCGTCCGCCGCCGCACTATCAGGCTCAGCGGCCGATACTGCATCAGCCGTGCATAAACTGTTCGCAGTCCGGCTGCCGCAGTATCCCGGCATAGAGACTATACCTGCATTCCAGACGGTGGCTGTGCTGCTCGGAACGTTCGGCATTCCCCTTCTGGTAATCTGCGTATTCTGTACCGTTACAACCAGTATGCTCGGCTGCTACCGTGCCGCCTGCAGGCTTATGTACGCCATGGCAAAAAACAGTATCCTGCCTTCGTTTTTTACCACAATGAATAAAAAAGACCAGCCGCAGCATGCCGTATATTTTATCATTCTGGCATCCGGATTCATCCCCTTTCTGGGCCGTACCGTACTCAGCTGGCTTGTCGACATCACCACCATCTGCGTCTGCATTGCCTATGCGTATATTTCGCTCTGCTGCATTGTAACCGGCCGAAGGGAGCACCGGCGGCTGATTATGCTCGGAGGCATCGCAGGCGTCATATTTTCCACCAGCCTGTTCTTCTTACCGCTCATACAGGTATTCTGGAACACAAATGCCATAGCCACCGGTTCCTATTTCATTCTGGCGGTCTGGGGCATCGTCGGTTTCTTCCTGTTCAGGCTCATCTTCCAGAAGGACACGCAGTACAAGTTCGGCAAATCACCGGTCATGCGCCTGATCCTGCTGTTCGTCATCTTCTTTTCCGCCACCATGTGGATCCGGCAGAGCACGCATGAGCAGACCAAACATGCCATAGAAAGCATCAACAGTCTGCACAAGGAAATCCATGCTGATCAGCATGTCACCGATACGGAGCTGCAAAAAGAAAAAGATCACATAGAAGCTCAGATGGATTCACTGCAGCGCTCAATCCTCAACAACAGCCTGATTCAGCTTGCGCTCGTTACCTGCTGTCTGTGCATTGCGTTCAATATCTACAACGTACAGCTGGCACGTGAAAAAAAGCTGTACTCCGCAAAGCAGCGCTTCGAAGAATCAAGCCGCGCAAAAACCATCTTTCTTTCAAACATGAGCCACGATATCAGAACACCGATGAACGCCATCATCGGCTACACAAACCTTGCGCGCCAGGGAGGAGTACCGCAGGACCAGCTGCAGTCGTACCTTGAAAAGATCGACATATCAAGCAAACACCTGCTGGAGCTCATCAACGATGTGCTTGAAATGAGCCGTATCGAAAGCGGCAAGATAAAACTAGAGCCGGAGCCCTGCAATCTGAAAACAGTCATGACTGAAATCAACGACATGTTTGAAATACAGATGGCGCAGAAGCATATCACCTACCGCGTAGACTCATCAAGCGTCGAAGACTATGCCGTTCTCTGCGACCGCAACCGTCTGAACCGCGTGCTGCTGAACCTTGTGAGCAATGCTTATAAATTCACGCCGCAGAACGGCAGCATCACCGTACAGCTCTACCAGATGGAGCAGAACAGCAATGAGCAGGTACCGGAGAATTACGGTACCTACGAACTGCATGTCAGCGACACCGGAATCGGCATGTCGCCGGAGTTCGCCAAAAAAGTATTCGATCCGTTTGAGCGCGAGCGTACCTCAACGATAGATGGAACGCAGGGCACCGGACTCGGCATGTCCATTACAAAGAATATTATAGACATGATGGGCGGTACCATCAGCGTCCATACCGAGCAGGGAAAAGGTACAGAATTCACCGTCCGCGTCAGCTTCCCGCTGCTCAAAGAGCCTTCCGCCGCAGCGGAAGCCGACGCCGCAGGCAGCGAGATTCCCGTCTCCCGTGCAGACCGGACGGCAGCCGTTCCGCCGGAAGCCGATACCTTGCAAAAGACAGCTGCTGCAGCAAAAACGGCTGATGCGGCAAAAAAGACCGCCGTGCCGGACTTTTCCGCCATGCGGCTGCTGCTTGTGGACGATATCGCGCTGAACCGCGAAATCGCATCTTTAATGCTGAAAGCAAAAGGATTCACCGTAGAAACCGCCGACAACGGCAAGAACGCGCTGCAGAAAGTCATGGACAGCAGCCCGGACTATTACAACGCAGTGCTTATGGACATACAGATGCCGGTCATGGACGGCACGGAAGCTGCAAAAGCCATCCGCGCGCTTGATGATCCCGAAAAAGCGCACATTCCGATCATTGCCGTATCCGCAAACGCATTCAGCGAGGATGTGCAGAAATCCCTCGACGCAGGCATGAACGCGCACATAGCAAAACCGATCGACATTCAGGAGCTTATACATACGCTCACGGAAGTGCTCGGCAAATAATCCGATTACGTATATAAAAAAGCGCTGCACCGCATGTATGCACGGTCCAGCGCTTTATTTCAAGAAACCTTATACTGAATTAATATTCCAAACAGGTTCCGTCTATTTTATTTCGTAAATCCAGCCCTCAGGAGCTTTGATTCTGCCCATCTGAATACCGGTGAGCGTATCGTACAGCTTCTGCAGCACAGGGCCCATCTTTTCCGCACAGCCGGGGAAAACGATTTCCTTGCCGTGATCAACAACTTTACCGACCGGAGAAATAACGGCGGCAGTACCGCACAGACCGCATTCTTCAAACGACGCAAGCTCCGCTTTGTTCACCTGGCGCTCGGTCACCTCAATGCCAAGATAGTCACGGGCAACCTGCACAAGCGAGCGGCGGGTAATAGACGGAAGAATGCTGTTTGACTTCGGCGTTACAATCTTTCCGTCCTTCGTGACAAACAGAATATTCGCACCGCCGGTTTCTTCTATAAATGTATGAGTAGCAGGATCCGTATACATATTCTCCGCGAATCCCTGCTTATGCGCGTCCACAATATTATGGAGGCTCATGGCATAATTAAGGCCGGCTTTTATATCACCGGTACCGCGGGGCGCAGCACGGTCAAGATCTGAAAGACGAACCGTAATAGATTTTGCGCCGCCCTTAAAATACGGGCCCACCGGAGTCACCAGAATACGGAACTGATATTCGGGAGCAGGAGCAACACCGATAACAGGTCCGCTGCCGAACATATACGGGCGGATATATAACGTGGCGCCCGTTCCATACGGAGGAACCCAGGCTTCATTAGCCTTTACAGTCTGCCGTACAGCCTCAATAAATTTCTCTTTCGGGAACACGGGCATCTCCAGACGCTCGCAGGAACGTATCATCCGCTCCGCGTTCAGGTCAGGGCGGAACGTTACAACCCTGCCGTCCTCTGTAGTGTATGCTTTCAGCCCTTCAAAGCAGCTCTGGGAATACTGCAGGACGCCCGCGCATTCGTTAATAACAACCTGCGCGTCAGATGTCAGCTGGCCTTCATCCCATTTGCCGTCTTTATACATGGCAACAAAACGCTTGTCTGTTTTCTGATAGCCGAAGCCCAAAGAAGTCCAATCAATGTTTTTCTTTTCCATTCTAATCGTCCCTCGTCTTCAATAAAACTAAAAACACTTTAACAACGGTAATCACCTTTGTCAATATGCAAGAAGCTGCATAAACCACAGTTTTTTGCCAGCACCTATACGCAGGTTCTGACAACACAGCTGCGCTGTCAGCATATATTCCGAACCGCATCGGCATAATGCGGATGCTTCAATCAGTTCTACATATATAGAAGAAAAAAACACCGCCTGTACACGGGCGAATTCAGTTGACAATGTACGATTGTGTGATACTATAGAATTAACACTTTATAAACATTGTTCTATCATAAAGAACAAAGTTTCTGTTACTACATTTTCATAACACATGAGGTACAAGTATGGTAGTTGTAAAAATCGAAGACTTAATACGTTACAGCAGCCTGAATCCGCTGTTTCCCAAAGCATTTGACTGGCTCAAAACCACCGATCTGACAAAAACCGAAACCGGTAAGGTCGTGATTGACGGTCAGTACCTGTTCGCCAACGTACAGAAATATGACACAAAAAGCGTAGAAGAAGCCGCCTTTGAGCAGCATCGTAAATACATTGACATTCAGGTGGTAGTGTCCGGCGCGGAGCGCATGGATATTGCGGACGCCGCCAACCTCACTGTAAAAGATCCGTACAACGCCGAAAAGGACATGCAGAAATTCACCGGTGATTATGCGCAGAGCGTAGCGCTCACCCCCGGCTATGCATGCATCTTATTTCCCGAGGATGCGCACCGTCCCTGCGTGCACCCGGACGGAAAAACAAAGACCCAGGTGCATAAAATCTGCATGAAGATCAGACTGTAGGTGTCATTCCACAGCCGTTCATGCTGCATCCTGCGGCACCATAAAAGCATTCTGTTTTTATGGTGCCATACATAAACACTGGGCTACAACTATGGAAAATACAGTAAAAGTCAAATCATTACAAAAAGCACTAAGCGTGCTGGACTGCTTCACGCCCCAGACCCCGGAGCTTGGAGTTTCAGAAATCGCACGGATACTCGACCTGAACAAAAGCAATGTGCATAACATTCTTTCTACGCTGGAACTTGCAGGCTATGTCATGCAGAATCCGCTTTCCAGCAAATACACGCTCGGCAACAAGATGATCGAGTTCTCCTATACCGTCATGTCGTCCTATAAATATACGAACATCGTACTGCCGGTCATGGAAGAGCTTTCCAGCGAACTGAGCACGGTCATTTATTTCGGTATTCCCCACGGAGATTCCGTCCTGTACCTGTTCTCAGCCTACCCCTTCGGCTATGCAAAGAACATACCGTACCGCTCAATACTCGGAGAAAAGGCGCCCTTCTACTGCACGGCTATCGGCAAAGCGCTGCTCATGGCAATGGACGACAACGAAATACCATCCCATCTGTCGGCGGAGCGCATCCAGTACACTCCGAACACGCTCGTGACCGATGAGGCGATCATCAACGACATACGAGTATCACGGCAGCGTAACTATGCAGTGGACAACATCGAGCATGAAAACAATATCCGCTGCGTGGGAGTACCCGTGCTTGACCGGAACGGAAACCTGCTCGGTGCGCTCAGCGCATCAGGTCCGACGTCGCTCGTCACGCCGGAATCAGTGGAAGCCGTCAGCCAGAAACTGATCGCGGCGGCATTCGAAATCAGAAACAGAATATAGTAAATTGTACGGTATGTACCGGTGTACTTGCTGACGTACCGTGAAAAATGCGCAACGTACACGCAAAATTCGTACACGTACCATGCGGAAAAACGCAAAAGTTTTACCTGTTTTTTGTGCAATTTCGTACAAAATCAGTTGACAATCATTTATTCTGTGGTAACATTAACGTATCGGCTAATTAAAACACCGTTCTATATTATAGAACGTATGTTACAATTTCATATTTAGCAGATGGAGGAAAATATGAAAAAGGTTATTGCTGCCGCGCTGGCAGGCATGATGGCTTTCTCTGTTTTTGCAGGCGGCTCAAAGGACGCAGCAAAAAAAGTGAATCTCATTTTCTCAGTAAACGCCGTTCCTGGTGATGCACACCATGACGCAATGCTGGAATTCAAAAAGGTTGTTGAAGCTGAATCAAAAGGCACCATCACTGTAGAGACATATGATTCAGGCGCTCTGTTCAAGCAGGATCAGGAAGTTGCCGCTGTAAAACAGGGACAGGCAGATATCGTATATCTGTCAGCATCCTGGCTGACCGACGGCTCTCCGTGGATCGGCATGTTCACCGCCGGCTATATGTTCAAGAGCTATGACGATATGACAAAAATCCTGAACGGTCCCATCGGTAAAGAAGTATTCGACCGCGTCGTAAAAGAACAGGGAATCCGCCCGCTCGCTTCTTACTATCTGGGAACCCGCCAGGTTAACCTCAGAGAGGACAAGCCCGTCCGCACACCCGCAGACCTTAAAGGCATCAATCTCCGTATGCCCAACTCAGAAGCATGGCTGACACTCGGCCGCGCAATGGGTGCAAACCCCACTCCGATCGCATTCTCCGAGCTGTACATGGCTCTTCAGACAGGAACTGTTGACGGACAGGAAAACCCGCTGCCCACAGACCGCAGCGCCAAATTCTACGAAGTCACCAAATCTATCAGCCTGACGAACCATCTGGTTGATTCTGTATGGCCCTGTATCAACGAAGCAAAATGGCAGTCACTCAGCGATGAGCAGAAGAGCATCATCATGAAGGGTGTTGAAGCAGGACGCAAAGTCTGCGACGAAAAGAACCTGAAGACAGAAGCTGAGATCATCGACTTCTTCAAGGCTCAGGGTCTGAGCGTATACGAAGCTGACCTCAAAGCATTCGCAGGTCCTGTTCTGGATGCCTACCTGAACAACAAGAATATCACCAAATCATGGGATATGAACCTGTATAATAAAGTTCAGGCTGCACTGAAATAGGTTTTCTGCGTCAGACAAGGACGGGTGAAAATGAGTCTCATTTTACCCCGTCCTTTTTTGTATTTACCGGACTCCGTTCTGCGCCTGCAGGTTCAGGACGGTTCCGCCGCAAAACTCCCGTTCGGAGAACACTAATGAACCAAAAACTTAAATCCGGCTTGTTACGGTTGCGTGATATCATTGAAATTATCATTCCTTCCATATCATTTGCTATAACATTCACAGTATTCGTAATGCAGGTTATTTCCCGCTATGTACTCAATCATCCGCTGACATGGGCATATGAAATCACCGTCTGGGGATTTGCATGGACCGTCATACTCGGCGCATGCTATGCCATGAGGGCACGGTCACACGTAACGTTCACGATGATCTATGATGCTCTTCCTCTGAAAACAGCGGCCCTGCTCCGTCTGCTCGGCAACATACTGATTATCATCGGTCTTGCAGTGCTGATCGTTCCGTCCTGCAACTATCTTAAATTCGTTGCATTTCAAAAAACATCTGTCTTTAGAATTCCGCTGACCGTGCTGTTCTGCCCCTTTGCTTATTTTCTTTGCTCTATAATCGGGTACGCAACAACAGACATACGGGCAGAAATCAAATACTTACTTGGAAAATCATCCACACCGGAGGTAACTAAATGAGCGCAGCATTATGGGTTGCATTGATTACCTTTGCCCTTATATTCGTACTCCGCATGCCGATCTCAATCGGTATGCTGGTTGCCGGCGCCTTCTACTTTATCGTAAAGGGAACGCCGCTTGATTCCGTGTGCAACTTTGTCATGAGCACCTACTACACTAACTATGTCATTATTGCCGTTCCGCTGTTTATTTTTACCGCGAACGTCATGAACAGCGGCAAAGTTACGGAAAAAGTATTTGCATTCGCAAACGCCATCTCCGGCGGCAGGCGCGGTGCGCTCGGCCATGTGAACGTCATCGCATCACTGGTATTCTCCGGCATGACCGGTTCCGCCATTGCGGATGCATCAGGCCTCGGCAAAATGGAAATAGATGCCATGCACAAAGAAGGATACGATGATCCGTTCTCATGCGCGATCACCGCGGCGTCCGCCACTATCGGACCGATCTTTCCGCCGAGCATCCCGCTCGTCATGTATGCCATGTTCGCAGGAAGCTCCGTCGGCGCACTGTTCCTCGGCGGCATGATTCCCGCCATTCTTGTTGCCATTGCGCTTATGATCTATGTATCCATAATGGCGCACCTGCGCAACTACCCCAAGGCGGCAAAGATTCCGCTGAAGCTGTTCCTGCAGCAGACGCTGTCGGCAGTTCCGGCGCTGCTTACGCCCGTAATCCTGCTGACCGGTATCTATACCGGTATCATGACGCCCACCGAAGCGGGTGCCATTGCAGGTATCTATGCAATCATCATTTCTATACTCTGCTATAAGGCGCTTTCATGGTCAGGCCTGTGGAAGATTATTAAGGACACCGTGCGTGATACCGGTTCCGTGAGCCTTATGATCGGAGCCGCATCAGTCATTTCCTTTATCGTAGCCCGTGAGCAGATCGCAAACAACCTCGGCTCATACATCATTGGTCTGAATCTGGGCAAAACAGGATTCCTGATCATTGTAAACATCATCATCCTGATCCTCGGTATGTTCATGGATACATCCACCATTCAGCTGGTGTTCGTACCCATTCTGATCCCCGTTGCCTCCGCGCTCGGAATCAACCTCATACACTTCGGTCTTGTCGTTACCCTGAACATGATGATCGGACTTTCAACGCCGCCGTTCGGCATGCTGCTGTTCATCACGGCACAGATATCAAACACGCCGCTCAAGGACGTCATGAAGGAGATTCTTATCCCCATTGCATTCCTGCTTCTTGTACTGGCGCTCATCACCTTTGTGCCGCAGCTCACCCTGTTCCTGCCGCAGGCTGTGGGTATGATCTAAGGCACCTCTGCCTGCAATTGCAGGCAGAGGCGTATCCTTATACAGAAAATACTATTTTTATAATATAAAGAGGTTTTACAATGGAAAAAGCATATCATGGCTGCTGGCCTACGATGATCACCCCGTTCACAACGGATAACAAACCGGATTACACCGCAATCAAAAAGCTTGTTGACTGGTACGTTATGCGCGGAAGCACCGGTATTTTTGCCGTCTGCCAGAGCTCTGAAATGTTTTATCTGTCAAAGACAGAAAAACTTGATATTGCAAAAGCCGTCGTCGATGCAGCCGCAGGACGTATCAAAGTAATTGCAAGCGGCCACACCTCCGACGACCATCAGGAGCAGATTGATGAGCTCGGCGCCATGTCACAGATCAAAGGACTTGATGCCGTCGTCCTGGTCAGCAACCGCATGGCAAAACAGGATGAAGGTGAGGATGTATTCCGCAAGAATGCAGATGATATTTTCCGGCAGCTGCCGGGAGTACCGTTCGGTCTTTATGAATGTCCGTTCCCCTACCTGCGGCTGCTCAGCGATGATTTCCTCAAAGACTGCGCAAAAACCGGCAAGCTCGTGTTCCTCAAGGATGTTTCCTGCGCCCGTGACATACAGAAACGCCGCGTAGAGCTCGTAAAAGGCACGAACCTTTCACTGTTTAATGCAAACACCGCCACGCTGCTTGACTCGCTCATTGACGGCTACGACGGCTATAACGGCGTCATGGCCAATTTCCACATCGACCTGTATGCATGGCTGTACAAAAATTTCCAGAAAGAACCGGAAACGGCACGCAAGCTCATGGACTTCCTTACCATTGCGGCAATAATTGAAGCCCGCTGCTATCCGGTAAGCGCAAAATGGCACCAGAACGCATATGACGTTCCTATGACAACATTCACCAGAAGCAAGGATCCTGCCCTGCTCAACGAGAACGGCATCCATGAAATGGAAAGCCTGCATCGCAAAGAAATTGCATGGCGCAAGCAGCTCGGGCTGGCGCTGTAAGGAGCTATAATCATGAAAAGACCTAAAATATTAGTTGTAGGCAGCTTCGTCATGGACCAGATCGCCACGACATCCGTATTTCCGCGGGAAGGTCAGACCGTACTGGGCGGAGAGTTCAGCAAGGCGCCGGGCGGAAAAGGCGCGAACCAGGCGGTTCAGGCGGCCCGGCTCGGAGCTGATGTAACGCTGTTCGGCAAACTCGGCAAGGACTCCAATGCGGAGGACATGCTCGCTGTCTGCCGTGAGGCCGGTATCAATGTAGATCACGTAGCCCGTGACCCGGACACGCCGTCCGGCTGCTCTGTCATCATTCTGGAGCAGAAGCCCGGCGAACCCACAAAGAACCGCATCATCGTACTGTCAGGCACGAACCTCAAGATTACCAAAGAGGACGTGGCGTTCCTTAAAGACACCATCGGTCAGTATGACCTCGTGATGCTGCAGCTGGAGATTCCTATGGAAATCAACGAGCTTGTGGCGCAGTACGCCTATGAAAAAGGCGTTCCTGTCATGCTCAATCCGGCACCGAGCGCTCCGCTTTCAGACAGCTTCCTGTCACACCTGACCTATATTTCACCGAACGAGCACGAAGCCGCCGACCTGACGGGCATAAAGATCGAGCACAACGGCAGCGACTTCAACAAAGAACAGGCTGCTGCGGCAGCAAAAGCACTGCGCGACAAAGGCGTAAAGAACGTGCTCATCACAATGGGTACGGCGGGTGCCGTGCTTATCAATGATGAGGGAACATACTTCAGCCCCACCATCAACGAAATCAAGGCCGTTGACCCCACGGCAGCAGGCGACAGCTTTGTGGCCACCTTCTGCACGGGCATCAGCTGCGGCTGGGCAGTAAAAGACACGCTTGACTTTGCAAACTGCGTCGCCACGCTCACCGTATCGGAAAAAGGCGCCATGCCCTCACTGCCGGTACTGGACAAAGTGATCGCGTTCAACAAACAGCATAACTTCAAAACGCCGGATGTTTCGGCACTGAAAAAATAACGTACGGAGGAATCAGTATGAGCGACGGAAAAGCAGAGCTCAGGACATTCATCGATATTTCAAAAAAGGAATCAACGGAATTCCTTGACAACATCAGCTATGATGCAGTCAAAAAAGCCGGCGATATTATCATTGCGGCAAAAAAAGCAGGAAACCGCCTGCATATCTCAGGAATCGGCAAGCCTGCCCATATTGCGGGTTATGCCGCTTCTCTCATCTCCTCCACCGGTACTCCGGCATACTTCCTGCACGGCACGGAAGCCGTGCACGGCTCATGCGGACAGCTTGTAGCGGGCGATGTGGTGATCATGATATCGAACAGCGGCGAGACGGCTGAAATGAAGGCAACCGTAGCCGCTATCAAAAACAACGGCTGCAAGGTCATCGGTATCTCAGGCAAATCAGAATCCTGGCTTGCAAAAGAAAGCGATGCATTCCTGTTCGCAGGCATACAGGAAGAAGGCGGTCCGCTTAACCGCGCGCCCCGTATGTCCATCATTGCGGAGACATTCGTGCTGCAGGCGCTCAGCATCTATCTGCAGGCCGAGCGCGGGCTTGATCCCAAGCAGTACGTAAAATGGCATCCGGGCGGAGCGCTCGGCCATCTGCGCGAAAACGAAAAATAACCGGTTCGGCAGCACGGCAATAAGGGGCAGCTGCTGCCTGCCGTGCTGCTGATACAAAGTTCTTAAAGGAGGTTTTACCATGTTCACCTGTGATTGTATCAATCCGGAGATTATGAAGGTGCTGGCTCGCTGCGGCCACGGAAGCAAAGTGCTTATTGCGGACGGCAACTATCCGCTTGCTGAAAAAACCGGAGACGCCTATAAAGTGTATCTGGGGCTGCGCAAGGATCTGCCTACCGTAACCGATGTACTGAAAACGCTCAAAAGCGTAATCAATATTGAAAAGGCAGAGGTTATGATTCCGGGAGAATATAATCCTGAGCCGAAGGGCAAGAATCCGGTGGATGCATATCTTTCCGCCGACAAGCAGCCCGGCATCTTTAAGGAGTTTAAAGAGATTACCGGCCTTGAGCTGTATGCATGGGGACGCTGGGCATTCTACGATGCCGCCAGCGACAAAGTATGCCTTGCCATCTCAACCGGCGAATCACGCACGTTCGCAAACATCCTGCTTACCGTAGGCTGCGCATAAGCGCAAGCCCGGCAAACGTTCCCTGCAGCAGCCGCAACTCCTGCTGCCGCTGCAGGCGGACAACGCTCTAAGTCTTTTCTTTATAAGAAGATTCCAACATTACTTTTTTCTTGACAATTCCATATACCCGCCTTTATCATTATAAAGTAAGAGGTACCATATGGATTTTGAAACAAAAAACATTCGAAATGTGGCCATCGCCGGTCATGGTCAAACCGGCAAAACAACCCTGCTTGAGCATCTGCTGTATGTAAGCGGTACCATAGCAAGTCCTGCTACCGTTGAATCCGGCAAAACCGTCAGCGACAGTTCTCCGGAAGAGATCGGCAGACACATTTCAATTTACGCCTCTCTTGCACATATTACGCACAATAACGTAAATATAAATATATGGGATACCCCCGGCGCATCAGACTTTACGGGCGAAGTAATCTCCGCATTCCGTTCCAGCAGCTGCGCGGTCATGCTTGTAGACGCCCGCAACGGCACGCAGGTCGAAACCGTCAAGCTGTGGCGGGATCTTGACCGGCGCAACAAGCCGCGCATGGTATTCATGAACCATGTTGATGATGCGCGTGCAAACATAGCCGCCACGGAACAGGACATCCACAGCGAATTCAACGTGGAGATCTGTCCGGTCACCATTCCCATGGGCTCCGGCACCACTTATAAAGGCGTCATCGACGTTCTGCACGGCAAAGCATATTTCAAGGGCGAAAACGGCGCCGTCGAAACGGAAGGCGAGATTCCCGCCGATTACACGGATGCCTATCAGGAAGCGCGCAATATCATGCTCGGTTCCGCAGCGGAAGGCGACGATGACCTGCTCGTAAAATTCATCGATGAAGGCGAGCTTACGCAGGAAGAGGTTATCAAAGGCCTGACCTATGCGTTCGGCAACAACAAGATCGTTCCGGCGTTTGCAGGCGACTCCATCAACAATTCCGGCCTGATTCCGCTGCTCAACTTTATTCAGGAAATCGCGCCGTCACCCCTGCACATGCTTGAGACAACGGTAAGCGCTGAAGGCGAGCCCGTCAGCGTAAAGATCGATCCCGAAAGCCCGTTCAGCGCGCTCGTAGTCAAAACCGCAGGCGACCAGTACAGCGGCAAGCTGTCATATATCAAGGTCATGTCAGGTACCTTCTCAGCTGACAGTGAAGTTACGAACATCACGCAGAACCGCAAGGAAAAGATCGGCAAGCTGTACCGCTGCACCGGCAAAAAGCTTGAGGAAATCAGATCCGCATGTGCGGGCGACATTATTATTGCGGCAAAGCTTGCCGCCACCCAGACAAGCGACACGCTTGCCGCAGAGGCAGAGTTCCCCTGCTACACCCCGCTGCGTAAGCCGGAGCCGGTATATTCAATCGCCATCTCCGCAGATGACAAAAAGCAGGAGGCCAAGGTATCGGATCTGCTCATAAAGGCAACAGAAACAGACCGTACGCTTGCGTTCTCCTACAATCCGGAAACCAAGCAGAATGTACTGAGCGGCATGGGCGAGCTTCAGCTCAACATCATCCTTGACCGTATCAAGAGCGACACAAAGATAGACATTAAAACGGACGTACCGCGCATTGCGTACCGGGAAACCATTCAGCGCAAGGCAGAAGCTGATTATACGCACAAAAAGCAGTCCGGCGGCCACGGACAGTACGCAAAAGTACTGCTTTCAGTACAGGCTCTGCCGCGCGGAGAGGATTATAAATTCACCAACGCCGTATTCGGCGGAGCAATTCCCAAGAACTATATTCCCGGCGTAGAAAAAGGCGTACGGCAGGCCATGGAGCACGGCGTGCTCGCCGGATATCCGGTGGTAGATATTGCCGTAACGGTACTTGACGGAAAAGACCACCCGGTCGATTCTTCAGATCTGGCGTTCCAGATTGCAGCACGCAACGCGCTTGCAGACGCCATGCGCAACGCAGGCCCCATGCTGCTGGAGCCCGTCATGAATATTTCCGTATGGGCGGACACAAAATATCTCGGCGACATTATGTCCGATATTTCAGCCCGCCGCGGCAGAATTCTTGGACAGAACGCCATCGGCAACGGTATTGAAGAAATCAAAGCGCAGGTACCGCAGGCAGAGCTGCTCAGGTATGCCATAGATCTGCGGTCAATCACAAGCTCAACAGGCAGCTTTGAAACATCATTCAGCCACTATGACCCCATCAGCGGCAAGCTGGCGGAAAACGTAATAGCGGCAGCAAAGGTACTGCAGGCCGAAGAACAGAAATAGTACCGTAAAACAAAAATTACATACCGCTAATTACGCTGAGTCACCTTTTGCCGCAACGCGGCCCGAGGCCGGCTGTATTCCTGCATAAAAAAAGCCTCCGGAATATATATTCCGGAGGCTTTTCCGTATACGTACGTCATCCGTACGCTATATGTGCGCTACAGCTCCTGAGTCAGGTGGTTGCCGCAGCGGATCTTCATAAGCT
>CACZQF010000088.1 GCA_902783245.1 uncultured Spirochaetaceae bacterium | reverse complement strand
TGCAGCAGCGTCACCCGGCCATATGCAGCAGCGTCACCCGGCCAGGTACACGTGATTCACCTGCTGAACATACACGCATCACGTGCCGGTTACTCTTCCTTTGCCCAGCCCTGTGCGTATTTTACGGCTTTGTGCCAGCCCTGAATGGCCTTTACACGCGCTTCCTCGTCCAGCGTCGGAGTGAACACCCGGCTCACAGCCTGATTCTGCATCACGTCCTCCATGCTGCTCCAGTAGCCTGTCGCCAGACCAGCAAGGTACGCGGCGCCCATGGCGGTGGTTTCAACGCATGCGGGGCGCTGCACAGGCACGTTGATAAAATCAGCCTGTGACTGCATCAGAAAATCATTCTTACTGGCGCCGCCGTCCACCTTGAGCGCGGACAGCTGTATGCCGGAATCCTTTTTCATAGCCTCAAGCACATCATTCGTCAGATAGGCAATGGACTGCAGCGTGGCGCGGATAATATGGTATTTGTTCACACCGCGCGTAATGCCTACGATGGTACCGCGGGCATACTGATCCCAATAGGGAGCGCCAAGGCCGGTAAACGCAGGGACCACATAGCAGCCGTTGGTATCCTGTACTCTGGTCGCCATGTACTCAGAGTCCGCGGACGTGTCGATGATGCGCATTTCATCACGCAGCCACTGAATGGCGGCTCCCGCCACAAAGATGGAGCCTTCCAGCGCATAATTCACTTTGCCGTTGATACCCCACGCTATGGTAGTGAGCAATCCGTTGTTCGACATGACGGGCTGCTCACCGGTGTTCATGAGCATAAAGCAGCCGGTACCGTAGGTGTTCTTTGCCTGTCCGGGATTAAAACAGGTCTGCCCGAACAGAGCGGCCTGCTGGTCGCCCGCAGCGCCGCCTATCTTGATAAGTCCGCCGAGCATATCCTCATGGGCAACGCCGTATACACAGCTTGAAGGCTGCGGTACAGGCAGCATACATTCAGGAATGTCCAGTATCTTAAGAATATCTTTGTCCCACTGCAGCGTATGGATGTTGAACATGAGCGTACGCGATGCGTTTGAATAGTCCGTCACATGCACACGGCCCTTTGTAAGCTTCCAGATAAGCCATGTTTCTACGGTACCGAAAAGCAGGTCGCCGTTCTCGGCACGGGAGCGTGCACCGGGCACGTTCTCCAAAATCCAGCGCAGCTTGGTGCCTGAAAAATAGGCATCCAGAATCAGTCCTGTTTTTTCGCGGAACAGCTGCGTCAGCCCCTGTGCCTTGAGGCTGTCCACATATTCCGATGTACGCCGGCACTGCCATACGATTGCGGGACAGATGGGCTCTCCGGTATGGCGGTCCCACACGATAGTTGTCTCACGCTGGTTGGTGATGCCGATGGCCGCTATGTCGGCAGCGGTAACACCGATCTTTGCCATAGCTTCTACAGCCACAGACAATTGTGTTGCCCAGATTTCATGAGCGTCATGCTCAACCCAACCCGGCTTGGGGTAATACTGCTTGAATTCTTTCTGCGCTACGCTGCAGATCTCTCCCTGCTTATTGAACAGAATACAACGGTTGCTGGTAGTTCCGGCATCAAATGCCATAACGTATTTTGACATAATTACTCCTTATAAAGCCACGGCGGCAGGAGACAGTACAAGTTTGTTCAGAAATAAAAAAAGAGCAAACGGCACATCTATCCCGCCTTCTGTGAAATAGATGCTGTTTCACTCCAAAAAACTCAGAAACGGCATGCAGCGCCACCGGCACGGCACAGCATACCGTCTTCCGATGACTATAAAAAATGGTACCATGGCTTTTGTCAAAACGCAAGGATTATTTTATCCGGATTATGTAACCCGGGGCACCTCAAATGCCGGTCAGGCGGTGACAAACTCCATGATAATCTTTGCCGCCAGCAGCGACAGCACAAAGATAATGACCGGTTTGGCGATTCTGGAGCCTTTAGAAAGTGCGAATCCTGAGCCGATGTAGTTCCCCAGCATGTTGCTTGCGGCGGCCGCAAGTCCAAGCGGTATTACAACCTGCCCGTTCACAAGGAACACCGCGAGCGCGGCAATGTTGCTGGAAAGGTTTATAACTTTAGTATGCGCGTTGGCGGGGGCAATCCCAAGCCGCGCGAACACCGTGAACGCAATGATCAGGAACGTACCGGTTCCAGGCCCGTACATACCGTCATAGGCACCGATCACAAGCGCGGCTGCAAGCGCGACGATCACCGTACGCCGGTCGCACACCGCACGCCCGGCGGTTCCGTCCTTAAAAAGATGGCGGTTAAGCACACAGACGGCCGCAAGCGGCAGCACGATCAGCAGCAGTATTTTGAGCACATGCTCAGGAATAAGCAGTGACAGCCGTGCTCCGAGCGCAGAGCCGGCCATACCGCAGATAACCGACGGTACGGCGAGCCTGACGTTCACCAGCCCGCGCCGTATAAAGCGCGCGGTAGAAACCGATGTGCCGAACGTGGATGAAAATTTATTCGTGGCAATGGCACTGTGCACCGGCAGGCCGGTAAGCAGATAGGCGGGAAGCGAAATAAGTCCGCCGCCGCCCGCGATGGAATCCACGAACCCTGCCAGAAACAGGCACGGGCAGACGATAATAAACATAAGAGGTGTAAGCATGATAGAACCCTGCCGCCGCAAAGCGCCGTATGCGGACGCTACAGTTTCTGCTCCTGTTTTTTGAGCAGATTCGATACGATGACCGTACAAGACGCATCGCCGGTAATGTTCAGCGTGGTGCGCCCCATATCGAAAATACGGTCAACGCCGGCCACAAGCGCAATGCCGTCCACCGGCAGGCCTACGGATGTAAGCACCATGGCAAGCATGACCATGCCGGCGCCGGGAACGCCCGCAGTACCCACTGACGCAAGAGTCGCAGTAAGCACGATCGTCACCATCTGGGCAAATGACAGGTCAATGCCGTAGCAGGCGGCGATAAAGACGGCGCATACGCCCTGATAAATTGCCGTACCGTCCATGTTGATGGTAGCACCGAGCGGCAGAACGAACGAAGAAACTTCCTTGGACACGCCGAGCCGCCGCGTACACTCCATGTTCAGGGGCAGCGTACCTACGGACGAAGCGCTGGAGAATGCGAACGCAATGGCAGGCGCCATCTCCTTAAAGAACTTAAACGGAGAGATGCCGCCCATCGTACTGACCGTCAGCGAATATACCACCAGCCCGTGCACCAGATAGCAGATATAAGCCGCAAGCAGAACTTTTGCAAGAGAGCCGAGGATCGCGGCTCCGTTTGCTGCGATGACCGGCGCAAGCAGACAAAACACGCCGATGGGAGACAGCTTCAGGATCATCTCCATACATTTCATAAAAATCTCGTTCCAGCGGTTGATCGTCGCAATGGCAGGATCAACTTTATCGCCGAGCAGAATTACGGCAAAACCGATGAGCAGCGCCATGACGATGACCTGCAGCATGTTTGCGCTGGAAATAGGAAGAATGAAGTTAGACGGGAAAATATTCACGAGCACATCAAGCGGCGCAGTACCTTTGGGCGCCGCATAGGTCAGGCTCGCGGTAGAAAGTACCGGAAACGCGCCTTTGAACAGGTTAGCCACCACCAGACCGATTGAAACGGCAACCGCAGTGGTGCAGAAATAGTATATGAGCGTGATGCCGCCGATTTTGCCCAGCTTTTTAAGGTCCTTCATGGAGACAACACCTGCCATGATAGAAAAAAGAACTATCGGACTGACGATGAATTTTACCAGATTAAGGAAAATCGTACCGAACGGCTTTATGTACGCATTCGCCTTGTCGGATGCATTCTGCATGAGCAGCCCCACAATGACGGCACATATCAGCGCGATAAATATCTGCGCTGCCAACGAAAGTTTCTTTTTTGAAGTCTCCTGTTCCATTTTTGTTCTCCTTATAAAGCCCCGGCGGCAGCCGCGCGCCATAGACGACGCGGACTACACTTGCAGGCTTTAGAATGCAAGTGTCCATGATAAAAAGTGCACCATGTACTTAAGTACACCATATACTTTTTATCATGCCTCCTATAAGCTGTGCACCGCACGTATTCTCATGCGGCTTTTTGATTTTAGTACATATAATTCACTGCTGTCAACGAAAACAGTATATACTTGCACAAAAACAGAATATTTTTGCATACAGGAGCCTTCCCCGCACGGAAATCAATTTTTTCCGCCGGCAGCTGCTCCCGCCGGGGCTGCCAGCGGAAATGTTGGTTTCTGTACCCCGCGGTTTTCAGTTTGACACTTTGGAAATCAGAAGGTATGCTTGTGCTATGGCTGACTTGTTCAAAAATGTAAAATATGTGGCGGCGGTCCGCTCTGAAGCAGATATAGACGCCTGCGTGGCAAGCAAGGCGAAGATCGTATTCCTGCTGTCCGGCACGCTGCTGTCAGTGCCCGGATATGTAAAAAAGCTTAAGGCCGGCGGCAAGACCGTGTTCATTCACCTTGATCTGATGGAGGGACTGTCCAGCAGCAAATACTCCGTTGATTACCTGCATACCATGACCGAGGCGGACGGCGTTATATCCATCAAGCAGAATGTGCTCAAGTACGCCAAAAGTATCGGCATGATGACCATACTGCGCACCTTCCTGCTCGACTCCCTTTCGATTGCTACGATAGAAAAAATAAACAAGGACGATACAATAGACGTGCTTGAGGTGCTGCCCGGCATTGCGCTCACGATCATTCCCGAAGTCGTGGCGCGGACCCGCAAGGTCATCATCGGCGGAGGGCTCATACACACGGAAGCGCTGGCGCAGCAGATTCTGGCGGCCGGCGCGCAGGCCATCTCCACTTCGGACGTGTCCCTCTGGAACAAAAACGGTAACAGCTGATCAGTCCGCTGCCGAAT
>CACZQF010000087.1 GCA_902783245.1 uncultured Spirochaetaceae bacterium | reverse complement strand
TGCGGTCTGAGCAGACGGGAGGTGGCTGTCTGCTGTCTCGCACAGTCAGCCACCATTTTGTCCCGACCAAGGTCGGGTCTGCGGTCTAAGCAGACGCCCGCATTACTTAATAGCGCCCCAGCCGCCAATTAATGGCACGCTGCAGGTATTCTTCATACGCTTTGTTTTCACCGATTCCCTTTCCAATACTGTCAGAAATCTTGACCACCGGCACGCCGTTCGCCTTTACCGTTTTCATCACAATATTCAGCGGCGGCACGCAGGTATCGTTCACGAGGAATGTGCCGATTCCAAATGCTACACGCGTGCGGTCTTTAAAATGGCGGTAAATAGTGTCTGCACGCGCAAAATCAAGACTGTCGCTGAACAGCAGCGTTTTATGCATCGGATTAATTCCGAGCTTTTTATAATGGGCAATCATTTTTTCGCCCCACTCTATCGGATCACCGGAGTCATGGCGCACGCCGGAAAACAGCGTGGCGTTCTTTACGTCAAAGTCGAGCAGAAAGCAGTCTGTGGTGATACAGTCTGTAAGCGCTATGCCGAGCTGGATACCGTACAGATCATGCCAGTCATCCATAACAAACTTATTTGAATAGGCAGGATTCCGCTCCGGATACCCCTGCCCCGTCACCATGAACACTTCATGCGCCATAGTGCCTATGGCCTTCAGATTTTCCTGCATGGCGATATACACATTGGACGTACCGCCGAACGAGGACGCGCCCAGCTGATGGTTAAGGTCAGCCTCCTTGAACATGCGGATAATCTTGAGCTGGATATCATAGTTAAGCCTGCGGCGGGTACCGAATTCAGAAAAGTTCCCCACCGTGTATCTGCCGCTGCCAAGATCAGCTATCTTTTTGCGCGCACGGGACAGTGCGGATTCTTCAATCTCCGCATACCGGCTGCTGTATTGGAAATGAAAGTACACTTCATTAACGATAGAAAGTACCGGAATCTCATAATAGATGGTCAGAAACCAGGGCCCCACCGTACGGATATTCAGCCCGCATTCTGCCTCAGTATTGATGATAAAGTGCTCCAGCATAGGATGCCAGACTGCAAGAAACGAAATATATCCCTTGTCGAGCCATTTTATGGACGAAAGATAATCCAGCTCCTCTTTTTTGAATTCCAGCTGGCAGTACAGTGCGATCTGCCGCTTAATTTCTTCAACCATCTCAGGAGTAAAATGCACGTCCTTATTGCGGCATACAAATTTCCACTCCACGTTCGCATCACCATACTTACGCATGGCAAGCTGCCCCATGCTGAATTTATACAAATCAGTATCAAGGAAGCTGTGTATAATCTGTTCCATATTACTTAGTACGATACCACGGAATGGGCGCAGTTTCAATCAGTCCGGAACAGGTCCAGTGTGCCCGGGATCGTGCGTCAAGTACCATGCGTCAAGTACCATGTGCCCCATGTGCCCGGCTGCTGCGTCCGCACGCCGCACCTGCGGACATCTGCCGGCTCGGACAGATGTTCTGAACAGATATTGGTACTGGAAACAGCCCGTAATCTATCATTGCAGTTTGACATAAAACACGTATCTTTATAGTATACATACACTATGAAAGAATCCGCAACAGAACAAAACAAAATGGGCGTCATGCCGATAACCCGGCTGCTGCTGAGCATCTCGCTTCCCATGATGTTCGCCATGCTCATCCAGTCTTTGTACAACATCGTTGACAGCATATTTGTTGCAAAAATCAGTGAGAACGCGCTTACCGCCGTGTCATTGGCGTTTCCGATCCAGAGCATAATGATTGCCATGGCAACCGGTACCGGAGTCGGTATCAATGCGCTGGTTTCTATGCGGCTCGGACAGCAGGAACAAGATAAAGTAAATAAAAGCGCGCTCAACGGTCTGTTTCTGGCCTGCTGCAGCTTTGTGCTGTTCTTTGTGGTCGGCGCGCTGTGCATGCCGGCATATATGCACCAGCAGACTTCGGATCCAGAGATCGCAGAGTCCGGAATCATTTACCTGCGCATTGTAACCACAATGTCATTCGGCCTGTTCGGGGTCATCACGTTTGACAGGCTGCTGCAGTCCACGGGAAGAACCGTGCTCACCATGATCTCGCAGTGCGCAGGCGCAGTGTTCAACTGCGTGTTTGATCCGATTCTGATTTTCGGAATCGGACCTTTTCCCCGGCTGGGAATTGCAGGCGCGGCCTACGCCACGGTGTCCGGCCAGATACTGAGCTGTATTCTCTCATGGCAGTTTAATATCCGCTATAATAAAGAAATACAGTTCTCCCTCAAAGGATTCAGACCGTCGCTGTCGATTATCAGGCAGATCTATAAAGTGGGCGTACCGTCAATACTGCTGGGCTCTATTAATTCCGTCACATCCTATACAATGAATATGATTCTGGGCACGTTCTCCTCGACGGCTATCGCAGTATACGGTATTTACTTTAAGCTCATCAGCTTTATCTTCCTGCCGGTGTTCGGTCTGAACAACGGAATTGTTCCTATCGTGGCATACAACTTCGGCGCATGCAATAAAGCTCGTATCTATAAAACCATAAGGACCGGCATCAAATTCGCATTCTGCATCATGGCCTGCGGAACCATCCTGTTCGAGCTTATTCCGGCCCGGCTGCTGCAGCTGTTCAACGCATCTGACCATATGCTTGCCATCGGGGTTCCGGCGCTGCGCATCATCGCTCCGAGTTTTTTGGGCGCAGCGGTCTCAATCAGCTTGAGCTCCGTATTCCAGGCGCTGCGCCATGCGTTTTACAGCATGATTATCTCATTCGTACGCCAGCTTATTGTGCTGCTGCCCTGCGCATATCTGCTTTCACGCACAGGCAGCATACATAACATCTGGTGGTGCTTTCTTATAGCGGAAGTATCGGCGCTCGGCATGACGTTCTTCTTTATGGGACGCATCCGCCGCACCGTTTTAAATACATTAGAAGGATAAAGAATAATGGCTGATTCGTTTAATCATTTTGATGCGGCCGGCAATGCCGTCATGGTGGATGTTTCCGACAAGCAGATAACACACCGTACCGCAACCGCTGTCGGCGAAATTGCGGTAAGCAAAAAAATCTATGACATGGTTGCCGCCGGTACGATGAAAAAAGGCGATGTGCTCGGCGTAGCGCGGCTTGGCGGCATTATGGGCGCAAAGCAGACGGGCTATCTTATACCCCTCTGCCACCCCATTCCGCTGGATAAATGTGCGGTTGATTTTACCAGCCGTGAAGAAAACGGCGAGTATCTGATCCGGGCCGAATGCACCGTTGTTTCAGACGGCAGGACAGGCGTAGAAATGGAAGCGCTCACCGGCGTTTCCATCACACTGCTTTCAATCTATGATATGTGCAAGGCCGTTGATAAAGGCATGGTCATCCGCAATATCCATCTGGTAGAGAAAACCGGCGGCAAAAGCGGAGACTTTCATTTTTCAGGAAAACAGGACTGAAATCCGCAGCTCTCACCGCCTGCCGGCAGGCAGACGGCTGCGGGCTGCAGCATCATACAACCTTACTGGCAGCCTTACTGCATAACCTCGGAACCGCGGCCCATAGCCGTAAGACCTGTTTTTACCAGCTCAAGGATACCGAACGGTTCAAGCAGACGGATCAGGCTGCTCAGCTTGTCCTCACTGCCGGTTGCTTCTACAATAACGGAAGACACATCCACGTCAACAATATGGGCGCGGAAAATATTACATGTCTCAATAATGACAGCCCGGCTTTCACCTTCGGCATGAACCTTTATTAAAGCCATTTCACGCTGGCAGGTGCGGGAGCTGTCGCAGCGGGAAATAGAGATCACTTCCACAAGCTTTGAAAGCTGTTTTTCAATCTGTTCCAGTATGTACTGATCGCCCCGCACCACTATAGTCATACGGGACTGCTCAGGATTATGAGTCTCACATACCGTAAGGCTGTCAATATTATAGCCGCGGCGGCTGAAGAGTCCTGATATACGGCTCAAAACGCCGGCATGGTTTTCCACAAGCACTGAAAGAACATAACGCTCCATAACTATTTACCTCCTTCTGCATATACACCAAGCAGGCGTACATCCTCTGCCTTGCTTTTCAGAGAAGACAGTACGGAGCTCACATACTCGGCAGTCTCCTTGTCATAGGATTTTAGCTCGGCATCGGCATAGAACCAGTAGCGCCACGGCTTGCCTAAAATCGGGCGGGACTCAAGGCGCGTCAGGTTCAGCTTATACTGCTGGAATATTCCCAGGCACTCATACAGCGCACCCGGCTCATTTTTCACGGAGAATATGAATGATGCCATATTAGGATGCACTCCGGCACCGCACTGGCATCTGAAGGCCGCATCAGCGGCGCTCCGTGCTTCTTTTTCATAATGGTTCGGGGCTATAACAACAAAGCGTGTGTAGTTGCGCGGATCGTTCTCAATACCCTCTTTCAGAATAGTCAGATTATAGTACTCCGCGTTTACTGCGCTGGCGATGGCGGCGTTCTCAACGCCGCCCTTTTCGGCAACCAATGTAGCCGCGGTGGCAGTAGAGACCGCATCGTATTTCTTCCATTCCTTATGCTCAGAAAGGAATCTGGAGCACTGGGCAAGAGCCTGCGGATGCGAATACACATGCTTTACGGTATCAAGCGTCGCACCTGCGGGTGCCAGCAGGGAATGCTGGATACGCAGCGTAAGCGCGCCGACTATGCTCACGTCCTCAAACTGGGACAGATTATCATAGTTTTCGTATACGGATCCGGCAAGACTGTTTTCTATCGGAACCATGCCGTAGTCAGCCTTACCATCTATTACCGCCTGGAATATATCCCGGAATGATTTTACGGCAACAGCCTGCGTACCCTTGTCAAAATAGCGGCTTATGGCCTGCTCCGCATAGGCGCCTCGATTACCGCTGTATACACAGACTACAGAGCCGTCTTTTTTTGCGGCAGAAACAGAGGTTTTTCCTGCACCGCCTGCATCAGGATGCTCCTGCCGTATATGCGCAACTTCCTTACCCACTACGGGGGCAAGAGCTTCTATATCCCGCATAAGCTTGTCGAACTGCTCGGGATACAGAGACTGCGCGCCGTCAGAAAGCGCTTTGTCAGGATTGTTGTGCACCTCGACAATAATACCGTCGGCACCAGCGGCCACGGCAGCCAGCCCCATGGGAGCAACTTTGTCACGGATACCGATGGCATGGCTCGGATCAACAATAATGGGCAGATGGGTCAGTGAGCGCAGCACCGGAATGGCGCTCAGGTCAAGCGTATTGCGCGTAGCCCGCTCATAGGTTCTGATACCGCGCTCGCACAGAATAACACGGTCGGTACCGGCTGAAAGCAGGTATTCCGCGGACATAAGCCATTCTTCTATGGTGGAAGAAAGTCCGCGCTTCAGGATGACAGGCTTATTCAGCGCACCCAGCCGTTTAAGCAGATCAAAGTTCTGCATATTGCGGGCACCGACCTGGTACACATCCACATAGTCCTTCATGACCGGAATATATTCAGAAGAAACAATCTCCGTTACAACCGGGAGCCCGAATGCTTCTCCCGCCTCCTTAAGGTACTGCAGCCCTTTTTCGCCGAGTCCCTGAAAGGAATACGGAGATGTACGCGGCTTGTACGCGCCGCCCCGCAGCATGACGGCGCCGCTTGCCGCCACACGGGCCGCAACCGCCATCATCTGCTCGCGGCTTTCAACGGCGCAGGGGCCTGCTATGGCCACAACCCGCTGGCCGCCGACCCTGATGATCTGGCCGCGGCCGTTGGGAATCTCCACTACGGTATTCGCAGGCTTAAATTCCCGGCTCGCCATTTTGTACGGCTTGCTGATGGGAATAACCCGCTCCACGCCCGGCAGTATGGCCACTTCACGAGGATCAACCATGAGCTTGCCCACGGTAGCGATAATCGTAGCTTCTTCGCCTGCAATCTCGTTCGTCTTAAAATTCTGTCCGCCCAAGAAAGCAGAAATCCGCTCTTTTTCTTCTGCGGTAATATTCTTTTTTAATACAATAACCATCTACTCTCTCCAACAACGCTGCACGGCAGGCCGTGCGGCACGCGTCCTACAGCTCAGGATTAAAGCTTACAGTACGCAGAATATCTCCGAACACGCCCGCAGCGGTAACGTCTGCGCCCGCTCCGTAGCCGCGTACGGTAAGCGGAATAGGACTGTACCGCTCGGTGGTGAACACGAATGCGTTTTCGCCGCCTTTGACCGCATACAACGGATTATCCTGATCCACCTCAAGCATGCCTACGGTACAGGTCCCGTCTTTTATGGAAGCACCCATACGCAGAACCTTATGCTGCTTTTTCAGCGCAGCGATTTTGTCCGCAAACCATCCGTCAATCTCAGGCAGACGTGCAAGGAATTCCTCAACCGTTCCCTCGGAGTTAAAGCTCGGCGGGAACACGCGGTTAATGACAATATCGTCAAGCTCAAGGCTCATGCCTGACTCACGGGCAATAATAAGCGCCTTGCGCGCCACATCCATACCGTTCAGATCATCACGGGGATCAGGCTCGGTAAAGCATTTTTCCTTGGCCTCAAGCACTGCCTGACTGAACGGCACATTCTCGTCAAGCCTGCCGAAAATATACGACAGAGAGCCTGACATAATGCCGGTAAAGCCGTTGAGCGTATCACCGCTCTTGAACAGATTCTGCAGATTGTCGATGATCGGAAGCCCCGCGCCGACATTAGTTTCATACAAGAAGCGGCGGTGCATGCCGTTGGCAGTGCTGCGCAGCTGGTGGTAATAGCCGATGTCCATAGAATTGGCCCGCTTGTTCGGCGTCACAATATGCATACCGGCCTTGAAAATATCCAGATACCGCTCGGGCAGATCATAGGATGCCGTACAGTCAACGAACACCGGATTCAGCGGCTTGGTCTGCTTTACGAATGAAAGGATTTCATCCAGACTTGAGCGCAGCGGCGACTCGGCCAGATCTTCCCGCCAAGTATCCAGATTGATGCCGTCGGGATTCAGCAGCAGGCGGCTTGTCCGCGCTATGGCCACAACCTTTATATCAATATTCTGGTGCAGCAGCTTTTCCTGCTGCTGCTTGATCTGCGCAAGCAGTGCGCTGCCGATCGTTCCGGCTCCGAACAGGAATACGTCCAGAGACTGCGCCGTGTGGAAAAAGAACAGATGCGCGGCCCGAACAGCCATATCACCGTATTCACCGTGAATGACGGTACTGATACACCGCTCCGAAGACCCCTGCGCGATAGCAAGAATGTTCACGCCGTAGGACGCAAGCGCGTCAAAGAATTTGCCTGCAATTCCCTGTTTTTTAATCATGCCGTCGCCCACGATGGACACGATGGCGCAGCTTTTATGCACGGCGATAGGATCAATCACACCGTCGCGGATTTCAAGATCAAATTCCGCTTTGAGCGCATCGTTCACCGCATCGGCGCTGCTGTCACGCACGCAGAAAGAAATCGTATATTCAGAAGAAGACTGCGTGATGAGCAGCACGGACACATTGATCCGTGACACCGCCGCAAATATACGGCTTGCCATACCGGTACGTCCCTTCATACCGGAGCCGCTCACGCTGATCATGGCTGTATGCTTAAGGCAGGAAATGCCCCGTACGGCGCCTACGGACGCATCATACGGACCGCGGCCGATACGGGTTCCGCGTACCTCGGGCCTCATAGAATTCAGGCTCCATGCCTCTATGCCCTTCGCCGCAAGCGGTGCCAGCGTTTTTGGATGCAGCACCTTGGAGCCGAAGAACGACAGCTCCATGGCCTCCTCATAGCTCATATCATCTACAAGCAGCGCGTCCTTTACAATACGCGGGTCCGCGGTATAGATACCGTCAACATCTGTCCAGAACTCAACTTTCTTTGAGCCGAGGCCGTAGCCGATGATGGCGGCAGAAAAATCAGAACCGTTGCGGCCTAAAAGCCCCATCTGCGGCTTCTGACCGGTACCGCCGATCCATGAGCAGATAAAACCGGGGAACAGCAGAATACGCGTCTGGGATTTATACTCACCGTCACGGAACGGCAGCAGCAGCTCCGCCGTCTTGGCATAATCAGGGTCGCCTTCTTTCTGATTGCCGCCCGTAATAATATATTTTCTGGAATCAAGCCACAGCACGCTCTGCCCTTTCGCAAGCAGTACAGCCTCCATGATGGGAGAGCTTAAAAGCTCGCCCATACCCATGATGCGGCAGTGTACCGTGTCAGGACATTCGCCGAATGCCATAATGCCCGTCAGCAGCTTTTCACACTCTGCAAAGACCGGCTCGATTTTTTTCATAACGGCGGAGGCATCAAATCCCGGCAGCTTTGACTGCAGCTCTGAGCAGATGCCTGAATGTATGCCGCGCAGCTCCTGTACGAATCCGGAGGCTTCCTTGCCGGAAACACATCCGTCTATAGCGGCCTGCAGGCCGTTTGAAACACCAGCTACGGCAGAAACAATCACGCTCACCCGTTCCTGCCGGGCGCGTCCGATAATAATATCAGCAGAATCAAGAATACGGCGGGCACCGCCCATGGATGTGCCGCCAAACTTAAGAGTTAGCATGAAACTATATTACTGAAAAGAATGATTTATATCAATTATGCAGTAAGACTTATCCGGAATGCATATTTATACAGAACCGGCATCAGAAAGAACTTCTCGCCTGGTAAGGTGAAAGTGCTGCTCATGGCCAGGTGACGCTGCTGCCTACGGACAGGTGACGCTGCTGCCTACGGACAGGTGACGCTGCCGCCTACGGACAGGTGACGCTGCCGCCTACGGACAGGTGAAGTCTTTGCACGTACCAAGGGGAGA
>CACZQF010000086.1 GCA_902783245.1 uncultured Spirochaetaceae bacterium | reverse complement strand
TTGAACGCCGTGTGGGTTGACAGCACTGCGGTGGGCAGCACTGCGGTCTCCACGCCCATAGCTGAAATGATCGGAAGCGCGACGGTAAGCGAGCATTTTCCGATACATGAAATATCCTGTACTGTAAGTACGCGTTTTTGTAATTTCATACTATAATGGTAGCAAAATGCGGTAATTATTACAAGTAGCTGCAGCAGCTGCTGCGCAGAATCGTATGGTGGACGTAGAAATAGTTTGACGGTACACTGTGACTGTATGAACGGAATTACGCTGTTGTGCAAAGTGGTTGATAATTACGGAGATGCGGGGGTGGTGTACCGGCTGGCACGCGCGCTTTCCGCGCTGCCGGATTGCCCGCCGCTGGGCATTATCATTGATGACGCGCGCGCGCTTGCCCAGCTTGCGCCGGGAATTGTTGCGGGGCAGGCCGTACAGACGTATGAATGTACGGCTGACAGCGGCTGCGCCGGCGTAACGTGGCGTATCTATGACTGGAACGCGGGCAAGGTTTGCGCGCCGCTTTTTGAGCATGAGATGCCTGACATTCTGCTTGAGTGCTTTCAATGCGGCAGGCCTGACTGGCTTGACGGGCTGCTGTTCGCGCCCGGCGCTGCATTTACTACGAGTATTGTGAATATTGACTATCTGACGGCAGAATCATATGCGGAGGATTTCCATTGTCTGCAGTCCCTCACGCGGTCAGCCAGAATCCGGAAGGTGAATTTTATGCCCGGTTTTACGGCAAAGACGGGCGGACTGATTCTGGACGCGCCGTTTATGTCCAGAGTCGGAAACCGGGCTGCAGCGTTTGATGCGCTCGCCGTCTACGGCCTGCATGATGACGGCAGCTTTATCGTGCCGGTATTTACCTATGAGCGTGATTTTACGCCGCTCGTGACTGCACTGACTGTGCTGAATGAGTCCGCGCCCGGCGGAAAACATATCGCCGTATATCTGGCACCGGGCAGGAGCTGTAAGCCGTTTCTGACGGCGTGGTGCCTGGCGGGCAGGCCGTTCCGGGTAATGGAGCTGCCGTTTATGAGCCAGACTGCATGGGATGCGCTGCTGTGCGCCGCCGACTTTTCGTTTATCCGCGGCGAAGATTCATTCGCGCGTGCGTGTCTTGCCGGCGCGCCGTTCGTATGGCATGCGTATGTGCAGGATGAGGAGTATCAGCTGGTCAAAGTGCAGGCGCTGCTTGACCGCATGCGGCCGTATTTTGCGTCTGAGCTGTTTGAAACGCTGCAGGAACTGTTCCTTTTGTATAACCGTACATATGCGGACGGCGGCGCGGCCTGCAGTACGCAGCTTGCGCGTCAGTCTGAACTGCTGGTCAGTCTTTTTGCAGCGTATGACAGGCTGCGGCAGGGGTATGCGGCGTTTGCCGCTGATCTGCGCGGCAACGGCGACCTTGCATCTCACCTGCTGGCATATGTCAGGGAGTGCTTCTGCGGCGGAAATAAGGATGTACAGAGGTGTTGAAATTATGCAGGAATAACGGTATCATGCAGTAATATCTTCACGCATAATTTAGAGGTTTATAGAGATGATAACTACTGGAGAAATCAGAGTCGGCTCAGCATTCATGTATGAGGGTGCTCCGCTGATGGTTCAGCGTATGCTCGGACAGAAATCAGGCCGCGCCGGTATGGTTACACGGCTTCGTGTAAAGAATATCGTATCAGGCCAGACAATGGATCTTGGCATTGATGCCGGTGAAAAATTTGACGATGTAGAGCTTGATACCCGCACCATGCGGCTTTCTTATATCGACGGCGAAACATTCGTTTTCATGGATCAGGATTCCTATGAGCAGTTTGAGATGGCTCGGGAAGATCTGGGCGACAACGCCGGATATATTTCACCCGATGATGACATTGACCTGAGCATCACCTTCTACGAAGGAAAGCCGGTCGGCGTTGATCTGCCGGTGAACGTAAAGCGCAAGATCACATACTGTGAGCCCGGCGTAAAGGGCAACACCAGCGGCAAGGCAACCAAGCCCGCCACACTGGACACAGGTATTGAAGTACAGGTACCGCTGTTCATCGATGAGGGTGAAGAAATCATGATCGACACCCGCAACGGTGCTTTCGTTGAGCGTGCCAAGGATAAGAAATAAGCCTGGTTCATTCAGCCTGAGCTGATATAGAAGACCGTCCTTATCTGCAAAACAGAAAGGACGGTCTTTTTTTATTTCAGCTGCAATATCGGTAAATTATTGCTTGACAAGTACTCTTTCTGGTTGTAACATCGAACATATAAAAGAGGTAAAAAGAACATAAATAAACATTATTTTGTTCTTTTGTGTTAAAATGCTTGTAGATAGAGAAAAGTATATTATTGAACAGATTCAGGAAACCGGTAAAGTACAGGTTGATGCGCTTGCAAAAGACCTGGACGTAAGTGCAATGACTATCCGCCGGGATCTGGATAATCTCAAAAAGAAAGGATTAGTTGACCGCTGTTATGGCGGCGCTGTAATAAAAACTGAAATACCGTATCTTGATAAGCAGATAAAAAATGCAGAGGCAAAAAAAAGAATTGCAAAATATGCTGCGGCATTAATCGAGCCGAACGATACTGTTTTTCTGGATGCCGGAACAACAACATATCAGATAGCAAAGCTTTTAGCAGGTCTTCAAGATGTAACGGTTGTGACTGATGATATACAGATTGCAAATCTGTTGATGAATACCAGTATTACAGTATATATGTGCGGCGGCTTGATACAAAAATCTACTGGTTGTGTCATTGGTAATTTTACAACGGAAATGGTAAAAGATTTCTGTCTTGATATTGCATTTATTGGAGCAGGTGCAATAGACAGCAATTTCAATCTGCTTACACCTACATCAGAAAAAATATCTTTAAAACGGCAGCTTGTTGCAACCTGCTCAAAAACTTACTTGGTTGCTGACAGCGACAAGTTTCATAAAAAAGCCTTATTAAAAATAAATAACTGTGATGTTTATACAGGTGTCATCACTGACATGGTTTTCTCAGATGAGGAAAAAGAAATTATAGAAAAAAGGAACATCAAGATATTGCAAGTTTGCTGAGGGGTAAAATATGGCACAGTGTCTGATAATTGCTGATGATTTGACCGGTGCAAATGCAACAGGAGTTCTGCTGCATAAGGCAGGATATTCTGCTGATACGATTCTGAGTATAAATCAAGAATTGGATAATTATGACAGAAACTGTGACTGTATCCTTTACCCCACTGACAGCCGGAGCAGACCTGCGGCAGAGGCATATGAACGGGTTTTTAATGCAACAAAAAGATTGCGTACTGACGATACCCAGGTCTTTGCAAAGCGCATAGACAGTACGCTGCGCGGAAATTTAGGACAGGAAACAGATGCAATGCTGGATGCATTAGGCAATGAATATATAGCATTGGTTGCTCCGTGTTTTCCTTCTTCCGGACGAATTGTGTGCGGCGGTTATATGCTTGTTAATTCAATACCGCTGCATAAAACCAGTGCCGCTCAGGATCCAAAGAATCCTATAACGACACCATCTGTTGAAAGTATTTTCAAAAATCAGTCCAGATATAATGTTGCTTCAATAAATATGAGCATACTAATGAAAGGAAAAGAAGCAGTGACAAAAGAAATCGTCACATTGGTACAAAACGGAAACAGAATCATTCTTTTTGACTGTACTACTGACGAAGATCTTGAGCTGATTGCCGGTGCAGGCATTGACAGCCGTCTGCCGTTTATTACCGTTGGTCCGGGGCCTTTTACAACGACAGTTGTTAAGAAAAAGATTGTGCCCCGGGTAAAAGAAGAAAATGGTTCTGTTTTAGTGGTGATCGGAAGTGTAAATGCAGTTGCCAAAATGCAGGTAGATGAAGTGATACCGTCTCCTGAAATTTATTCTGTGACATTACAAACCAAGAAAGCTGTTGAAAGCGATACCTGCAGAAAAAAAGAAATAAAAAGAGTGGCGGATCAGGTCTTAAAAGAAAAAGACAATTTTAGAGTGTTTGCAATTATTGGTTCTGGAATAGAAAGCGATAAGCGGGCAGACCTTAATACTCTTGCGACTGAAAGAGGTTGCAGCGTAGAAAATTTATCAGAGGAAATAAACAATTCCTTTGCTGAAATCGTCAGCTGTATTTTAAAAAACAACAAAGACATTAAGGCGGTTTACACAAGCGGGGGAGATATAACGGTTGCAGTTTGTAAAGCGCTCGGGGTCACTTGCATACGGCTGCATAACGAAGTTCTGCCGCTTGCCGCGTACGGGGAATTATGCGGCGGAATGTATTCAGGATTAAAAATAATCACGAAAGGCGGAATGGCCGGTGATAAATACGCTTTAAAAGATTGTATTTCATACTTAAAAACGCATATATAGCGGTGTTTTTTTTTGAGGAGGCACTATGGAAAAACCGTTGATTGCTATACCGATCGGAGACCCTGCTGGAGTAGGGCCGGAAATTGTAGCTAAGGCAATTGCAGATAAAGGGACCTTTGACATTGCCCGTTGTGTTGTAATTGGAGATAAAAAAATAATGGAGAATGCAATACAGATTGTAAAAGCTCCGTTAACGATACATGCAATTTCAGACCCGTCAGAGGGAAAATGGGAATATGGTGTTATTAACCTTATTGATCTGGACAACATCGATATGTCACGGTTCAAGATTGGTGAAGTGATAGGAATGTGCGGAAAAGCTGCCTATGAATATATTGAAAAGAGCGTTGACCTTGCCATGAAGCACAAAGTTGCAGCAGTTGCAACTACACCGATAAACAAAGAGGCTTTGAAAGCTGGTAATGTTCCCTTTATCGGGCATACCGAAATATTCGGTGCCCTGACAAAAACCGAAGATCCGCTGACAATGTTTGAAGTAAGAGGCATGCGTGTGTTCTTTTTAACAAGACATGTATCGCTGGCGGATGCATGTAAACTTGTTACCAAAGAAAGGATCATTGACTATGTAAAACGCTGCTTTGATGTACTTAAAAAACTCGGCGTCACGGACGGGACAATGGCTATTGCCGGTCTGAACCCGCATAGTGGTGAGCATGGTCTTTTTGGTTATGAAGAAGTAAATGAAGTTACCCCTGCTGTTGAGGAATTGAAGAAGCAGGGATATAACGTTGCAGGTCCTATAGGTGCGGATTCCGTTTTCCATCAGGCACTTATCGGAAGATATAACAGTGTACTTTCCCTTTATCATGATCAGGGGCATATAGCCACAAAAACCCTTGATTTTGAAAGGACTATATCAATAACCGGCGGTATGCCGATTCTGCGAACTTCAGTTGACCATGGAACTGCAATGGATATTGCAGGTACGGGTGTGGTAAGTGAAGTTAGTATGATAGAGGCGATCCGTCTTGCTGCCAAGTATGCTCCTAATTTTAAGTGAAAAGCCACCGGTAAAATAAGTATTGCCGCCAGAGAAAAAATTGCAGAAGCGTTTTTTTCGAGGTGCCTTATATTTAATTAAGTTCAAAAAGGAGGAACTTATGGAAGGAATTTCGGGAGCACAAATGCTCATTGGCCTTGGAATAGGACTTTTGGCTTTAATCCTATTGATCTTGAAAACGAAAATCCATGTATTCATTGCATTGATTATCGCTTCTTGTATAATTGGTCTGGCTGGTGGTATGGCACCGAATGCTGTTGCCGGGGCAATTACAAAAGGCTTTGGGGGAACGCTTGGAAGTATCGGTATCATTATCGGTCTGGGGGTTATGCTCGGGCAGATTTTTGAAGAGTCTGGCGCCGCCGAACGAATGGCCAGAACATTTCTGAAAGTTTTTGGCAAAGGTCATGAAGAGCTTGCAATGGCTGTTACCGGTTATATTGTTTCAATCGCAATTTTCTGTGATTCCGGCTTTGTAATTCTGTCACCGCTTGCTAAAGCTCTTTCCAAAGAGACAAAGAAATCTATGGTTGCACTGAGCGTTGCGCTTGCCGGCGGTCTGGTTATTACACACTCGCTGGTTCCGCCGACGCCCGGTCCGCTCGGCGTTGCGGGAACATTCCAGATAGATGTTGGCCAGTTCCTTCTGCTTGGACTTATTGTTTCCATTCCGATGGTATTGGTGACCATGTTCTATGGAAAATGGTTAGGAAAGCGTATTTACCAGCTGCCGGGAAATACAGAAGGCGAATGGATCCGCGCAGAATATACTGCTGCTAAAATTGAATCTGCGCAGGCTGAAACAAAGAAAGAATTACCTTCAGCTTTTAAATCATTCTTCCCGCTGGTACTTCCTGTAGTTCTTATTCTGCTTAACACTGTATTTAGCGCGCTGAAAATAAAAGGCTCGTTTGCCACAGTAATCTATTTCTTAGGAACGCCCGTTATTGCTGTTTTACTTGGTGTGATAGTTGCTATTTATACGCTTACCGGATCAAGATCTAAAGATGATGTGATTAAAGCGCTTGAGGCAAGTATTAAGAGCGCGGGAATCATTATTCTGGTAACTGGCGGCGGCGGTTCTCTTGGACAGATCATTAAGGACGCCGGCGTAGGCGCTTATATTGCAAACGGTATTGCTGCTACGCATCTGCCTGTCATTATACTTCCCTTTATTATTGCTACGCTTGTCAGGTTTGTACAAGGATCTGGAACGGTTGCAATGGTAACGGCTGCCGGTATTACGGCTCCTATAGTTTCTGCGGCAGGCGGAAATATGGTGCTGGGTGCACTTGCTGCTTGTATAGGTTCTCTGTTCTTCTCATATTTCAATGACAGCTTCTACTGGGTCGTAAACCGGCTCAGCGGAATTACGGATACAAAAGAACAGATCAGAGTCTGGTCTGTCTCTACGACCATTGCATGGGCTGTCGGATTTGTTGCACTGCTTATTTTGAACATCTTTATGTAAAAATCATAAGACTCTTTGCGGGCAGCTGTCCGCAAAGAGTTTTCAGTTATATTTCGCCGCACAGCCCCCTGCTGCGTACAGTATAATTATTCTTTATAATCTGCCTCTGTTGGTTACGTTCTTGCGATTTATTCGTTATAATAAATAATGGAGGTGTATATGAAATCAATGCGCCGTATGATGGCGATTATGCTGGTGCTGGGAGTGTGGGCTGCAGCCTTGTGTTCCGCTGAGATCAAGAAGGGTGATAAGGCTCCGAATTTTACAATGCGGCTTTCCACCGGCGAAAAGATAACGCTGTCTTCCATGCTTGATAAACCTGTCCTTCTTCATTTTTGGGCTACGTGGTGTCCGCCGTGCAAAAAGGAGCTGCCCGAGATGGATGCGCTGGCAAAAAAGCTTGCGTCCCAGGAAACGGCCGCTAAAATGCATTTCCTTGCGGTCTGCACGTCTGACACGGACAAGAACCGCGCGGATTTTATGAAAAAAAACAAGTATACCTTTTCCGGCGGAACCGATGAAAAGGCTGAGATCGGTATAAAATATGGCATTCAGGGAATCCCCACAAGCATTCTTATTGATAAGGACGGCACGGTGCTCAACGTGGCGGTAGGTATGATGACCTCCGCCCAGCTCAAAGAATTCGTAAAAGGCTATGAAGATTAGTATTTGCCCGGCTGCCCGGGTGCTGCTGCTGGCGGGCCTGCTGCTTTTTGCCGCCGGCATTGCGCTGGGCGACAACATCGTTATATTCCGTAAGGCGGTGTTTATCTGCCTGGAGTGTATCGGCATTGCGTGACCGTACCCTGCGCCGGCGGCTCGTACAGGTGGCTGCCATGCTCGTCTATAACGCTGACGTACGCAACTGGTTCTGCGGAACCATATCCCGCTCGCCGCTTAAGCGTGCGTGCGTACCGGGGCTGAACTGCTATTCGTGCCCGGGCGCGGTGGCGGCCTGTCCGCTCGGTTCGCTGCAGAATACGATCGGCGGCGGGCGCTTTCCTTTTTTTATTACAGGCTTTCTGCTGCTTACCGGAACGCTGCTCGGCCGTATGGTATGCTCATTCCTGTGTCCGTTCGGACTGCTGCAGGAGCTGCTCCATAAGATTCCTTCGCCCAAAGTGCGCCGGTCTGCCCGGCTGCTCAAGGTGACCCGCAGGGCAAGCCTCTTAAAGTATGTGATTCTGGCCGTGCTGTGCATCGGCGGGCCGTTGCTGCTGTACATAAAGGACGGACTCGGTTCGCCTCTGTTCTGCTCATGGATCTGCCCTGCCGGTACGCTGTTCGCGGGCATCCCGCTCGTAGCGGCGAATGAAACGCTGCGTCAGGCGGCCGGCCTGCTGTTCAGCTGGAAGACGGGGCTTGCGGTAGGATTCTGCGTATGGTCTGTGGTAATGTTCAGGCCGTTCTGCCGGTTCTTCTGCCCGCTCGGGGCAATCTATTCATTTTTTAATAAGACTGCAGTATTCGGCATCCGTGTGGACGCCCAAAAATGTACAGGCTGCGGTGCATGCACCGCAGCCTGCGGAATGGATACGCTCAAGATCAATGACCGTGAGTGCATCCGGTGCGGCGAATGTATCCGCACCTGCAGATTCAATGCTATAAAAGCCTAGAACAGCTTTTTGAGCAGATTGTTGGCGGCTGAGCTCGCTGCTTCTCCGCCCGGAATATTCTTTGCGGCGTTTTCCACCGCTTCCGTGGCTTTTGACGCTGCAGTTTCTTTTATCCGTGCCTGAATCTCATCCTGCTTTTTTGACAGCTGCTGCGTTACTTTGTCCAGCGCGCTGCCTTCTCCGTTGAGCAGGTTATCAATGTCGATATATTCGGATATGGCATCCGTGGCACCGGACGTCTTTTCTGAAAGCAGCGCGGTCACCTGTTTCTGCGCGTCTGCCTTAATGGCCGACAGCTCACTGTTCATGAGTTTAGTGAGTGCTGCCGCAAACTGTTTGTCCGCGTCGGTGGAAACAGCTACATCGAGTCCGCCGTCCGGGCTGTAGGCCGTCTTAACCCGCACGTTCATGGCGGTGACGGCAGCCAGCGCTTTCTGGTAGATACCATAGGCAAATTCCGGTTCAAAGCTTGTTTCGCTGGTGAGTTTCAGGTTTTTCATGCCGCATGTAACGTCGGCAGAAAAACTGCCGTCCTCACCGGCGGTGCCGGATGCTTTGACGGCTGACTTTGAGCTCAGAGAGATGACGGGCAGCGTCGTTGACAGGTTGAGTCCGTCTGTACCGTAGTCTGCTGCAATAAGCGGATTCGTGGTGGTGGTGCGCGCATCTACCGTAGCGCTCAGCGTGTGCAGCAGGCCTGCGATGGTAGCTTTGCCTGATGCAACAGCCGGCTTGCCGCGCAGATCCTGGTCGCTGGAGATTTCCTGCGCCTGTGCGCTGAATCCTGTACCGGATGCCGCAATATTTTCGATAAGAACGCGGGGTACGGTGTCAGCCTTATAGTATATGGTACGTCCCGGTGCCCGGTGCGTCTTTTTATATGTTTTCTTGAGCGGCTGATTTTTCTTTTCAGCGGAAGCGGAGGAATTCTTCATGCTTTTTGCGTACGCAACGGCTTTTTGTACATACGGATAGTATTTGCCCAGAGCCGTGTATACGGCTGAGTTCAATGCATCCGAAATCATATTCTTGCCGGTGTCCAGACTGAACGAAGTGATTTTATTCAGCTCCGCCTGCACGAGCGCCTTGTCGTTTTCTACGGCTTTAGAAATGTCCGCGGAAAGCTGCTTGACCTGCTGCGTGTCAACCTTGAGCTGGCTCAGCGTATTCTGCGTTTCGCTTTTTAGCGTCTTGCCTTCTTCTATGGCTTTCTTTGTTGTCTCAAGTGCTGCGGCAAGCTGCGTCGGATCTTTTATGCTGGACCAGTCCGTATTTATGACGGTCTGCACGTTTGCGCTGAACGTCTGGACTGACTGCTGCAGCTGGTCGGGCTTGTCCTTCCACCGGGGAATCAGCTCCGACTGCACCTTTTTCTGAACCTCGTCAGCCAATGCGGGCGATTTCAGGTTGCTGCTCAGATTGTCGATAACCGTCTTAGGATTATACTGGCTGAACGCGGCAGTCAGGCTGTCTTTGGCGCTCTGTACGGAAGCCTGGGCCCCGCCTGAGACAAGCTGTGCGAATTCGCTTGTTTCTGCAGATTCCTGCTTTGCTTTCTTTTCTGCCTGCGGCAGCTCGCCTGAAACAGTTCTGTCGGTACCGAGCGCTACGCCCGAAACTTCAATGTTTTTGGCGTCGAACTTGCCGCGCAGCAGCTCAGTCAGGTTAAAACCGAGCTCCACTTTATCAATCTGGAACAGGTTCTTCATGGGGCTGTCTTTGTTCGCCTGCTGTATGCCGTTTACGGTGAGCGTTGCCTTGAGCAGCTTCAGGTCTACTTTTTCAATGTCGGTTCTAGCGCCGAACGCCTGCTGCATTCCCTGTACCATGGCGCGTTTTACAATGACGTTCTTGAACATGGTTACGCCGATGCCGATTGCTGCGAGCAGTGCGGCCACGGCGATGAACGGCACAAGCTTGAACCGTCCGCCGCGCTGCTTTTTAATCTGCTTGGCAAGCTGCTTCAAGTGCTTGAGCTCCTTTTTAGTAAATTCCGTTTCGGACGGAATGCGCAGGTTGCCCTGTTTCGCCTGATCGGGTGCAAACAGCGACGTGACCAGCTTTTTGTCGCTGTCGATGTACAGGTGCCGGACAATCTTTTTATCGAATGCCTTGGCCTTGTAGGATTTCTTAAAGAGTCCCGGAAGCTTTTTGGCCGGGAACTTCTTTACCGGCTTTTTTGCTGCGGGCTTTTTGGCTGAAGATTTTTCAATCGATTTCTTTTCCATATCAGTTACTCCGCTCCTGCCGTCAGCTCAAGAATCTTACCCAGCAGCGGAATGTTGTACATTGTCCGCAGCACTTTGCTCTGCTGGAATATGGGTGCTATGCGGGCACGCCATACTTTAATAAAAATCCGTGCAATTATATAGAAGGGAATATACAAAATCAGACCGCTGATAACACTGCCCGCAACAATCGTATTGTTGAATTTGGTGAAGCCTACAAACGGAATGTCAAGCAGCATGGCAAAGGTGCTTTCAAGCGGCTTGCAGGTAAGCACCGCATAGCCGAGCGTGTCGAACAAAGCGTCGAACACCGGGGCTGTCAGGCTGAATATAATCAGGATAAGCAGATAGGTACCTTTGTGTATCTTAAAAAAGAGGAAGAACACAAAAAGCATGTACCAAAGCAGGTTGTTTTTAGGCATCAGTCCCAGCAGCACGCCGATACTGACCGCATGGGCTATGTCACCCGGATCCACATTTGCATTCAGAACTTTTAAAAGTTTTACGATATAGGTTAACATACAAGCATTATATACCTTTTGTTTCCGTGTGTCTTGTAGGCTGCAGGGTTGTCATTCGGCCGGGATCCCGCTATAGTAGAAATAGAGGGTACTTTGTGCCTGTTTAGTAATATCAAATTAAGGAGGACGGCTATGACTGCATCTGTAACAATTCTTTTCACCACACATCTTAAGGAAGCAGCGGCTGTCCGTTTGTAGTCTTTTCTGTATAAGAAGCGTTTAAAAGCTTCAGGTTTAGAGCTATCTATTCTTTAGGATTCTCCGGTAAGTCATAAGTTGCCGCAGATGCATGCGGCCTTGTCCGGCGGTTTCCCGTACACAGCACATTCTGACAGTCTCCGTTGTTTCCGTATATTCAAAGGATTTATAGGTATATGGAAATTATTAAGGGTATGTATTGCTCTGGCATTGTGTTCAGCACGACGGCTGAACCGTATGCGTTGGCGCAGGTAAAAAGCATCTGCGATAATGAAGCTGCGGCAGGAAGCTGCGTGCGCGTTATGCCGGATGTACATCCGGGACTGGTGGCACCTATCGGCCTGACAATGACCGTAGAAAAGCGCGTGCTGCCGTATCTGGTAGGTATTGATATCGGCTGCGGCGTTACTATGGCGCACATTGCAAAAAAACGCGGCATGGAATGTAAAAAGCTTGACAGCGTGATCAGGGAGCAGGTTCCCGGCGGCTTTGAAGTAAGAAAGCTTGCGCACCGCTTTGCCGCAGACTTTGACTTTACCCGTCTGGAATGCGG
>CACZQF010000085.1 GCA_902783245.1 uncultured Spirochaetaceae bacterium | reverse complement strand
GGCCGTCACCTGCCCGTGTGCAAGGTCGTCACCTGCCCGTGTGCAAGGCCGTCACCTGCCCGTGTGCAAGGCCGTCACCTGCCCGTGTGCAAGGTCGTCACCTGCCCGTGTGCAAGGCCGTCACCTGCCCGTGTGCAAGATCGTCACCTGTCCGTGTGCAAGATCGTCACCTGTCCGTGTGCAAGGCCGTCACCCTGCCGGGTGAAACGGGGATGCATAAAAAAAGGCCGTTCCCTGCATGGGGAACAGCCTGCAAGCATCACCGTACTGGTGCCGCCGGATTATGAGCGGGGGGCATAGCCGCCGTCACGGTCACGGTTGAACCGGGGACGGGCAGGTTTTTCCTCAGCCTCATTTACACGCACGCGGCGGCCGTCAATCTCTTTGCCGTTAAGGGCGGCAATAGCGGCGGCAGCGGACTGCTCATCAGCCATCTCAACAAAGCCGAATCCTTTTGACTGCTCGGTAAAACGATCTTTGATAATGACGGCGGAAACTATCGTTCCGTACTGAGAAAAAATATTTCTCAGTGTGCTTTCAGTGGTGGCATAATTCAAATTGCCGACATAAATCTTTTTTGACATACTTTTAATCCTTGCCTTCTTCGGCTCCTTCAAGTGTGCTGGCATACCAGCTGCTGGTTCAACAACGTTAATAAACGCTTTCTTAATACGTAATCTGAAGGAACTCATACATCCGGTAAAGGAAAAAAAATTCTATCAGGCATCGTGTTAGAGAACTTGAACAAATTTACTCTACTATGACTTTTTCCAGCTGTCAAGTGTCGGTGCATTCTGCATATAAAAATCTCCACTCCCCGGCGCAGTTCATGATCTCTAATGGCGTTGCCGTCGGGTTTCCTGCCGGCAGCGATATTTAAAGAAGATATCGGCTTGCAAAAATCCAAAACAATGGTACTATAATGGATATACTACAGGCTCGATGTTTATCGGCAGCCGGCTTTTAAATCAGAACATAACGGGGGAAATCATGGATTACGCAAAAGTATCGTTGGAAAAGCACAAGGAGTGGAAAGGAAAAATCGAGGTCACAGTACGCGCCCCGGTCGATTCCGCAGAGGCACTGAGTCTTGCCTATACTCCGGGTGTTGCAGAGCCGTGTCTGCAGATACAGAAAAATCCGGCGCTCAGCTTTGAGCTGACCAGAAGATGGAACATGGTCGCGGTCGTTACGGACGGCACCGCAGTTCTGGGACTCGGCGATATCGGTCCTGAAGCCGGTATGCCGGTTATGGAAGGCAAATGCGCGCTGTTCAAGGCATTCGGCGGCGTTGACGCGGTGCCGCTGTGCGTGGACAGCAAGGACGTAGACACGATCGTAAATACCGTCCGTCTTATCTCAAAATCATTCGGCGGCATCAATCTGGAGGACATTGCCGCGCCGCGCTGCTTTGAGATCGAAAAAAAGCTCAAAGAATGCACGGATATTCCGATCTTCCATGACGACCAGCACGGTACTGCGGTCATCACGCTCGCAGGTCTTATGAACGCGCTCAAAGTCGTCGGCAAAAAGATAGAGGATATTAAGATCGTTACGAGCGGCGCGGGAGCCGCGGGCATAGCGATCATCAAACTGCTTATGGCCATGGGTCTTAAGAACGTCATCATGACCGACCGCACGGGTGCCATTTATGAAGGACGCGAAGGTCTGAACCCTGTAAAGCAGGAGATGGCAAAAATAACGAACTTTGATCATCAGAAAGGCAAGCTTGCGGACGTAATTAAAGGAGCGGACGTATTCATCGGTGTTTCCGCACCCGGTACGCTCACCCCGGACATGGTAAAGACCATGGCAAAAGATCCGATCATCTTTGCCTGCGCGAACCCCACGCCGGAGATTTTCCCCGATGTAGCAAAAGCCGCGGGTGCAGCCGTCGTTTCAACTGGCCGCTCAGACTTCCCCAACCAGGTCAACAACGTACTGTGCTTCCCCGGCATCTTCCGCGGCGCGCTTGATGTACGCGCAAGCGACATCAACGATGCCATGAAGATCGCGGCGGCAAAAGCCATAGCAGGACTTGTGTCGGACTCAGAGCTGAACGCAGATCACATTCTGCCCGCAGCATTTGATCCGCGCGTCAAGGACGCCGTGGCAAAGGCAACCGCACAGGCTGCCCGCGACAGCGGCGTAGCCCGGCTGTAGCCTGCATACCGCAGGCCCGGCATTTCCGGCCGCCTGCGGCACCTTGCCTACTCCTCGTAGTATGCAAGGATGTTTTCCATGCTGCGCGTAATATGGCGGTGCATTGCCATGCGGGCTTCCTCCGCATTTTTGTCACGGATAAAGCCCAGTATGGCGATGTGCTCCAACGTAGAGTTCTTATAATGCAGGGAAGCTTCGGGCAGCGAATGACGTGTGCTCGGACCGTTCCACAGATCAAGCAGGCAGCTTCTGAGCTTGGCGTTATCAGCCGCTGACCAGATCGCCATGTGCACTTCCTGATTCAGCGCCTCGTACTCCGCTCTATCTATGGAATCAAGATTCTGCCTCAAGCGCTCCTGTCCCGCCAGCAGGCCGTCAGTCTGCATGCCCGCAGCAGCGGCACGGGCGGCTGCCTCCGACTCCAGCAGAATCCGCATCTCAAAGCAATCCTTTACAAATTTCCGGTCAATGCGGTTCACCACCGCACCTTTATTCATGCGCAGTGTAATCAGACCGTCAGCTTCCAGCGTCTGAAACGCCTCGCGCACCGGCGTTCTGCTCACTCCGAGCCGCTCTGCAATGTCGGTAAGGCTGAGCTCATCCCCGCTCTTATATTCCCGCGCAAAAATCGCCTTTCGTAATATGGCGGTGATACGCACACGCACCGGCATCATTTCAAGAGAATCCATATACGCAGCTCCTTTTAGAAAAAATAGCGCATGTTTCAAAAGCAAGGAACTTCTGAAATACGCTCCGAACGCATCAAATCGTATACGATATACAAATAGTACCGAATTCGGCCCCTTTTTACAAGCAGAACCATTGACAGTACGCATCTTGTTCCGTATACTTTGCATATCGTATATTGTATACGATATGCAAAAACAAATCACACACGGGGGAACGCACATGCACGCAATCGAAAAGATTCTTGCAAAAAACAGCGGCAGAACAGAAGTCAAAACGGGCGAAATAGTGACGGCAAAAGTAGATTTTGCCGAAATCAACGACCTGTATCTTCAGACTGTCTATTCTTTCTATGAGATGGGAGGCGAAAAAGTATGGGACAATACCAGATGCGCATTCGTATTCGACCACTATGCCCCCACGCCGGACATTAAAAGTGCGGCGAACCACAAGGAAATGCGCGAATTCGCACGCAAGAACGGCCTGAAATTCCACTTTGATACAAACTGCGGAGTCTGCCATCAGGTGATGCCCGAAGCAGGCGTCATCTATCCGGGTATGATCGTCGTGGCCACCGACAGCCACACCACCACGCACGGCGCGTTCGGTGCCATGGGCACCGGCTGCGGCGCCACCGACATGGCGACGATCCTTATGACCGGTGAGCTCTGGTTCCGCGTTCCCGAGATCATAGAAGTGCGGCTGGAAGGAAGTGCGCCGAAAGGCGTATTCCCCAAGGACGTCATCCTGGCCGTGCTCGGCAAAATCCGCGCGGACGGCGCGGTGTACAAGGCCATAGATTTTACGGGCAGCTACGTGGAATCACTGAACGTGGCGGGCCGCATGTGCATCTGCAACATGGCGGTGGAGATGGGCGCAAAGACCGCCTACATGCAGCCGAACCAGGACGTAATCGACTACGTGCAGAAGCGCGCCGTTCGCCCGTATCAGATCCAGACAACCGACCCGGGCTACTGCTACGCCGAAAGCTACGTCTTTGACGTGACGAAGCTGGAGCCGGAGCTTGCCTGTCCGAGCAGTGTGGAGAACGTCCATACGCTGCAGAGCGTCATCGCGCAGGAACCGGTCAAAATCAACCAGGGCTACATCGGCAGTTGTACCGGCGGCAGGGAAGAAGATATCGCCGTAGCGGCAAAAATCCTCAAAGGCAGGCACATTCCGGAATACACGAGACTCATCGTAGTGCCCGCGTCACGCGAAGTGATGCTGGCCTGCATGGAAAAAGGCTATATACAGGATCTGATGGCGGCGGGAGCCACCATCACCACGCCCGGCTGCGGCGCATGTCTCGGCGCACATGAAGGAGTGCTTGCGCCTGATGAAGTATGCATCACGAGCACCAACAGAAACTTTCCGGGCAGGATGGGCTCCACGCAGGCGCAGATATATCTTGCCAGCCCCGCCACAGTGGCGGCGAGCATAGCGAACGGCTGCATCACCGATCCGCGCGAATATCTATAAGGCACCTCGAAAAAGGACATCTTCGATGTTAAAAGTTTTTCGAGGTTCCCACTAATTCAGGAGGCATGAACATGGAAGGAATACAGAAGGAAGTGACGGGAAAAATCATTATCGTAGGCGACAACATTGACACCGACCAGATATATCCGGGCCGTTTTCTGGCGCTCACGGATCCCAAAGAAATCGGCAGCCACTGCCTGTGCGGCGTAAGCGAGGACATAGCCCCCAATTTTCCGAAGGGCGGCATCGTGGTGGCCGGACGGAATTTCGGCTGCGGCTCAAGCAGGGAGCATGCGCCCATCGCGCTGCTGAACATGGGGGCGGCCGCGGTGCTGGCTGATTCGTTCGCCAGAATCTTCTTCCGCAACGCTATAAATCTGGGCCTGCTGCCCGTCATCTGCAAGGGAATCAGTTCAAAAGTTAAGCCCGGACAGACGCTCACGCTTAATCTGGAAAAAGGCACAGTGCTGGTGCAGGAAACCGGCGAGGTCTACCCGTGCGAGCAGCTCGGCGAGCAGGCCATGAAGATTCTGGAGGCAGGCGGAATCAAGCCGCTTATGCGCAAACGATTCGGAAAAGCGTAGGAATGAGGAGTTTTTGTAAAGAAAACTTGACAAATGGGTTTTTCATAGTAGGATTAAATTATATACATTTTTTATAATTATCGGCCGGTGCGCTACCCCGCTCCGGCCGGTAAAGTCCAAAAAGGAGAACACATATGTCCGACTCAGCTTCAAAAAAACCAGCTGGAATGCTGACGCTTTTCAACCTGCCGGTTAAGTACTTCGCTATTGCCGCGCTGGTAGTTCTTGCAGCCACGTATCTCGGCGTTCTGCCGCAGGGAATGGCAGGATGCTTCGCGTGGATGATTGTCATGGGAACTATCCTCAATGAAATCGGCGAACGTCTGCCCATCGTACGTTCTTATCTTGGCGGCGGTGCCATCGTCATCATCTTCGGCTCTGCGCTGCTCGTCTATTTCCATCTGGTACCAATGGTCATCGGCAAAGCCGCCGACGGCTCAAAGCTGTACGCATTCGGATTCCTGAAAAAGTTCGATCTGGTAGGCAACATCAACACATTCTTCAAGCCCACCGGAGCATTCCTTGACTTCTATATCGCCGCGCTTATCACCGGCTCAATTCTCGGTATGAACCGCAAGCTGCTTGCAAAAGCGGCCGCGCGCTATTTCCCCGCCATCTTCGGCGGACTTATCTGCGCATTCGGTCTGGCGGTACTCGTCGGCACCATCATGGGCTTCGGCGCCCTTAAATCACTGCTTCTTATCGCACTGCCGATCATGGGCGGCGGTATGGGCGCAGGTGCCGTTCCGCTTTCAAAGATCTTTGAGAACTCAGGAACCATGACCGCGGCGGAAGCCATCTCCGTCATGACTCCGGCCGTTGCCATCGGCAATGCGGTCTCAATCGTGCTCGGCGGTCTTATCGTAAAAATCATCACCAACAAGAAGCTTAACGGTAACGGCTCCCTGATGGTAACGAACGGCATGGATGCCTCCGAGCTTGAAATCAGCCCGCGCATGAAAGAGCTCCGCGAGCACATCACCGTCACCAACATGGGTATCGGCCTGCTCGTTTCCTGTTCATTCTTTGCCATCGGCTTTATCTTCTCAAACATCTGGAGCAAGATCGTTCCTTCCATCTCTATCCACGCCTATGCATGGATGATCATAACCGTAGCAATCTGCAAAGTGCTCAACGTTATTCCTGAGAATATCGAAGTAGCCTGCTACCAGTGGTTCCAGTTCATCATGAAGAACCTGACCACCACGCTGCTTATGGGCATCGGTATCTGCTATCTTGACTTCGGAACGATCGTATCAACGTTCACAATCAAGTATCTGATTCTGTGTATGGTGACCTGTATCGGCGGATTTGCCGGCGCGGCGCTCATCGGTAAGTTCGTGGGATTCTATCCGGTAGAAGCAGGTATCACCGCAGGTCTGTGTATGTCCAACATGGGCGGAACCGGCGACGTTGCCGTTCTTTCTGCAGCAGACCGCATGGAGCTCATGCCGTTCGCACAGATTTCTTCACGTCTTGGCGGCGCCGTGATCCTTATCATCGGAAGTATCATGCTTTCAACGCTCGGCGGCCTGCTGTAAGGGCAGCCGCAGAAGCATGCTGCGCGTTCCGGCAGGCCGGCGGCCTGAGGAACACGCAGTAAACTACAGTTTACTACAGCAAAAAAGCCCGCGAGGGATGAACCCGCGCGGGCTTTTTGTATATACGGCATACACCGTCCGGCTTCACGCCGGATGTCCGGCAGCTGCCGCAGACATGGCAGCTCAGACTCCTACTTATTGTTTATGACCAGCGCGCCAATCACGCCTGGAACCCATCCGCAGCACGTAAGCAGCGTTACGATCACGATCGAACCGCATCCTTTGTCCAGCACCGCAAGCGGCGGAAAGATAATGCACAGCAGAACCCGTCCACATCCCATACAGCCACACTCCTGTAAAAAAACTATGCGCCGGCGTACGCAGTTCCGCACTCACCGGTGTCTGCCGGCAGTATAGCATAAACACAGCGCCATGCGCCAGACCGATGAAACGCGCGGAAATCCGCAGGTTCCAAGCGTAATCCAAGAGCCAACAAGTGACAACAAGTGACAACAAGTGACAACAAGTGACAACCAGTGCAAACAAGTGCCAACCAGTATACGGGGGCGGCAAATAACTGTATACTGGGCACATGATTACAGTACAGATAGAAGACAAAGAGCTGCTGGCCAAGCTTGCTTCCGTTGAGCAGGACAGCATGACCATATTTACGATTGCAGAAGGACGGTTCCGCGGCGCGTTCGTAACCGGAACAAAGCTGGTGAACCAGATGCGCGCAAACCATAATCTGGGCATACTTGAGACCATGGTGCTCGGGCAGGCGGAGCTGTGCGCGGCGCTGCTGATTCCCATGATGAAAGGCCGCGAGCACATTACGTTCCGCTACGACACGAACGGTCCCGCCGCAGGATTTTCAGTGGAGGCCGACAGCTCGGGCTACGTGCGCGGCCATCTGCTGCAGAACCAGATTCCTATAGAAAAGCCGCTTGAAAGCTGGGATCTGAGCCCGTTCTTCGGCGAAGGCACCGTCACGCTGAGCCGTCTGGCAGAAGGCGCGCGCGAGCCGCAGACCGGCACCACGGAAATAAAATACCGGAACATCGCCAAGGACCTCACCTGGTATTTTGCGCAGTCAGAGCAGACGAACACGGCGTTCAACACGGGCATACAGTTCGACAAGCAGGGACGCGTAATCGGAGCCGCGGGCATCTACCTGCAGGCGGTACCGTACACGGGCGGCAAACAGCGCGCGCAGAGCGGCGTCGGAAGCTCGGCACAGACGGCCGAAAGCGGCGCCGAGCAGGATCAGGAGCAGCAGGAGATTCTGCGGCGCGTGGAGAACGCGTTCAGCGCCATTCCGTCGCTCGGCAGCTGGGTTGCGGAAGGCGGAAAGCGCGATGACCTGATTTTCGGCATATTCCGCGAATTCAAGCCTGAAGTGCTGCTGCAGCGCGACGTCAGGTTCGACTGCCCGTGCTCCGCAGAGCATTTTGCGCGTCAGATACAGGCGCTGGGGAAAAAGGAACTTGACGACATTCTGGCGCACGACCAGTTCCCGCTGGAGGTGATCTGCCATAACTGCGGCAGCAGCTATGCCATCACGCGGGAGATGCTCGGAAAATAACCGGCTCCTCCGGAACGACAGACCGCTGCATCGGCAGGCTGATGCGCGGTACTGCAAGCAATTTGAATTTCTGATAAAACAGCATCCGCGCATTGAATTCTTGACGATTATTCTGTATTATGGGCTTCAGATGCGCCCTGCCCCATAGGTTCGGGTACGTCTACTGTATTCTGGCGTTTGGATGATTAACATCGTGAATAAGTTTTACACTGCGGTCGCGCGCCTGGGCCGGCAGATTTCCTAAAAAAGAGGTATGTCAATGTCTACACCCCTTGAAAAGTACCTTGCCCAGTGCAACGGTAAGCCGAACGCCGCAATGACGGCGTATGTCGCCAACCTGCAGCAGGTGGCTGCCGTAGGACCTGAGATCGCCGCGGACGTGGTCAAAGAGCTTAAAACACAGCGTGCGCATCTCAAGCTTGTGGCCAGCGAAAACTACTGCTCGCTGGCAGTGCAGGCAGCCATGGGAAACCTGCTCACCGACAAATATGCGGAGGGCTATCCTGAACACCGCTATTACGGCGGCTGTGAGAACATCGATGCCGTAGAATCAGCCGCAGCCAGAGAGGCCGAGGCATTGTTCGGCGCTGACTACGCCTACGTGCAGCCCCATGCCGGATGCGATGCGAACGTAGTGGCCTACTGGGCCGTCCTGAACCACCGCATTGAAGTTCCGGCGTTGGAAGAATTCAAAGCAAAAAGCGTGTCCGATCTGACGGACGAGCAGTGGGAATCACTGCGTCAGAAACTCGGCAACCAGCGGCTTATGGGTCTGGACTATTATTCCGGCGGTCATCTGACCCACGGCTACCGCATGAACGTATCCGCAAAAATGTTCGAAAGCCATCCCTACACGGTTGACCGCGAGACCGGGCTGCTCGACTATGATGCCATAGAAAAGCAGGCCATGGAAGTAAAACCGCTCATCCTGCTTACCGGATTCTCTGCATATCCCAGAAAAATCAATTTCCGCCGCTTTAAGGAAATCGCGGACAAATGCGGAGCTGTGCTCATGGTAGATATGGCGCACTTTGCAGGTCTGGTGGCCGGTAAAGTATTCACCGGCGACTACGATCCGGTAAAATGGGCCGATATCGTGACCACCACCACCCATAAAACGCTGCGCGGTCCCCGCGGCGCGCTCATTCTGTGCAAAAAAGAATTTATGGACGATGTAAACAAAGGCTGCCCCATGGTGCTCGGCGGCCCCTTGAACCATATCATCGCCGCAAAAGCCATAGCCTTTAAAGAAGCGCGCACACAGGCCTATCAGGATTGGGCGCACCGCGTCGTTGAGAACGCGCAGGCGCTTGCAGAAGAATGCCAGAAACTCGGCATGCGGCTGCAGACCGGCGGAACCGAAAATCACTTGATGCTCATTGACACCACCACCTACGGGCTCACCGGCAAGCAGGCCGAGGCCGCCATGTTCAAATGCGGCGTAACGCTCAACGCAAACGCCCTGCCCTTCGACAAGAACGGTCCGTGGTGGACGAGCGGCATCCGCGTAGGTACTCCCGGCGTGACCACGCTCGGCATGACCAAGGATGACATGAAAGAGATAGCGGCCATCATCGACCTGGTGCTTAAAGGTACCAAGCCCGGCACCACCAAGGAAGGCAAGCCCGCCAAGGGCAAGATCGTGCTTGACCCGGCGGTGGAGGCAGAAGGTAAGCAGCGCGTGCAGGCGCTGCTTGCAAAGCACGTGCTGTACCCCGAGCTTGATCTGAACTTCCTTGAGCAGGAATTCGTAAAATAGCCGGTATCTGCGGCCTTGCAGCGCCGCAGTGAACCGCATACGGAAACTCCGCGTATACAAACACCGGTACTTTGGTGCCCGCCGGCATTGAAGTGCCGGTGTTTTTTTCTCTGCACGGTTATGTACACGCGGATTCTGTGGTAGAATACAAGCATGAAACGATTTTTGATCATAGCCGCGGCGCTCATGCTCGCGCTGCCCGCAGCCGCTGAAAAGATCATCTTCAGCACGGGTAACGTCGCGGGTACTTCCCTTACAGATAAATTCATGCCTCAGGATTTTTCCATGCTCGGCACATCATGTACGGTGAGCGCCGTATTCCGTACGGAAAGCGGCATGTGGTGCATCCGGCTCAGCGCCGTAAGCGGGGAGCGCGCTCCCGTCGTATACGAATACTTTGTGCAGCCCGGCGACAACATCCGCATGCGGCGGCTCAATGAAAGCGGGCTGTCGGAATGCGCGCTCACCGTCACCGCCGTAACCTGGAACCGGGCGGAGCTTACCGTTACAGCGGCAAAGTAAAAACTATACCGCGGTCTGCATTTCTGCGGTTCCGCTTCCCGCAGCATCATCTGCAGGAGCTGCGCCTGACCCGGAATCGTCAGCCGCAGGGCTGCCGTCGTCCGAAGCCTCATTCTTTCCGGTTGGTACGCTTATTGATAAGGCTTTACATTTTCAAGAAAAGTCTGCCGGACTTCCGGATCATCTTCATCACTAATGTTGTAGTATGAAGCCCAGGATGTCAGTTCATGTGCCAGTTGAGAGCGAAGATTATACTGCATATCCGATTCCTTCAAAAACTCGTACCCTTCCTTAAATGGTACAGCCTTAGTTATTCTGTCGTAATACGGGTATACATCCAGTTCTTTTACAGCCTCCTGATAGTCTTCTGCGGTCAGAATTTTCTCCGGACGTTCCGCAGCAATCGCGTTTAAGTACCGAAAAACTAGAACATATCCCTTTTGTGTATACACCTCAACTTGCTCATCTGACAGAACAGGAAAATTCTTTAACATACTCACGCCTCCGTCCGGTGCTTTCGCTGCACAGCCCGCATATACCATAGCATGTTTTCAGTAGCCATAAAGTGCATGTCACGTTTTTTCTGAGCAGCAAGATGCTGACCGACGAGCAGATCGGCAGCGGCAGGAGCGATAGCGTAGTCCGGCAGCATGATAGTCAAAATCAGCGGGAGTTATTCAAGCGCACATCCGCAGCTCACCGAGCGGATTACCGTGCTCAAAAAAAACAAGCATTCACCGGACTTTTTTGCAACGTACGGCTCATGTATAAGATGCAGGGCAAGTTGAAGTCAGCGCCTTCTGCGCGCGCTTTCAGCTGTGCCGGAGCCATTTTATAAAGGAGTTACTCATGACCGAACACAAATCCCCTGCGTCCGTCTCCGACTGCGCTTCTCAATCCTCGGTGCGACCCGTCATTCAAGGCGATGTTCACGCAGAACACGCCATCCGCCAACGCAGCCCTTGCAGACTTTATCTCCGCCATGATCGGGCGCACCGTCACACACGTGGAGCTCACTGCCAACGAACCCGCCGCAGACCTGCTGGACGAACTGCAGATGTCGTTTGACGTGGG
>CACZQF010000084.1 GCA_902783245.1 uncultured Spirochaetaceae bacterium | reverse complement strand
TGCGAAACTTGGTCAGTGGATCGGCTCAACCGTTCTGTGGAGACGGTAATTATGGCACAGGAACATGTCGCAAAGTTTTTTGCGATGTTGGAAAAGGATGAATCGCTCATGGCAAAAGTGTCGGCTCTGCCCGAAAAGACCTTTTCTGCGCTGGCGGCTCTGGCAAAAGAAAACGGCTTTGATGTAACCGATGGGGAGCTTGAGGATGCACTGAACCTCGGTGATGAGCAGCTTGATGATGAGCAGCTTGCCTCGGTGGCGGGCGGCGGGCGTATCATTATCCTCGATAATGATGACCGCATATAAGTAACATCCAAATTACAAGCCGGGGAGTTTGAGCACCGGAATCCCCGCTGCTAAGCTGTCATTTTTGCGCCGGACGTGCTATACTGCCGCTGCAAGGTTTGCAAGGAGTATACTATGGCCAGACGACGCAGCCGCAGACGGAGCGGAAAAAAGCAGTCAAAGTTTTTACTGATACTTATCTGCCTTGCGGCAGTTCTTGTAGTTTTATATTATCACCGGTACTACGGTGCGGCTTCTGTGCAGGCAGTCTCTCCTGCTGCTGAAAACGCAGCACCTCAGCCTGCGGTACGGACACCACCTGCCGAGGAACAGCAGCAGGCCTCGCATCCTGATGCGGCGGCAGCGCCCGGGGCTTTGGCTGATGCAACCCCTGTGCCGGCTGAGCCTGCTTCTGCGGCTGTCGTGCTGCCGGCCGGGCTTGAAGTTCCTGTCTGCGGCCTTAAAAATCATGCCCCAGATCATGAGCTGCGTAATTTTACCCACTATGCCCTGTGCTATCGTGAGGCGTATGAGCAGGCGGAATGGTCCGCCTATGAGCTTACGGCTGATGAGCTGGTAAAGAATGCCTCGCGTTCAAATGATTTCCGTCAGGATGACATGATTTCCACGCAGTCCGCCACCCCCGCGGACTATAAAGGCTCCGGGTATGACCGCGGCCATCTGACCCCCGCCGCTGATATGGCATTTGATGAGCTTGCCATGAGCGAAACATTTTACATGAGCAATATGAGTCCGCAGGCGCCGCAGCTGAACCGCGGCGTGTGGAAGCATCTGGAAGCGCAGATACGTACCTGGGCTTCCAGATTCGGTAAGGTGTATGTGGTTTCCGGACCTGTGCTTGATAAGCCTGCATCGGATTACGCAGCCATAGGCACCAATAAGGTTTCTGTGCCTGAGTATTATTATAAGACGGTGCTGGCGCCGTCGGAGGACGGCATGACGGTGCTGGCCATAGGGTTCATCATTCCGAATCAAAAGTGTGAGGACAGTTTTTGGTCATATGCGGTGCCGGTGGATAAGGTGGAGCAGGCCACCGGCCTTGACTTCTACGCCCTGCTGGACGACCGTATAGAAGATGCGGCTGAAGCTTCCGCAGATACTGCGCCGTGGAAGTAAGGCGCAGTGAAAGCAGGTTTGCCGCAGGCAGTCTCAGATAATCGGGACTGTCTGCGGCATTGTTGTTTTTGGAGGTGTCGGATGCGTGCGCCTTACGGCGTATACTCATACAGCACGGTAATATGCCCGCCGCAGACCATGCCGAGCGTGGCGGCGCTGCCGTTTGAAAGATCATATTCCCTGATAAACGGAGCGCAGCCCGGCTGTATGGCCTGCGCTTCTTTTATGGCCTCTGCCTCGGACTTGCCGCCGCCGATGGTGCCGTAGACTATTGAAGTGGTCAGGTCAACCGCAAGGCAGCTGCCGGGGTCGCGCGGCGCGGATCCGTTTTTATCGATGATGGTGGCGCAGGCAAAGGGGTGGTCAATGGTGCCGAGCGCCTTGTATACGTTTTTGTCCAGATACAGGCAGCCGAGCTTTGCGCGCTCCTGAATGAGCTCCGCCGTAATGCTGACGGCAATCTCCTCCGGGGTGCGCGCGCCGATTGAAAGACCTATGGGCGCGTGTATAGAATCAATCTGTTCCTGTGAAAATCCGTGCTCCGTAAGCACCTGCCGCACATGAGCAGTCTTTGTCCGGCTGCCGATCATACCGAAATACAGATACGAGCGCTTGAGAATTGCTTTGGCGCACGCTTCGTCATCGGTGTGTCCGCGCGTCATGACCGCATACCATGCGTAGTCGGGCGGCAGCGCCTGCAGCGCCTGCGTAAAATCATTGCAGATTACGTGGACATCCTTGGGAAAACGCGCGGGATCGGCGAATTCGGGGCGGTTGTCAATGACGGTAACCTCAAAGCCGATGCTGCGTGCCGCTTTGCTCAGTGCAAGCGATACATGTCCTGCTCCGCAGATGACCAGATGGGGGTACCCTGTCAGCTTTCTGGTATAGGAGGATGTTCCCTGCGTGCCCTCATAGGTGACGGTCTGGGTGATAACGGCCTGACTGTCCAGCAGACGTACCGCATCACGGTATGTGTTAGAATCGTTCATAATAAAACAGTCCTTTTTTTAATGAAGTGATATATGCGCCCTTATACAACGGCGCGGCCGAAGTGCCCGCTGCCAGCGAAGCAAGCGCGGCGGCGGTCCGCTCTCCGAACCGTTGTGTTTTAGACGTGTCAGCTTTGTTAAGCATGGCATACAATGCGGTGATACCGCTGAGTTTTGACAGCGGTTTCAGATAGGTGGCGTACAGTATGGAGGCAATGTCCTGCTCCGCTATGCAGTGATCCTCTGTGGTGTGGAGCAGCTTCTGGGCAAGCTCCTGCCGGAAGCATTTTTCGCTGAGCGCGGCGCCGATGCTGTCCAGTCCTGCGCAGATGAATACTGCGTCAGTTCCTTCCGGCACTACGGGCTCATGACTTGCGGGCACTTTGAGCGGCAGCATTCTGGCACCATCCGCTTCTATGAGCAGCAGGTCGCAGATTCCCGTCTTTGGGCTGCACTGGTCAAGCTGATCGGCGCTCAGCGAAGTGATTTTATGAACGCCGCCGGGTGAAACCCCGTCGTCAATGCCGCATACGGCTATGGACGCTGCGGAGAGCGCCGTGCGCGCGGCCTGCGCATCGG
>CACZQF010000083.1 GCA_902783245.1 uncultured Spirochaetaceae bacterium | reverse complement strand
TGCAGAAATTTACTTTCCGTTATGACAGGGGCGGGGAGTTGCACTGCGGGTAGTATGCCAATATAATACGGAAAGGAGTTTTGCATGACTATAGAAGAAAAACAGCGGCTGTTTGATGATATCGAAGCGTATAAGGCGATTTATGAGACGTATAAGCCGCTGCATGATGACGGTTCTTATGACAAGGTTGCACTGACCAATACCTATTATGAAATGGTAAAAAAGGCGTTTCCTGACACCCAGAAAGCGGAGACGGTATGGCAGTATATAAAAAGCAGTGAATTCAGCAAATCGCCTGCATCAACGGCGTTTCACGGGAATTATGAAAACGGACTTGCGGTTCACACCATGCAGGTGATCTACCAGTCATTTAAGCTGGCTGCAGCTGTTTTTACTGATTATTTTTCTTCGCTGCACGGAGAAGAAATATCCGTGACCGCAGACGACATCTTTGTTACGGCGCTTGCGCATGACTTCTGCAAGGCCGGTTCTTATGAGACCTATACAAAGAAAATGCCTGATGCTTCGGGAAACTGGGCGCCGGTAAAATGCTTTAAGTTTGACAAGATGAACCGCAACCTGGGGCACGGAAATGAGTCCGTTCTCAGGCTCATAGAGCTGCTGCCCGAGTATATTCACAACCGCCCGGTACTTGAGGCTGTGAGCCGCCATATGGGATTCAGTGACCTTGCCGACAGCGAAGCATATAACTATTCTAACTTTCTGCAGAATCCGCTTGTGCTTCTGGTGCAGCTTGCGGATCAGACTGCCGTAGGATGGTATGACAGATAGCGGCGGTATCCGGAAACGCAGACTGCAGCCATAAAAAAAGCACGGCCGTAAAGTGAAGTGCCCGATAACCGGTGTACACTTCACAAGGACCGTGCTTTTTTTGTCTGCAGCCTGTGCTATTCCGTCTTAAATCTGGAAATATCTTTGACCAGCAGCTGGGCATGGGAGGCAAGCTCCTCTGCCTTGGCCGCAAGTTCTTCTGAAACTGCGGCATTCTGCTGTACTACAGAATCAAGCTGGACGATCGCCTGACTGATCTGATCTGCACCGCTGGTCTGCTCGCGGCAGGCGGTGGATATTTCATCGATAAGCTGCGATGTTTCCTGTATGTTCGGCACTACGCTGGAAATCTTGTCACCGGCGGATTCTGCCGCTGTAAGCGTTTTTTCTGCCAGAGCGATAATCTCTGCGGATGATTTCTGGCTGCGTTCTGCAAGCTTGCGGATTTCACCGGCAACGACGGCAAATCCTCTGCCGGATTCGCCCGCACGGGCAGCTTCGATTGCCGCATTCAGCGCAAGCAGGTTTGTCTGGCCTGCAATCTCATCGATTATGCGGATGTTTTCAGTAATTTCCTTGACGGCGGTGACGGCATCAAGCACGGCCTGTCCGCCGGCACTGCTGTGGTCGGCGGTAAGCTTGGCGATATCCCCGGTCTTTGAGGCGTTTTCTGCAGTCTGCCTTATGTTCGATGCCATCTGCTCAACGGTCGCGGACATTTCTTCCGTAGATGCCGCCTGCTCGCTTGCACCGGATGATATGGACTGGCTGGAGTCGCTGATTTCCTTGCTGCCTTCGAATACGGTCATGGCCGATTCTTTTACAGACGCCATAATGCGCTGCAGCAGTATTATAAAGTCGTTCACTCCTGCGGCGAGCCTGCCGAACTCATCGTTGCGCTGGATCGGCAGCCGGTAGGTCAGGTCGCCTTCGCCGCATGACAGGTTCGATACCGCCGTGTTGATATGCTTGAGCGGCAGCAGGATTCTGCTTCTGATCAGGTACATGAACACAATGATGATCAGCGCGGTTGTTATGATGATGGCTATGATGAGCCGGGAGAATATGGCCCGTGACAATATCTGCGCTACGGAAAGCGGTTTGCCCATGTACAGCGTGGTCAGGTATGTTCCTGACTTGTTGTAGAACGGGAAGTAGTATGACAGGTACCGCGTGCTGCCGATAAGGTTCGTCAGCGATGTGTCATGTCCCTGCTCGGCGCGCTTTATGACGGAGTCATCGGCAATAAGCGTACCGTTCATACCTTCAACGCTTGTAATGACGCGGGTGGCACCGTCAAATACGGTGACGTTCGCATTTGTATAGCGGCTTACGGTGACTACAAACTGCTCGGTGGAAAGCTTTTTCTTGAGCACGACGGCTCCTACGGTGCGTCCGCCGATACGGATGGCGTCGGCGGTGACGGCATACAGGTGGGAGTCTGCCTTTTCGTAGTCAACGGTACGGTTGCCCTGCAGGGCCGCCATGACTATGTCGGCTTTGTCGTGAATCTTGACCTGCATATAGGCTGCGTCGGTTATAAGCGTGCCGTCCGTGTCGAACACGGCGGCGGTATCGGCGTCCAGATACTGCACGGCCTGGCCGCAGAAAATGTCGGCTGCCTGCCTGAGCGTAAAACCATCTCCGGTCATACGGGCGGAGCTGTCCTTGAGCCAGTCTGTGACCTGCGCCATGTGCTGCAGCGTCTGCTCCATTTCATCCGTGATGGTGCGTGACATGGAGACAGTCTCGCTTTTTATGTAGTCGTTGATTCGTGTATTGAGTTCCGACCGGATGATTACAATGATAACGGCAGAGTATACAACAAGCCCTGCTATAATGGCCGTATTGATAATACGGGCAACGGATTCGGCGCGCTTCTTTTTGGGTGCTGCAGTTTGTGCTGTTTCAGACCCGTTTGGGCGCTCGTCATCATATTCGTTTAATGTTCCGTTTGTAAGATCGTCTACTTGTGCGTCCATATGCCTCCGTTTTTATACACTCCTATTGTACCAGATAAATGTAAATCTGGCGAATATTTATTTACAATATCGGCAGAATTCTCTGCAAATAGGATAAAAGATAGGACACTATGAGGGGAAATTAATGCTTAATAGGTGATTCTGAACCGGCGCTCGGCATCGTCTACGGGCAGGGATTCGCGGGTGATGCCGTCGATTTGAATAAAGGTGCCCGCCGCCAGCTTTTCCGTCAGCTCGGCTATATCCTGCTCCGTTCCCTGTACTTCCATAAGAACGGAGCCGTCAGGTTCGTTACGTACCCAGCCGGTAAGGCCGAGCGGAACCGCAAGGTGATATGCTGTGTATCTGAATCCTACGCCCTGCACCTGTCCGGTGAAGCGCAGCTGCTGCCGTATTTTCTGCATGATATATATAAAAAAAGCTGCCTTATCAGGCAGCTTAAGTGGACGATGAGAGGATCGAACTCCCGACACCTTGGGTGTAAACCAAGTGCTCTCCCAGCTGAGCTAATCGTCCGTTAGTGATGTTTAGTACTATATAGCGTTTTTAATTTTTAGTCAACATGCCATACGCCATAAAATACAAATTTTATAAAAAAAATCCGGACAGCGGATGCTGTCCGGATTGTATACGCATGTACTTCGCTTACTCCATCGGATTTTCGATGCCGTTGCGGAACAGGAACAGATCCTGTACTTTCAGCGAGTAGGTGGAATTCAATTCCTTGATGCCGCCTATTTCACTTACTACGGGCACGCACAACGCATAGGTGGTGCTTTCGTAGTCAGGCGCAGAAATCTCAATGGTAAAATTGAAGCTTTTGTTTTCGCCTTCTTTGTCGGCATTGTACGGCTTGAGCCAGAATGTATATGTGCCTTTTGTAGTCTGGTATGTTTTTGCCGGGTTGTTCCAGGAAGCGTCCATCATGGTCACCAGCTTGCCGTCCTGCTTCAGCTCGACGGTAGCTCCGTACAGCGGCTCAAATGTGGTGCCGTCAAGCACGGTACCTGTGATCAGCGGGAAGTTGAATATAGGCGCTGTTATAGCGGTTTGTTTCTTTAATGCCGTAGCGTTATGATAGGGACGTTTTACGGTATTTACTATACGGATGGCCTCAAGGCTCAGAGCCTCCAGATCCGCCTGTACCTGATTTTCTGACAGTACCTGTGAGTTGTATGTTACACCGCGGCCTGAAACGACATATTTTGGAGGAACCCTGTTCAAAACATAACTGATGGCATCCATCCGGCAGTTTTCGCAATCACAGGAAAACCACGGCGGATCAAGTTCCTTTACCTGATCAAAAAGGCGGTTGGTAATTTTGATTACTATCTCTTCCATCTGGTTGTGTACGTTCATCTGGAATCTCCCTTAAAAAATCTGTTCATATCTATTATACGCTGTTTCATAGTTCCGGGCAATCTGTTTTTTTGTTATTTTCAGTTTTTTTATTACCGCACGCTGCCTATAAAAGTATCCGCACCGGGTTTATATGTGTTATACTGAGTATATGAAACGTAATCCGGGCTTTTTTTTGTGCGCAGGTTTCTTACATACCGTACATGCGGCTGCGCTGTGCACGGTCTGCGTGCTGTGCGTTTCCTGCCGCGGAAACGGGGCCGGTACAGGGGATGCTGACGGCAGCGCCACATTGAGGACCGAAGTTATGGAGCGCAACGGCATGACCGGATGGTCTGACGCGCTGGAAGACGGCGTGCTGACTGCCCGCCGTGATACGGTTGAAAGCGTTGCTCCGCAGCTGCCGCTTTCGCCTGCGGTACTTGCGGCGGCTTCTGTTCATGGTATGGCTGCCGTATACCCTGAGCTGCCGGGATTCGGCAGTCTGGATGTGTCGGCACTGAACGAAGATCGCAGACGGACGGTTGACGGATTCTGCTCCGCGGTTGTTTCCGGTGATTCGTGTGACAGATATATGGCGCCGGGCAGTATATTTGCGCTGGTGCTGTTTTTGCATGATACGGCGGCGGCCGGACCATTTTTGTCCTATGTATACGGCAGGCCGTTTGTTACAGAGTCTATTGTGCAGGTGCCGGTGCGGTTCGTTTCCGAGCGGCGGCATACTGACGTACTGCTGTATCTGAGCAGGGCCGGCTCGTGGAAAATCTCGCAGATACAGCTGCAGCGGTGAGCAGCCGCTGAAACAGGAGGAATATGATATGGCGGAAGCCGTTTTGACAGGCATTGAGCGTGAACTGGTGCTGAAATATCTTATGGACGGAAATGTGCCGGTTACGATCATGCCTGCCGCGCAGAAACAGGATGGTACGCATGCTGATGGCGTACGTGCAGTCGGCGCGGTGTTTCCTGTTGCGGTTAAGCCTGAGCAGCTGAAGGTTCTGGACAGCGGCATTATCCTGCTGCAGAATCCTGCTCCGGCGGTGCGGACTTTTCTGGGCAGACCGGTTACGGTTGAATTCTTCTTTAACAAGCTCGGGCTGTGTTTTACCACAGAGCTGAAGCAGGTGTCGGCAGGGCTGGCGCTTGTGGTTCCTGCCATGATAAGCAGGATTACGGAGGTGCCCGACAGCCGTGCTAAGGGATTTTCGGCAACGGTGTTTTATTCCGGCGGCGAGCCTGCGGCCGGTTCCGTGTGCTGCATGCCTGCGCCCGGGTTTTCGGTGTTCGCCGAGCCGTCCTGGAACGATATTCCCCATGAGGTTGCTGCCACAGCAAAAGAGTATCTGGACTGCTTTATGCGTCAGAAACCGCAGGATAATCTGCCCGTGTTTTCAAATGCGCTGTATCTGGTGCCTGCATGCCGGTATTTAGCCCAGAACAGCGCCGGAGCAAAGCCGTCGGTTTTATGTGTAACGCATGAGTATATTGTTTTTGGCAGCGCAGGTGACGGAAGTTTTCTGCGCGAAGGCGTTGAATATGCGGTAAAGCTGTCTTTTCCGCTGCCCGATGCTCCGTGCACCATGTACCGTGAGGTGTACGGGTTCTGCTATGTACGGCGCAGGCTCTGCGTTGACGGAGTACCGCTGAGCTGTACGGTGTGCAGTTTTGCCGCCGTCAAAGAAGAGGACGTCCGTTTTATGCAGGAGCTTTCAAAATGGGCCATGTCGATAAAGCAGCAGGCTGCAATCAGCTGATTGCAGGTGTTGTACCTGATGAGACCGCTGCTGTGTGCAGTGAGGTTGTCACCTGCCGATGTGCAGACTCGTCACCTGCCGATAAGCAGACTCGTCACCTGCCGATAAGCAGACTCGTCACCTGCCGATATGCAGACTTGTCACATGCCGATATGCAGACTCGTCACCTGCCGATATGCAAAACTTGCGAAATGATCTTTTATTTTCTGTGTCATTATTTAGGTGCATATCACAAAGGTGAGTCACCTTTTCACCGCAGCTGACTCGGCTGCGGCTAGAGGTCGTCTGCGGCGTCTGTGTCAAACTCTTCGAAGTCGGTTTCTGATGTGGAGAATTCTTTTGTAGTGTCCTGTACCTTGCCGCCCAGGAAGATTGCCACAGGATGCAGGAACGATACGTTTTCGCAGATGATTTTGAGGATAACGGTGGTTGGAACCGCCAGCAGCATGCCGGTGAATCCCCAGATCCAGCTCCAGAATGACAGGCAGATAAGTATGATGAAAGGGGAAAGTCCCAGATTGGTTCCCATCAGTTTCGGCTCTATCAGATTTCCCATGAGTATGTTGGCGGAGACCATGACGAGTCCCACAATGACAAAGCTCTGCAGGTCAGGGTAGAACTGCAGCAGTGAGTACAGCGTGGTAAGTATGATAGATATGGCAGAACCGAAGTAGGGGATAAAGTTCAAGACGAATGAGATGGCGCCCCAGAGCACGGGATATTCCAGACCGATTATGGCAGTTCCGATGGTTACGTAGATGCCGGTGAGCAGTGAGATGATGAATTTGAGCGATATATATCTGGTTATCTGCAGAACAATGTTTTTGACTGCGTGGATAACTCTGCCTTTTACTTTGCCCTGAAATGCCGCTTCGACCTTTTCTCTGAACTGATGTATTTCTGCCATGAGGAATACGATGAGGAACACCACCAGAATGATGTTCTTTGAATAGCCCATGAGCGTGGCGGTTGATCTGAGTATGATGCGCTGTACGGTACTGGTGCCGCCGAGCTGGATCAGAAAGTTGTCGACGGGACTGATTGAGTCGTTGAGCGGAATGTGCAGCCTTTTGGCAATGGCGGCATAGATCATGGCAAGCTGCTTGAAGTAGTCCGGAATACGCTTTACCAGTATGTTGAGCGTCTGAACCAGAAATGAGCCGATGTTGTAGATAAGAATCAGCGCCAGTATGACGATGATGGTTGACGCTACGTTCCACGGAATGCGGAGCTTGCGGTTCATCCTGCGTACAAGCGGCACGAGCGCGAACGTAAGCATGATGGAGAACAGCACCGGCAGGATTACCGGTGCTGTGATCTTAAGAACTGCAGCACCGGTAATCGCGCTCAGAAAAATGAGTAGATAAAATATTCCGCGGCTGTAGCTCTTTTGTTTCATCTTCCCTTATGCGCGGGGACCGATTTTGTCGAATCCGCAGAAGGGTACCAGTACCGGAGGAATCGTGATGGATCCGTCCGCGTTCTGGTAGTTTTCAAAAATTGCCAGCATAGCGCGGCCGACGGCGATTGCCGTACCGTTAAGCATGTGGACATATTTATTTTTACCGTCATCATCCTTGTACCGTACGTTCAGGCGGCGTGCCTGATAGTCCGTACAGTTTGATGTTGAGGTGACTTCGCCGTATTCTCCGTCGGGATGGCCTTCTGTTCTTCTGCCGGGCATCCATGCCTCCAGATCCCATTTGCGGTAGGCGGGAGCGCCGAGGTCGCCCGTGCAGGTGTCCACTACGCGGAACGGCAGGCCGAGTCCGGTGAATAGTTCTTCCTCAATAAGGCGAAGCTTTTCGTGGATGGCGTCGGATTCTTCCGGCACGCAGTAGACGAACATTTCGACTTTATCGAACTGGTGCACACGGTACAGGCCCTTGCTGAACTGTCCGGCGGCTCCGGCCTCGCGGCGGAAGCAGTGTGAAAGTCCGCAGTAGTACAGCGGAAGCTTTGACTTGTCAAGGATTTCGCCCTGATGATAGCCGCCCAGCGTGATTTCTGCAGTGGCTACAAGACAGGTGCCTTCTTCTTCAATTGCATAAACGTTCGACTCGTTGCCGCGCGGATTGAAGCCGATGCCTTTCAGCACTTCTTCTTTTGCAATATCGGGAGTGATGAAGGGGGTGAATCCATGCTTGCGCAGTACGTTGAGCGCGTACATGATGAGCGCCTGCTCAAGGAACACGGCCTCATTCTTAAGATAGTAGAATTTAGGACCGGACACTTTTGTACCGCGGTCAAAGTCTATAAGATCAAGCTCTTCGCCGAGCTGTACGTGGTCTTTGGGTTCAAATTCGAATTTGCGCGGTGTACCGACCTTTTTAACCTCAAGGTTCTCCGTATCGACTTTTCCTACGGGCGCCTGCGGGTTTGCCATGTTGGGAATCTTGCGCGCGGCTTCCTCAAGCTTGGTTTCGACTTCGGTCAGCTCTTTGTCGGCGGCGGCAATCTGCTCTTTAATTGATTTGCCTTCGGCAATGAGCTTCTGGCGGGCATCGTTGTCCAGCTTGCCTTTCATGGCGGCGGCATTTGTGTTGCGCTGCTGCTGGAGGTTCTGTTTTTTGGTTACCAGTGCGGTGCGCTTGTCGTACAGCTCCACCACAATGTCCGCGTCAGCTGTCATGTTTCTGTTTTTGATATTCTGCTTTACAGCTTCAAGGTTATCTTTGATATATTTGTAATCTAACATAGTGCGCCTATTTTATCTTTATGCAGGCTTTATTGCAAGGCATATACCGCATGAACGGTAACTGATATTTTAGATTTACCGGGGGTGATCGGCGTCTGTACGTCGCTTGCGGCTGACTTTGCCATGAGGTTTGCCGCGGGGAACTGCGGTGCGCGCAGCGAACCCGGATCTTCCGTTATGGTCTGTACTTTGCCTAGCTCGGCGCCGCTTGTGAGTGCCAGCAGCTTTGCGGTATTTTCCGCGTCCTTGATGGCAAGAATGCGCGCCTGTTTTTCGCTGTTCTGCGTGTCGCTGATGCCGAATGTAATGGAATTGAGCTGGTTTGCGCCTGCGGTTATGGCCGCGTCTATAACTGAACCCAAGGTATCGATCTTTCGTATGACGGCGGTGATTTCGTTTGAGACATGGTAGTCGCCGATGATTTTTTTGCCGTTGTTCCAGCTTGTGTCCTGATACAGATTGTAGTTCGCGGTGGAAATGTCGTCCTGCGGTATGCCGGACGAAAGCAGCGCGGTCTGTACCTGCGTCATTTTTGCGGCGTTTTCTTCTGCCGCTGCGGATACGTTTTTATTGTATGTTTCCACCGAAAGCGTTACGGTCGCGCGGTCAGGGGTTACCCAGACGACTCCGGTACCCGAAACGGATACGGTTCTGTTTATTTTCTGCACCTGCTTTATCGTGCAGGACGTGGCGGTCAGCATAAATGCGGCGCATACGCATGCGGTACATGCAGAGTGTATGATCGTACGGTGTATTTTTTTCATGATAAACTCCCATAAAAAGTCAACGAACAAGTCAACTTTCTAAGCTATTTATTTATGGCAGCCAGAGCTTGGTCAACAAGATTCATGGGCTTG
>CACZQF010000082.1 GCA_902783245.1 uncultured Spirochaetaceae bacterium | reverse complement strand
TCGGTCAATTCTGAAATCCTTGATTGTCATTAGAGATTCTTTCAATGTCATTTTTCACCACCAGAAAGAATTCTAATGTTTTTTGAAATTTTTAAATACCATACATTTTAAAAGTCTTTATAATGCGTTTGCCCTGCTGCGCCACACGTGACATGTTGCGTAATTTGTTTTTTTGGGATATGCTATAGCAGCCTATGATCCATTAGCTCAGCTGGATAGAGCGGCTGCCTCCTAAGCAGCAGGTCGTGCGTTCGAATCGCGTATGGATCAAAGCCCCTGTACGGTGCGTGCAGGGGCTTTTTTTTATGCCTGCGGCTAGGATCAGGTATATACATCTTCTGCTCCATAATCCTCTTTACTCACCCATTGCGCACGTGCTAATATATCACAAAAGATACATAACTTTTGCTAATATATCAGGAGGCATAAACTGATGAAGGTTGTTAAATTTGAAACATGGTGGGTAAGCCGCAATAAATGCTTGTTCGATAAAAAAAGACAGGGCAACGCAGCCATGCCCTGGGACGTCGTGGTACTCAAGCTGACCACGGACACCGGACTTGAAGGAATCGCAACATGTCTTGCCGCCCGCGGCGGACAGCTTACCGAAAGCTATATGCAGGATATCGTAGCTCCCGTAGTGCTCGGACAGGATATTCACGACCGTGAAAAAATCTGGAGCCAGTTCTGGACCATAGACCGCCACCTCACGTTCTTCCCCGTGTACATGCCGGGACCGGTCGATGTAGCGCTCTGGGATCTTGCCGCAAAAGAGGCGGGCCTGCCTTTGTATAAATATCTGGGAGCATACCGCAACAAACTGCCGGTATATGCCAGCGGCAATTTCCACGCTACGGTACAGGAATACATAGACGAAGCGCTGTACTACCGTGACAAGGGAATTAAAGCATATAAGGCGCATCCTGCAGGACCGGTCGACTTTGACATGAAGGTACACAAGGAGCTGCGCAAAGCAGTAGGCGATGACTTTACGCTTATGAGCGATCCTGTTGCTGAATACACGCTGGACGAAGCCATCCGGGTAGGACGGCAGCTGGAATCACTCGGCTATGAATGGCTTGAGGAGCCGTTCAGAGACTTTGAGCTGTATAAATATCAGGCGCTTTGTTCCGCGCTCGACATTCCGATCGCGGCAACAGAAACTACGCGCGGCTGCCACTGGGGAGTTGCGCAGGTTATTGCCCAGCGTGCCGCTGACATTGTTCGCGCAGACGTTTCGTGGAAAGACGGTGTAACCGGTACTATGAAAATAGCGCACATGGCGGAAGGATTCGGCCTGAACTGCGAGATTCACACCACCACCATGAACTACATGGATCTGGCAAACCTGCACTGCGGCTGTGCCATCAGAAATACAAAATACTTTGAGTATTTTGTTCCGGAAGACAACTACCAGCTGCCCATGAAAGGCCTGCTGCCCATCGGCAGCGACGGCATGATAACCGTGCCGGAGGCTCCGGGAATCGGAGCGGAGCTTGACTGGGATCTGATCAAAGCAAGCTGCGCAGGTTATAAAGAAAAGCACTTGTAAGCACTGTCCATAAAAAATACCCCCTGCAGATCTGCAGGGGGTATTTTTTATTCCAAGCCGTTAGAATCCGAACGCAAGCGCGCCGCCGTCCACCGCATAGTCGCAGCCGGTAATATAGGTTGCGCTGTCAGAAAGCAGGAAGTTGACAAGCCCGCCGATATCCTTTGTGTCGCCGAAGCTGTGCAGCGGCATGCGGGAAAGAATCTGTGCCTTGCGCTTTTCATCCATCACGCTTTTTGACAGCTCTGACGGGAACCAGCCCGGAGCAATGCTGTTCACCGTAATATTGTCATTAGCCCATTCAATGGCCAGACCGCGCGTCTGCGCCAGAATGGCGCCTTTGCTTGAGCAGTACGGTACCACAAGCTCGAACCCCAGATGGGCCGCCATGCTGCTGATATTAATAATACGGCCTTTGGCAGGAGCTTTTTTCAAATACGGATAGCATAATACGCTCATACGGAACGGCGCGAATACATTCACACGGTGCACACGCTCAAACTCTTCATCGGTTATTTCCTCCGCACGGCGTTTAACGGTAATTCCCGCATTATTCACAAGGAAATCTATTCCGTGCTTGGAACCGATCTCGTCCACCACGGCTTTCATCGCTTTTGCATCGCAGATATCACCTTTTATATGGATGATATTCTCAGATGCTTTTTCTGACGCATCCTTAGGAGCACCGGTTCTGCTGATCGCATACACGGTATGTCCGGCCGCCGCAAGTACCTTTGCCACACCCAGCCCTATGCCGCTTGATGCGCCTGTTATAATCCCGGTCATTTAACCACCTCCATAAATTCCTGTTTGAACGTAAAGCCCCAGCCTGCGCCCTCACGCTGAACCGCATAGCCGTTGTCTATGATCATTTTGTTGTCGATAATCGCATCTATCCAGTCAAAGCTTTCAGCTCCGAACGGATTGCGTATGGTTGCCAATAGCGGCACGTCATAATCTTTGTAATAATGAGGCAGACAGGGAATCTGATAGGCATCGGCTACCATAGCGCTGTTACGCCAGGACTCTACGCCGCCAAGCCGCAGCAGATCGGGCTGCCACAAATCAAGCGCATTACGTCTGATAAGCTCTTTCAGCGCCTCGCAGTCATACTCACGCTCACCCATAGCCAGGCTGATGCCCGTTTTACTGCGGATAAGCTCATAGCCGGCAAAATCCTTATTTGAAACAGGCTCCTCAAACCAGTGGATTCCGAGCGGACGAACGGTGTCGGACAGCTTGATTGCATCACTCACGCTCATTCCCTGGTTGGCGTCCATCATAATCTTAACGTCCTTACCAAGCGCTTCACGGCATTTGGTGAGCCGCTCTATATCACGTTCCATGTCAGGGCTGCCGACCTTTACTTTTACCGCAGTAAATCCGCGCGACTTATATGCCGTCACTTCATCCAGAAGCTCCTGCAGCGTGTAGTTAATCCATCCGCCGCTGCCGTATACAGGAATCTTGCGGCCGTTGCAGCCAAGGATTTTATAGACCGGCTGTCCGAGCACTTTGCCCCATGCATCCCACATGGCCACATTCACCGCGCCGTATGCCCAGCGCAGAAGTCCTGTATTGCCGAAATACTCTGTCTCGATATCATAATCCTGCCGGAGCTTTACCGTCTGGTTAATCTCATATGACCGTTCCAGCATAAAGCGTCTGATATCTTTGAGCGCACCTTCAATCGCGCCGGCTGAATAGTGGAAGCTCAGCAGGTATCCCTGGCCTACCACGCCGTCACCGGTTTCCACTTCAACAATATAAAACTTTATTGCAGGTATATCATGCGTAGCATCTGCAATCGGTCTGGACAGGACGGACATGGCGCTGTACAAGCGCACATCTTTTATAGTTAAATTCATAGGACTCCTCCATAATTCGTGATATATCTATCCATTTCTTTATGTAATAACAAGATAACAACAACACACTGTCATTTACACATCTTGTTGCTAGATATAATATATCACATAGTCAAAATCAGCGCAACAAATAAACACAAAGCCCCGCAAAACAGCATAGAAACCTTGCTTTTTTATCGTTTTACCCGTAATATACAGACATCTGATATATTACAGAGGTTTTATATGCAGAACCAGAAGATGAACGCCTACCAGTTTTTAAAGCGCAAGCTGCTTAACTGTGAGATTATGCCGGGCGAATACATCAATGAAAAAGAACTTGTACTTAATTCATCCTACGGGCGCACCCCTATCAGAGAAGCGCTCATTCTGCTGAAGGCGGAAAATCTGGTGGAAATTATCCCGAGGCAGGGCACTTATGCTTCACGCATCACGCAGGAATCAGTGCAGAACCTTTTTTCACTGCGCAAGCTGCTGGAGCCCGCGGTAGCCGTTTCTTGCCGTGCCAGCATTGATCTGGCAGCCCTCACCGCTTTTGACGCACGCATGAAAACGCTCAGCCAGCAGAAAGAAGACACGGAAAACAGAAAGCGCATATACTCGCTTGATATGGACTTCCACCGTTTTATCGCGGCCGCAAGCCGTAACCCACGGATTACCGCCACCATGGAACCGCTGCTGCAAGAAACGTACCGTATAGGAATCTTCAACAGCCTTTCCAACACGGAAAACGCGCCAGCTGAAACATATGCGCAGCACAGCCAGATTATTCATGCCATACTCACCGAAAACGACGGCGCCCTGCGCGACATGTTTCTGTTCCACTTAAACCAGGGCCTGATTTCTTCGCTGGCTGCGCTGAAACATCCTCAGGAAATACAGGAATCTGAGGATGCTTCCCGCTGACAGCCGCGCCGCCTACAGCTCAAAGTAGGCTTTAACGTTATTGTAGCAGATATCCTGAATGATCTGACGCAGGTTCTCTTCGGAACCGAAGTATTCTCCGCGTTCGCAGAGCTGTCCCATATAATTGCACAGAATTCTTCTATATAATTCATGCCGCGGATAGCTCAGGAAACTCCTGCTGTCCGTAAGCATGCCAACGGACAGGGCAAGCGGATAAAAATTGCTGCAGCTTTCAAAATAATGCTGGATGCCGAATGCCTGATCATGGAACCACCAGGGAGCTCCGAGCTGCACCTTTCCTTTGATACCGTCGCCGCAGAAACCGCCCGCCAGAATGCTGAATGATTCCGTAGCGGCAAAGTTCAGCGTATACAAAATGGTCTTCGGCAGCACATCTTTCAAGTTAAGTGCATTCAGCAGCTCGCCCACATCCCATACGGACGTTCTGTCATCATTGCAGTCGAATCCGGTGGACTGTCCGATTTCCCGCACGCCTTTCGTATTGGCATCAAGATAGGTGCCTACATGAAGCTGCATGACGAATCCGTTCTTTTTATACAGCCGCCCCATATTGAGCAGGAAGTATGACCGGTACTGCGCTTCCTCATCGTGGCTCACCGGCTGCCCCGCAAGTGCTTTCTGGAACACGGCATCAGCCTGCTGTTCTGACACGGGCCGCCATTCAAACCACGGAATACCGTCATCGCTGACCGTTGTTCCTATCTGCCTGAAGAACTGCAGCCGCTTATCAAGTGCCTTGAACAGATCATAGACGGAGCGGATTCCAAGCCCGGCACTTTTTGCAAGTGATGAAATATACGCGGCGAATCCGGGAGCCGTACAGAACATGGCTTTGTCCGGACGGAACGCGGATATGACCTTTACTCTGCATTTCTTTTCATCACGAAGCTGGATATGATAGTGCAGATCATCAACAGGATCTTCCGTAGTACTTACAATCTGAACATTGCATCTTTCCATGCACCACTGCGGCGTGATATGCTGCGTCTTTATAGCATTCAGCGAGCGCTGGTAAATATCTTCGGCCGTTTCAGGAGAAAGCGGTGTATCGATATCAAAAAAACGCTTCAGTTCCAATGCGCACCAGATGTACAGCGGATTACCTGCAAGCTTAGGATAAATAGACGCAAAGGCTATGTATTTGTCATGATAGCTTGCAGATCCTGTAATATACTGCTCGTCAATTCCGAACTCACGCATGGCACGCCATTTGTAGTGGTCGCCGCTGAGCCACAGCTCACCGATATCAGCAAACTCTTTGTTTTCATAAATGAGCTTAGGCTGCAGATGGCAGTGATAATCAATAATAGGCATGTCTTTTGCATAGGCATTGTACAAATGCTTTCCGGTTTCATTCGTTAAAAACAGATCTTCTGAAAACTGTCTATGTATCATCATATTCTCCCGATTAAAATCCTATGAGCGCGCCGCCGTCCACCGGCAGGCAGACGCCGCTGATATACCGTGCGGCGTCAGAGCACAAAAATACCGCTGCCATGCCGATATCGAGCGGCTCGCCGGTGCGGTTCATAGGAATACGGCCGAGTATTTTTGCCAGACGCGGCGGATCATTATCCGTTGCCTTATGGAACATAGGCGTATCGATCCAGCCCGGCGCAATGGCATTCACGCGTACGTTGAACGGACCACCTTCCGTGGCAAGCGTATGCACAAGCCCCAGATATCCCGCTTTTGCGGTGCTGTAGCCTGCCACCGCAGGCTGGCCGATATAGCTTGTCATGCTTGCCATAAAGATGACGGAGCCTTTTCTCTGCGCTTTCATATGGCCGAAGAATCCTTTGGTAAGCGCAAACGCACCGACCAGATGCGTCTGCAGCACGGAAGTATATTCTTCCACCGACATTTCCTCTATCAGTTTTTTGCAGTGGTTGCCCGCATTGTTTATCAGAATAGAAACAGATCCGTATTCTTTGATAATATCCTTGGCCACCTGAGCTGCGGCAGCCGTATCCGTAACGTCAAACGGGCGGAATTGTGCATTGCCGTTAAATTCATCAAGCACTCCTGCCTCAAGATGACGGCTCAGCACAACTACTTTTGCCCCGGCAGACACCAGGCACTTTGTAATGGCCAGACCGAGACCTGTTGCGCCGCCGGTTACGACGGCAGTCTGTCCCTCCAAAGACAGCTGAGATTTCATATCGAACATATTTTTTACCTCCCGCTAAGCCCTGCACGGAGCAGGCCCAACCGTTTTATCCTGATATTTATAGGGTATAAAATATTCTTTATGCCCCAGACTTTCGCTTTTACTCATAGCGCCGGCAGCTACGCTGCATACCATGTGCTTGAGCTCAAGCATAAGCTCCTGCGGCGTACATGTGCCGGCAAGCACTTTGCCCGCATCAAAATCCATGTCACCGTTCATAGCTGCATACGTTCTGCTGTTTCCCGTTATTTTTATAACCGGAGACACCGCGCTGCCTATAACAGACCCGCGGCCGGTAACCAGAAAAACAAGCTGACAGCCGCTGCTGATCAGATCCATAAGCCCTTCGCTGTCGTTAGGATTCGTAATACCGAACTGCATCCAGTACGGATCAGGGGTGGAATCCAGCAGCCACAAGCCTTTCCGCGGAGGCATGCCGCCTACTTTCAGCACGCCCTGTATCTTCTTGGTACCGCTTTTTACTAATGCGCCCATACTTTTTTCTTCGATAGTAGAAAGCCCGCCCGCAAAATTACCAGGACTGATTGAATACTGCCTTACAGACCTGCAGTACTCAAGCGCTTTGTCATACGTATATGCCAGCTCCGCCTCGGCAGTTTTGTCAGCAGCCCTGCCCGTCAGGAACGAGCGTAATCCGACCGCTTCTACAATCTCTTCAAATATTGCCGTTCCACCACAGTCGATAAGCTCATCAAAGAAGCTGCCGACCACAGCGTTTCCGGCAAGCCCGCTTGTGTAGTCACTGCCGCCGCATTCCGCGCCGATAACCAGATCGGACAGCGTCATAGGAACCTTTTCCGTATGCTGCAGCACCGCAAGCATGTTTTTTACGGAGGCTACGCCTCTTGCAATACTCGGCACGGTACCGCCTTCTTTCTGTATAAAGAACCAGTCGGCTTCTTTTCCGGCCTCCGCAGCTTTGGCAGCAAGCCATTCCGGCTGCACATATTCACACCCCAGTCCCACGGCCAGAACGCCGCCTACATTGGGATGCTTTATCAGGGCAATAAGCATATGCACTGCATAGGCGTTGTCCGTACAGCCGCTGAAGCCGATACATTCCACATCCGTATGCTGCAGCTGCGCCGCTATGGACTTGGCCACAAAGCTTGCGCATTCTACGGTATAAATCACCAGAATTCTGTTTCGTATGCCTTTACGGCCGTCTTTGCGCAGATATCCCTGCCATTGTTCCATTTTTGCTGTCCTTACCGAGCCTGCTTCCAGCGGCCAGGCTCACTCATACGCAATATCTTTAGGAGCGCCCGTATGCACATCCAGATGTGACGAACGCTCATCATACAGGCTTTTCATACAATGCAGGTGTACCCAGCAGCCTTTAGAAACCGGCCGGGTAGCCTCGCCGATAACTACATTGTATTTAATGATCTTTTCGCCGGGAGCAATATCCTGCAATGCGATTTTATGCCCGGCAGTAATCGGCTCTGCCGCCGTTATCTCCGGCTGCGTCCTGTTTCCCAGCAGGCACACCGCGCCCGGCTCAAGATCAGTCAGGGCAGTAGCCACATTATCATGAATATCTACCTGGTATGCATTCTGCACCGCCATATCAGATTTCCTTACTGTATGCTAAAGAATACCGAACTTGGCGAATGCATCGGTCGCGCTCATTCCACCTTCTATGGCTTTGCGAACAAGTTTTTCGCCGCTGGCCTTCTCAAAGGATTTTTCAAGCACTTCGTCTTTTATTGCATTGGGAATAACCAGTACACCGTCAACATCGCCGAACACAAGATCACCGTCATGTACGGTCACCTGCCCCACTTCAATCTGGCAGCGGTAGTCCACCACCTGGGTACGCACGGAACTGTCCTGCGCATAGCACCCGCAGCTGAATACCGGCCAGTTCTGGCTCAGCACCTGCGGCGTGTCACGATGATACCCGTTAAGCACAGCCCCGACCGCTTTTCTGGTACGCGCAGTGGCAGTGAGCAGCTCACCCCAGTAGGCGCAGCGTTTTGTTCCGCCGGTGGCAAGATAGATTTCATTCTCTTTAAGCTGGTCAAGCGCTTCGGTCAGATAGCCGAACGGCTTTTTCTGAGGACCGAACACATCGATCATAAGAACCGTCATCGCATAACCGGCCAGTTTCATCTCAGGCTTGAGCGGACGAATATCCGCGGGCAGGAACTGATGCGTGTATCCCATCGTATCAAGGATATCGCCTACAACCGGTGTATAGAGCTTTTCTTTCATAAGCTCAAGCATTTCATTTTCATTTTTCCACAGAGCCATACCTATCTCCTATATTATTTAAGCATCTGGATTCCTCTAAAAACTTCAGTTTTTAGAGGTTCCTATATATTTTTGTATCCATTCCAAGCACAGCGGCATCCAGGTTGCCACATGCGCATCTGCAAAACGATTCTTTTCCGGCTGCTCAACCTCTTTTGTAGCCAGCGAAAGCCCGTGCGGACCTTCCGGATACAGATGAAATTCAACAGGAACATGTTTTTCCACCAGCTTTGCCACGAACAGCAGCGAATTCTGCACCGGAACTTCTGTATCTGTTTCCGTATGCCAGATAAAAACAGGCGGCGTATCCGCAGAAACATACTGTTCCAAAGAAAAATAGCCGGCGGGCTGTCCGCTGCCAAGCCGTGCAAAACTTCCCGCATGCGCATATTCGCCCGCCGTAATGACGGGATAGCACAGAATAAGCGCATCCGGCCTGCACAGGGAAAGATCCTTGTAATGAACCCCGAGTGTTCCGGCAAGATGGGCGCCCGCGCTGAATCCGCAGACCAGTACGGGCAGCTCATGACCGCAGGCTTCTTTTATCGTTTCAACAGCCCAGGACAGCTCCTTTACGGGAAGCAGCCCCAGGTTTTCACCTGTGGTATAATCCAGCACTGCTACGGAATATCCGTTCTTATAGAACACATCCGCCACCGGCTTCATTTCCCGGGGTGATTTTATGGTATAGCCGCCGCCAGGAACAACGATCACAATCCCGTGAGCTCCGTCCTGTGCGTAAAAATCAACAGAAGCGGAGCTGAACGGACACTTGAAACTGCTCATGGCCGGTTACTGCGCCACCGCAAGCGGCATCAGATGATTCGGAAGGAACATAACGACTTCCGGAATATAGGTGATCAAGATCAGAACAATGACCATAACGCCGAGGAACGGCAGCAGGGTCTTTATGAGCTTTTCAATAGGTACGCCGGAAACCGCGGAACCTACGAACAGCGTGCCGCCCACCGGAGGCGTAATAAGACCGATGCCGAGGTTCAGAATCATAACCACGCCGAAGTGCACAGGGTCCATGCCGGCCTGCACTGCAATGGGGAGCAGAATCGGAGTAGCAACCAGAATGATCGCGCTCATATCCATGATCGTTCCAAGGAACAGCATAAGCACGTTCAGAATCAGCAGGATGATGATTCTGTTGCGGGAAATGCCGAGGATGCCGTTTGCCACAAGCTCAGGCATTTTCAGATACGTCAGCAGCCATCCGAAAATCTGGCTGGTGGAAATCAGTACCATGACGATGGCCAATGTGCCGAGCGAACGCTCTATGACATGCCACATTTTTTTGAGCGTAAGCTCGCGGTAGACAAACGCACTGATAATGATTGCCCACCATACAGCCAAAGCGGCGCTTTCCGTGGCGGTAAAGATACCGGTCACGACGCCGACGACTACGATAAGAACCGTTATCAGGCCCCAGACAGCTTCTTTTGCCGTTGAAAGTACATATTTGATGTTGAACGGAGAGCCTTTGGGATAGTTGCGTTTTACCGCAAGGATATAGCTGTACACCATCAGCGCGACTGCAAGCAGGAAACCGGGTACAATGCCGCCGAGGAACAGACGTCCTACGGAAACGCTGCCCGCAACCATGGCATACATAACCATATTGTGGCTCGGAGGAATCAACAGGCCTTCCACGGAGGAAGTCATGGTGATGTTCGTGGAGAATTCGTCATCATAGCCCTGCGCATGCATCATAGGAATCAGGATAGTACCCAAAGATGCGGTGTCGGCAGTGGAAGATCCGGAGATGCCGCCGAAGAACAGCGACGCCACGATGTTTACCATGGCCAGACCGCCGCGCACCCAGCCGACCAGCGCATCAGACAACTTGATCAGACGCGGAGAAATACCGCCCGCGCCCATGATCTCGCCGGCAATGATAAAGAAAGGAACCGCCATCAGCGTAAAGACATTCACGCCTTTTACCATAAGCTGCGCAAGCTGCATGAGCGGAATTCCCAGATACAGCGATGTAACCACCGAAGAGATACCGATGGCAAACGCAATGGGGAATCTACCTACCAGCATGATTAAAAAAGAACCGACAAGTATAATAACAGCTACAGTATTCTGATCCATTACTCAGCTCCTTTTCTGTTTTTTATAAATTCCGCCTGCGCCTCAGATCCCTGTCTGGCATCTTCTGCCATGGCTTTGGATTCATCAGCAAGCGTAACATTTTCCAAAGTAAGACCGTGCTTTACGCGGTAGCAGAAATTGATAAAACGCTCCAGCTCCATGAGGCAGAGGGCGATTCCCCCCATCGGACAGGCAAGATACAGCCACATGGATGTTAACTTTGTACCAGTCATAATATTGCGCCGAGCCTGAAGTGCAAATTTCCAGCCGTACACCACCATGAAAATTCCGAAACCAAAAATACAGACATGAGCCGCACCACGGCAAAAACTGATGACTTTTTTGGGCGCAAAATAATCGATAACAGACATACGTATATGGGTATCTTTTCTAATAGCAAGCGCCGCGCTCACCAAGGACATATACACCATAAACATCAGGACTATGGGCTCACCCCATACAAGATTAGTCTTAAAAATGTACCGGTTGGAAACAACGATCGCGATAATGGTAATCATACCGATAAAGCAGATCTTACAGAAAAACATGAAGAACCAGTACACTGCATCAAAAAACTTAGTTACATATTCCATATGTATTACCGACTCCCTTTTTGAAACTTGCGCCGGAGAAAACTCCGGCGCACCGGTCAATACCGGAATTTATTTTGCAAGGATTGCGTTGAAATATGATTCGTAGCCTTTTGCGTATTTTTCAGAAACAGCCTTCGTTGCATTTACATACGGAGTTTTGTCAGCTACTTCAACAACGTTTGCACCTGCTTTCTTGATATTCTCAAGCAGCTCGTTATCAAGTTTTTCAATGTTTGCTTGTTCCATGCCATAGTCTCAGCAGACGCTTCCATAATAATCTTGCGGGCTTCCTCATCCAGCTTGTCCCAGCAGCTCTGGCTCATGATAACGATGGACGGGCTGTAGGTATGGCCGGAAAGAATATAGTTCGGAGCAACTTCATAGAAGCGGTTTGAGAAATAGCCTGAGTGCGGCTGCTCGGCACCGTCAACTGTACCGGTCTGCAGAGCGCTGTACAGCTCGCTGAATGAAATGGGTGTTGACTGTACGCCCATGGCAGCAACCGTTTCTGTCATAAGCTCTGTGGTGGGAACGCGGAGCTTCAGGCCTTTAAAGTCGCTGATATCTTTGACCGGCTTGTTCTTTACCGTAAAGAAGTTGCGGGAACCTTCGTCCAGATAGAACAGACCATGGAATCCGGTGTTCAGATCCTCGGGCTCATGCAGAAATTCCTTTCCGATCTCACTGTTAAGAACATTCCACAGATGAGTGCGGTC
>CACZQF010000081.1 GCA_902783245.1 uncultured Spirochaetaceae bacterium | reverse complement strand
GAACTTGTGGAGGAGGCCGTGGAATCCTTCATAGAGTTCTACAACACGGCACGTCCGAAAGAGCGTCTGGGAGACCTGAGTCCGGTGGAATACAGGAAGCACATGGAAAAAGTGTGACAGCTTTGGAGCAGTAAGCAGAACTGTTGTGTCAAAGGCGATGCAGTTTTCTTTTACACTGTGTCACAGATAAAGCGGTTGATTTTATGGCTGTGCTATATATAATGCAGTCATAGAACATACTGTTCCCGTACGGGAGCAGACACTAAATATAGTGTGTCCTTTTCTGTCCGATTCTTTTATTTTCTATGTCATTATTTAGGTACATATCAATAAGCAGACTCGTCACATGCCAATATGCAGACTTGTCACATGCCAATATGCAGACTCGTCACATGCCGATATGCAGACTCGTCACATGCCGATATGCAGACTTGTCACATGCCGATATGCAGACTCGTCACATGCCGATATGCAGACTTGTCACATGCCGATATGCAAAACTTGCGAAATGATCTTTTATTTTCTGGGTCATTATTTTGGTGCATCTCACTGAATACGCTGACTCACCTTTTCACCGTAGCTGACTCAGCTGTGCGCCAAAGGTGACTCACCTTTTCACCGCAGCCGAGTCACCTTTGCAGATTACTCACACTATACTCAGGTTTTGTCCGCCTTAAGAAGAATAGCGAAAAACTTCAAACAGTGAAGATGCCATTTTCGAGGGGCCCTTACTTTTTCCGCTTTATCCACTCAATGTTCATCAGAATAAAATTCTTTACATCATCGGCAAGGTTGCGTTCTTTAGGTTTGATATTCAGATTTTTAAGAGCCTGTGCAATCAAAGGATTTGACAGACAGCTGCAAAAATAACTTGAAGCATAATTCATTATAGATAGAACCAGATTTTCGGCCGCGTCATCGCTGATTTCGAGTGCAAAAGAAAGCCGTTTTTTTAAAACATCAGCTAATTCGTAGTACGTTTTCTTGAAAACAGTAAGGCGCTCCACGGTAACATTCCGCTCAATAATCGTAAGCAAAAAGGCAGTGTACTTAAAATAATCCTCGTGAGCTGCAACCTGCGCCGTCCAGATTTCTGCAACAGTCTCGCTCGAAAGCCGGCATCCATCCGGAAAAACCGTAATCAACGACTGCAGATATTCGATCATTCTGTCCTGTTCAATTTCCAGGTAAATTTCTTCTTTTGTGGTAACGTATTTATAAAGGTTCGCGCGCGACCATTTCAGTTTTTCTGCAATATTAGAAAGATTGATTTCCGTGTACGGCATCGTCTTAAAAAGCTCATCCGCTACCTTTTTGATCTGAGACATCCGCTCTTCTTTCTGTTCATCGCTTCTCGCCCTGATATATTCAGCCATGTTTTTATGATAATCTAAAAAGTTTTTCTTGACAAGTGATATTATGTTTAATATATTATTTGTAAGTAACACTGTGTTACTTACAAGAAGCCGGATGCAAATGCGCATGAGCAAAAAGGAACAACAGATGAAAGCAATTATTGTATCACTTTTAATAGGAGCAGTTTTTTTGACAGGCTGCGCATCATCCGCATCACGTAAAGATTACAAGATGCGTGCTTCTAATTTTGATGGCAAAAAATTTCACAATGAAAATGATTTTCAGATGCTTGTCAAAGTTTCAAAGGGAGCCGAAACAGGTGTTCTTTCTCAAAAAGGAACGAAACCTAAAGATAAGATTCCGCTTGCGATACCAGATTTTTTGCCGGACTCTTCAGAAGACTCTTTTTTTACCTGGTTCGGACATTCAAGCCTTTTGATACACTTAAAGGGCAAGACAATTCTTTTTGACCCGGTCTTATCAAACAGAACCTCACCTGTAAGTTTTACCGGCCCAAAACGATTCAGCGCACTTTCCTGCGGGCCGGAAGACTTACCTGAAATAGACATTCTGATTATCTCACATGACCACTACGATCATCTTGATAAATCAACAATCAAAAAGCTTGATTCAAAAGTAAAAAAATATGTCGTGCCCCTCGGAGTAGAGCGCAGGCTGATAAAATTCGGTGTCAGAAAAGAAAAAATCACAAACATGGCCTGGTGGGAAGAAATCAGCCTTGAAGGCTTCACAATCGCATGTCTTCCTTCCAGACACTTTTCCGGACGAATGCTGGTTGACAATTTTACGACACTCTGGGCTTCGTGGGCAATCATAAGCGACGGTCTGAAGATTTTTGAGTGTGCTGACTCAGGCTGGGATACTCATTTTGAGCGGATTCATGAAAAATACGGAGATTTTAATCTCGCGTTTATGGAGTGCGGTCAATATGATCTTCGCTGGCCTTCCGTCCATATGACGCCGGAGCAGTCTTTTGACGCAGCAAAGACTCTAGGCACAAAAACAGCTTTGCCGATTCACTGGGGAGCCTTTGTTCTTGCAAATCATCCGTGGGACGACAGCGTAAGCCGATTTGTGAACAGGTCTGAAAAGCAGGGCGGAGATATCAAAGTCATCACACCTCTTATCGGTGAGACCGTTCCGCTTTCAAAAATCACTGATTACCAGAAACGCTGGTATGAAAATATCGAATAAAGCATATTATACGGAGGAAATTATGCAGAATTTTGACTACATGACACCGACCCGCCTTATTTTTGGAAAAGGCGTTGTAAAAAATCTTCCAGCAGTAATGAAGCCGCTTGGAAAGAAAGTTCTTTTGACTTATGGTGGCGGTTCAATCAAAAAAATCGGATTGTACGACAAGGTAAAGACACTTCTCAAAGATTTTGAAATCTATGAGCTTTCTGACATCCAGCCGAACCCGAAATATAATCCGTCTGTTCTGAACGGAGTAAAGCTCTGCAAGGAAAAGAAAATAGATGTAATTCTTTCTGTAGGCGGCGGCAGCGTTCTTGACTGTTCAAAAGCGATTGCGGCCGGAGCCTGCTATGACGGAGACCCGTGGGATTTAATAACTTACAAGGTCAGCGCAAAGGCTGCGCTTCCAATCGTAGATATTCTCACGCTCGCCGCTACCGGTAGCGAATACGACATGGGAGGCGTAATTTCACGTACAGAAACAAACGACAAAATCGGCTACATGGATCCGCACCTCTACCCTGTCTGCTCAATCCTTGACCCGACCTATACCTTCACAGTTTCTAAAAAGCAGACCGCCGCCGGTTGTGCCGATGCAATGAACCACATCATGGAACAGTATTTCTGCGCAGACTCAACGCTCCTGAACGACGGATTTATGGAAAGCGCATTAAAGAGCCTTATGACACATACCCGAACTGCACTTAAAAATCCTGAGGACTACACTGCCCGCGCAGAACTCATGCTCGACTGTACTTATGGCTGCAACGGAATCTACTCGCTCGGAAACAGTCCGTCGGGCTGGCCTTGCCACGGAATCGAACACGCATTGAGCGCATACTACGACATCACCCATGGCGAAGGCCTTGCAATCATCACACCCCACTGGATGAAGCACATCTTGAACGAAAAGAGCGTTGAACGCTTTGTAAAATACGGTGTGAACGTGTTTGGAATCGATTCATCGCTCGATTCGTTCCAGATTGCAGAAAAAGCTATTCAGGCAACCTACGACTTTTTTGAATCGATCGGAATTCCGATGCACCTGCGCGACGTTGGAATTGACGACAGCAGAATCGAAGAAATGGCTCACCACATTGCAGTGAACGAAGGCCTTGAAAAAGCATGGATACCGCTCACGGAAGAAGATCTGGTAAAGATTTTGAAAGAGAGTTTGTAGAGTTTTCAAAAGGTACCTCGAAAAGGACATCTTAGCTGTCTGAACTTTTTCGAGGTGCCCGGTACTTAAAAGCTCCCCGACGCAAGCGTCGGGATAGTATACCCGTCTAATGTATAAATAATTTCAACTTTTGTACTTGTTAAAACGACAATCTAGTAATTGGCGTTTCAGCGCAACAAATCGTTTTCTTTCAAAAATGGTTCCAGAACATTAAAGATATTCTGCTCCATTATTTTATAGCCTTTTGCATTGCAGTGCGACATGTCGAACTTGCAGTCCTTGTGGCCCCACGCACCGCGCCAGGCATCCCAGATAATCGTTACACCGTAATCTTTTTCGAGCCGTTTGAGCATTCGGTCAAAGCTGCCGAACATATCCAGAAAACGCATCTGATTGTTGTAAAAGCGCATGATGTACACTTGAGTTTTCGAACGGTCGAGCTTATCAATCATCGTACGGAAGTTTGCTTCAATCTGCTTACGGGAAAGCTTTTTCTTTGGGTAAAAAAGATCGTTTCCGCCAAAGTCAAAAATCACTACTGCAGGATTGTGCGCAAGAACATCCTCGTCAAAACGCATAAGGCCGTCCGCAGTGGTGTCCTCATTTCTTCCGGAATTAATCACAGGAATCTTTACGCGTTTCTGCAAAAGTGCAGGCCAGCTTTCGGTAGCAGAATCAGCTCCATGCCCGTAAGTCAGGCTGTCTCCAAAACAAACAATGGTCGAATTATCATTAATCATCATAGCCTTTGATTCAGCAAAGCAGGGATAAAGCGCCGTAAAAGCAAGCGTTAAGAGCACCTCGATAAAAACACGAAAGCGGGTTTTCCGAGGTGTCCTATATGTAGTCTTACACATCGGTAAAATCATAACATACTATCGACAATTTATAAAGAAAAACAACACATAGAAAAGTACCTGGTTTTATTTGGATCTGCCGGCAGAATGGTCTGCCCCCAAAGGGACACCGTGTCCTTGACACCGTGTCCTTGACACCGTGTCCTTGACACCGTGTCCTTGACACCATCCTTGACACTATTTTTATATAAAACTAAAATATACATCTAAATCCTGCCGGCGCAGAGTATGGATGTACTTTCAGCGCGGCTGAAAAAGGGTCTTTATATGAAACGATTTCTTTTCCACACGGCATGTGCCGTCCTGCTGCTGGCGGGCGTAAGCCTGACTTCCTGCGGTGCAAAAAAAGCACAGAAAAACAGTATCGCGGTTTTTATTCCCGGTATTCTCTCAGACAGTCCGATTTACAAAATGCTTGCCGACGGCGTAGAGCAGGCGGTGGCATCTTATAATGAGTCACATGACGCGCTGCATGCCGCAGCATGCAAGATCATAGAGGCAAATACGAACCAGGCGGAATGGGGACCAAAACTCACCGCGCTGGCTGCGGAAGGCACATATGATGTGATCATTTCATCCAACCCTTCCCTGCCCGAAATAATTAAGCCGATTCTGGCGCAATTTCCTAAGCAGAAATTCATCCTGCTTGACGCATATCAGAAGGATGTTCCGACCGTAGCCACCATGCGCTACAACCAGCACGAACAGGCATTTCTGTCAGGCTATATTTCTGCGCTCATGTCAAAATCGCACCACATCGGGCTCATTGCCGCCCAGCAGTATCCCATCATGGACAATGTGATTCTGCCCGCCTATAAAGAAGGTGCGGAGCAGGCGCTGCCCGGCACTACGGTGGACTACCGTATCGTAGGCAACTGGTATGACGCTTCCAAAGGCGCGGAACTTGCCCGCGCCATGCATGAAGCCGGAACAGACGTCATCCTGCCTATCTGCGGCGGCGCGTCGCAGGGCGTTATAGCCACAGCTAAAGAGCTTGATTTCTTTGTCTCATGGTTCGACAGCAACGGATTCGGCAAGGCGCCGGGCAACATCATATCCAGCACCACGCTCAAGCAGGACAAGCTTACAAAAGAGCTGACGCTGCAGTATCTGAACGGCAGCTTGGAATGGGGCAGCGCACGCACGGTAGGTGTGGCAGAAGGGTATGTGGAATTCATTCAGGATGATCCGCTGTACCTGAGCACCATTCCGGCGGCAGTCCGCGAAAAAGTTGCCGCCGTTGTCTCAGGCATTCAGGCAGGAACGATCAGCCTGCCGCAGAATGACTAAATGACCATAACGCTCCAGCAGCTTTCCGTACAGTTTTCATTAAAAACCGCGCTGGACTCAGTGTCAGCGGAATTTACCGGCAGTGCCGTCCATGCCATAGTGGGCGAAAACGGCGCCGGAAAATCAACGCTTGCATCAGTCCTTTCAGGCGACCGCCGTCAGACGTCAGGCACCATGCTGCTTGACGGTACGCCCGTTGTCTTTCATACACCCCGCGATGCAATAGCGCACGGCATAGTGCTGGTACACCAGCGGCCGCTGCTTGCAGACTCAATATCAGTTCTTGAAAATATTATGCTGGGTACAGAGCATTCCGCGCCCAAAAGACAGATACGAGCACGGCTTGATGCCTGCCGGGCCAGATGGTGCCCTTCACTGCCGCTTAAAAGCCTTGTCAGAGACATAGGCGGAGACGGACGCTTTTTTACCAGCCTGCTCGGCGCGCTCTGCCGCGCTCCTCAGGTATTGATACTGGATGAGCCGACCGCGCTGCTCAGCTGGGAGCAGAAGCGCGCCCTGTATGCCAACCTGCGTACGGCGGCCGAAGAAGGCATGAACATCATTATCATTACCCACAGCATGGAGGAAGCGGCCCTGTACACCGACACCGTGACCGTTCTGAAAAAAGGCAGGCTCGACGCGCAGTACAGCCGCAGCCGTGACTTTACCGCAGGCAGCAAAGGGTATGTTGATTTTACTGCCGCTGCAGTATCCACGGAGCAGGAATCTGAAAAGGCGGCAGCGCAGGACGCAAGCCTGCCGGTACTGAGTTTTGACCATATTACCGTGCGCCCGGCAGCCCGGCCCGCGCTGTTTGACATTTGTTTTAAGGCGCGGCGCGCGCAGATCACACTTATCAAAGGACTGCCCGAAGCCGGGCTTGAAACGCTTGAGAACGTGATCACCGGCATGGAAATCTCGCCCTGCACAGGGACCGTCACCATCGGCAGCACCACCGTTCAGCTTGCCCGCCGTGCGCTGACACCCGCACTGCTCCGGCACAATCCTGACTGCCGCGCTGCCGTAGTTCCGTCTGACAGAACCTGCCGCGGCTCGCATCCGTCGCTTACGGTGGAGCAGCTGCTCACCACATATTATACGGGCAGCGCGCCCGTATCCTACGCACAGGAACTTATTGACCGTGCCGGCATCATGATAAAGCCTGATGAGCCTGCGGCGAATCTTTCAGGCGGCATGCTGCAGCGTCTTATTCTGGAGCGGGAGCTCGACACGCATCCGCAGGTTCTTATACTTTGCGAGCCGCTTCAGGGACTTGATTCAGCTGCAAGCGCACGGTTGTGCGGCCGCATCTATGACCTGTGCCGGAAACAGACCGCCGTGATCGTTCTGACCAGCGGCGACTTTCCCGAGCCATACTGCCGGTCTGTATATTCCCTTAAGAACGGGGCACTTACGATTCAGGGAGGATCACGATGAGACTGCCAAAAGATGCCGCAGGCACCGTCCGCCGCTTGCTGACACATCCGTCAGTGCTTTCACCCGCCACCGGCATAGCCGTATCAGTTATACTGCTGCTCTTTACAGCACAGGAACCGCTCATGGCAATAGGAGGCTTTATGACCGGCTGCTTTACCTCGGTCTATTACTTCGGCAGCATGCTCAGCACTGCCGCCCTGTATATGATAGCGGGCACCGGAGCCGCATTCGCCATAAAGAGCGGAAACCTTAATCTTGGCGGAGAAGGTCAGATATATGCAGGAGGCTTTATAACCGCCGTCATTCTTACCCGCGCGGCAGTTCCTGCGCCGATTGCGCTGTTGTATGCGCTGGCCGCAGCACTGATCGTGCCCGCGCTGCTCGCTTCGCTTTCAGCATTCCTGCGCCTGCTCAAAGGCGCCAACGTGCTGCTCACGTCTTTTTTGATTTCCGCGGCAGTCATTCCGTTCATAGATGCGCTTATTGCCGGTCCGTTCAGGGGCAGTTCAAACAATCTGCTGGCCACCGGCTATATCGCTGACCAGCTGCGGCTGCCGCAGCTGATGCCGCCGTCACCGCTTTCGCCAGCAGTTTTTATAGCTCTGATCTGCTGTCTGCTTGCCGCCCGCATTATGTTCGGCACCACAGCAGGCCGCCATCTGCAGGTGTGGGGCGCCGCGCCCGAGTTTGCCCGGTACAGCGGTTACTCCGTGCGCCGGGCAGTATACATACCGCTCGCTGCATCAGGCGCGCTCCACGGACTCACGGGATTTTTTGCCATTACTGGCACATACTACACCTGTCATTCAGGATTCTACAGCGGCATGGGCTGGAGCGCACTGTCCTGCGCGCTCATAGCATGCTCGCATCCTGCGGCCGTAATTCCGTCAGGCCTGATTCTGGCATGGCTTAATACCGCCGCGAACAAGGCGGTGCTGTCGCAGAATTTCAGCTTTGATATTACGTCCCTTATTCAGGGCACGGTACTGTTCTGCATCGCCATCAATTTTATTGCACGGAGCCGCCGGTCATGAGTTCTTTATATGATATACTCGCCAATTCCATACCGCTGCTGCTCGCCTCGTTCGGCGCACTTGTAAGTGAGCACGCAGGGTGCATGGCGCTGTTTCTGGACGGCGTCATAAATGCAGGAGCATTTTTGTGCTTTACATTCACCGTATTGTTCCACTCAGCCGCGGCAGGAACGATATGCGCCGCCCTGGTGCTGCTTATCTGCATTATGGGCATAGCGGGACTTGTAGAAAAAGTACATGCCAACCACTTTCTGTCCGCGCTTGCACTGAACAGCATCAGCACCGGACTTATTTCAATTCTTTCCACCCGTCTGTATGCCACGCGCGGCGTGCTCACCTCGCCTGCCTTTCTGTTCGAAGCGGCGCCCATGAGGCTGACCACTACGCTTGCTGCGCTGCTGCTGTTCTGCGCCGGCTGGATCTTCCTCCGTTTTTCAAAGGCCGGACTGTATCTGAGGATTACGGGCAGCAACGAAAACGTTCTCAAGGCCCACGGTCTGAACCCTGCACGGCTCAGAATGATGTCATGGGGTATTGCCGCCGTATTCGGCGGAACGGCAGGCTGCATCATGGCGCTCAGGCTTTCTTCATTCGTACCGAATATTGCCAGCGGCAACGGATGGACTGCACTTGCCGCCGTATTCCTGGGCAAAAAAAATACCGCAGCGGTATTCGCTGCGGTACTTGTATTCGCTGCGGCACAGTACGGAGCCAACAACCTGCAGAACATTCCCGGCCTGCAGGCCCTGCCTCCTTCACTGCTGCTCGCGCTCCCCTACCTTACGGCGCTTGTACTTATCTTTGCCGCTCCGCGGAAACGCTGTCAACCGTAACAAGCGGTTCCTCAGCTTCAACAGTCTCAGGCTCGGCAGCTGCATCGGCAGCATCCGCTGATTCTGTGTCCGCTGCAGCTTCGGCTGCCGCCTGTTTTTCTGCAGCGGCGGCCATATCGGCGGCATCAGCCTCTTCATCAGTCTGGAATTCGCCCAGAATCTCACGCAGCTCGGTCATCTTCTGATAGCTTACAGTACTCTGGTCGGTAACATTCTGCATACGATTGACGATATCCTGAGTACCCAGACGGATTTCATTGATACCGTGCATGGACTGGTCAAATACGCTCTGCATACGGGAAACATTCTGAGAAATGTTCCGCTGCTGCTCCGTCAGATTGTCGCAGTAGCCGTTGATCTGGTTTGCCGTGTCGGCAATGCTCGTGGTATGAGCGGTAATCTGGCGCGTCCGTTCGTCAATGCTGTCAATACCGGCGGATATTGTCTTAAAGGACTCAAGCATGGTACGCGCGCTTACGTCAACCTTTTCAAATGCAAGGGCTGCGGTATTGGAAGACTCATTAGCTTCCCGAACCTTATCAACAATGCCGCTGATTGACGTGCTGATCTGCTTTGCGTTATCGCTCGTAGATTCCGCAAGCTTACGGATTTCGTCAGCAACAACGGAGAATCCTTTGCCTGCCTCACCGGCATGGGCGGACTCAATGGCGGCGTTCATAGAAAGCATGTTCGTCTGCTGGGCTATAGAGTTGATGATCGTAACGATCTCGCTTACTTCATCCAGCTGGCTGGTAATGCGCGTCAGTATTTCATTCGTAGAAGCAATCTTGCTGTCGCCGTCGGCAACAAGCACCTGCATTTCCTCCGCGCTCTTGGTGCGCTCACGTGCGTTCCGGCTGATTTCCTCAAGCGTCTTTGCAACCTGATGCACAGCCTCGTCCGTATTGGAGATGGCGGAAGTCTGCTCGCTGTTATGCTGTACCAATGTATTGATCACATGCTCGATCTGGTTGATTGAATCAACGGTATTCTTTACAGAAAGCGACAATGAATCAAATTCCTGATTCATCTCTTCGATGCTCTTGTTGATCTGGCCGACGGCGGCCGCGGCATCGCTTGTAGAATCATTGATCTCAAATCCGGCGGACAGTGCCCTTGAGGCCGTCTGCTGAACGATAAGGATAAAGTGGTTCAGCTCGGACACCGTGTTGTTCATATTCCGCATCATAGCCGCAATCTCGTCATGGCCCGATACCTCGGTACGTCTTGTCAGATCCTTGCCCGCAAGCGTGGTGGACAGATCGTTGACCTTGCCCACACGGCGCGTAATACGTGATGTAATGACCACAATAATAATAAGCATAAGGAACGATGATACAACGGAGAAGATAATGGCCGACATGAAGATGACGCGCGCGCGCATGTCCACATGGTCCTTAATCGAAGAAGAAAGCTTGGTTACCACCTGCGCAAGGCTGTCTTTTGCTGAATGGAGCGTATTCATCTCGGAGTCAATGACTACAATCTCAAAGCTCAGCCCCTTCATCTGCTCATCATCCTTCATTTTTTCCCAGACATTCATAAGCCCCTGGGACATGATGGGGAACTTCAGGTCTTTGGCAGTCTTCATGGTGGATATATTCTTAAGATGGGTTTCAAATGTAGAAAAACGAGCTTTCAGGATGAGCCAGAACGCAGACAGCTGGTCAAGCATGAGCTCATCCTCTTCCGGCAGGGATGTACGTACATTGTCGTTGGCAAGCTGCTCAAACGTATCAGTAGTCTCAGACAGCTTTTCCTGCCACTCTTCATACAGCTTATCCACGTCGGCACCCTGATACATGATACGGTTGATATAATCGGATATATCAGCCACATGATACTGCGCACGGGTAAGCACATACTGATAATTTTTCAATGAAAAAAGATTCAAAGAAACTAACACCAGGCCCGCCGACAGAACCAGCATCTGTATAACCAGCCAGACTGCCAGCCATGTAAACTTAGTTTTAAGTTTCATTTCCTCGCTCCTTTTTTTTCAACTTATCGAACTTTTTTCTATAGCTGCTGAAAAATAGTATAACACAGTATCCAGACCCGCGCAATTTTTTTAAATAAAAACAGCATGACAGAGCAGATATATACGTCGGCTTACGGCCTTTAAAAAAGTACGGCCGCCATGCAGGTCTGCACGGCGGCCGGAAAGCTGTATCACAGCTGCAAAACAGCTGCATCGCAGCGTTTTAATACACGCTCAGGATTTTCAGCAGCTTATCTTTGCCGATAATTTTCATAAAGCTGGCAAGACGCGGGCCCTGATCCTTGTTGACCAGTACATGATACATGGTCGTGAACAAAGCCTTCGGCTCCATGCCCAGATCAACGGCAATATCGTACATCTTCTGCTGCAGCTCTTTATCAGTAGCGCACTGATCCATCACGGGCACTACGGTGTCGCGGATACGAACCACCGCTTTTACAGCCGTATCATCAAGCTCAGCTTTGCTGCCGTCCGTACGCAGCGCGAATTTGAACTCTTCGGGAGCGCACTCCGTTACCCAGAACCATGCGCACTCACAGCGGCGGCGCAGCACCGGAACCTGCTCAGGCTTTACGTCTCCGAGCGAAGCGATCACGGCATCAATGTCACCGGAATAAGTCTGCAGCAGCGTAGTCAGCAGACGGAATCCGATCTGATAAGGCATAACCGCCGGCATGCCCGGCTCCACCTGAGAAAGGATATATACGCGCTTTTCTTTGTTGGCAAGCTCTTCGCTCTTAGCCTTGTCGATTCCCCACGCGATACGCTCGGTGCGGTCGTAGGCTTCATACATAGTGATCACGTCCAGATCAAAGCTGATGGCAAACTCGTGATCCACTTTGTTCACTGCAAAAATATACCGCAGCAGCTCAGGCTGATAAACATTCAGCGCGTCGGGAAGCGCGATAACCTTGCCTTTTGATGATGACATTTTGCCCGGAATACCTTTGAGCGTTACAAAGTCATACTTCATGGTCACCGGCGCCTGCCAGTTATAGATACGCTTTGAAACAAGCTTGGCAGTATCATAGGAACCGCCCGGACTGATGTGGTCTTTTCCACCCGGCTCAAAGATTACCTTTTCTTCGTTCCATCTCATGGGCCAGTCAACGCGCCAGCCGAGCTTAAAGCCCTTGAACGTACGCAGGTCACCGGTCTCCTCGTTACCGCATTCGCATTTATAGCTGATGCCGTACTCACCGTCATAGCCGGTGATGGTCGTAGTGTCTTTATTACACTTAGAGCAGAATACGGACACAGGCCAGTAGACATCCTCCGGCTTCATCTTATGCTGCTCATCGCGGTACTCATTAAGGCACTGCTTAATCAGCTCGCGGTTCTGCATGGCAATCTTCATACCTTCCGTATAGCGGTTGGCACGATAGCGTGAAGCCTGATACAGGAATTCGGGATGGATGCCCACGCGGGGAAGTTCCTGCTCAATGTCCACCTCATGGTGACGGGCATAATTTTCATTGCGGCCCGTAGTGTCGGGAACCATAGTGATAGGAAAACGCAGATATTTTTCAAGCGTCTCAGGTTCCGGCATGTTTGCGGGAACCTTGCGGAACACGTCGTAATCGTCCCAGGAATAAATGAACCGTACGTTCTTGCCGCGGTCACGCAGTGCGCGCACAATCAAATCAACGGTCATAATCTCACGGAAGTTTCCTATATGAACCGTTCCGGAAGGCGTAATTCCGGATGCGCAGGTATATACATCAAGGTCACCGCGTTCACGGATAATTCTGTCCGCCACCTGATCAGCCCAGTGGCAGAGCAAAGCATTCTTTTCTTCAGTACTCATAGCTGTTCTATTATATTGATATAGCGGAACTTACACAATGCGGTACTGAAAAAAGGATGCGGAAAGATAGGAAAAGGTGCGGAAATTACATACCGCCGGCCGGATGCTTTTTGTGGTCAAGTGCCTTGCGGATCCGGTTGAGCATGTCCTCACGGCCAAGCGGCTTTTTTATGTAGTCAACGGCGCCCAGCTTCATAGCCTGACAAACCGTATTCGTGTCTGATGAGGCGGTTAAAAAAATGACGGGTATATCATACCACCTCGCGTCTTTCTTTAAGTAGTTGATTGTGTCAAATCCGCTCATGACAGGCATCTGTATGTCCAGCAGAATCAAATCCACCGTCGCTTTCTGCAGCAGCAGCAGACATTCCATGCCTGATGTGGCGCGGATCACTTCATACCCTTCACTTTTCAGCACCTGCTCCGCAATCCGCAGGTTCAGGTCGTTATCTTCCACAATCAAAATCTTCTCGTATGCTGCCATATCTTCTATCGTATCCTGTAATCCGTAAGAAATTCAAGCCCTTGCGCTTGGTAAACTACAACCACGGCAGGCTTTATGCGGCCTGCCGTCATCGCAGCAAGCGCCCTAAAACACGGGCCGGTGACGGCGAAGCACCTCAATATTCCTGTATTTTTCCAGCTCTGCCTCAATCGCTTCTTTAGAATGAAGCTCGCCGTGATTGATGCCGGGACAGCTGCCCGAACAGTCGGCAGACTCCGCATCCCACGACTCCCGGCTTTCCATCACATGATCCCAGAACGGGTATGTTCTGCACTGTACGGGGCGGGCTTCATACGCCTTGCAGCCGTCAGCCCAGAACACGCAGTCATTGTCTTTCTTTTCACGCAGGCTCAGCATCTCACCGTCATTGTCGATCCTGACCCAGCGGCAGTACATTCTGATAAACTGCTCCTGCGTTACGCCAGCCCATGCGCTCAGAGCATCAAGATCAGCCTGAGATAAAAACACAAAGCCCGGCTCACCCCTGCAGCAGCATGAACACTGCGCGCAGGAAAAACGCAGGCCGTCTTTATAGAACACATCGCTTTCAGAGGAAGAATCTTGTGACATATGCTTATTTATCAACAAAAATCGGATAGCACTCGAATCCGGCAGTACGCAGCATGTTACCCATGGAACCTTCGGCATTTTCATCGACCACTACGATATAGTAGGTGGTTCCGCTGGGCCGGGTCTCCGTCGTAACGAACGCCTCAAAACCTTTTGCCTTAAGCCGCTTTATCAGTTCCTCCGCATTCGCTTTTTCGCGGAACAGACCAAGCTGCTGCCGTGCAATCTTTTCACTGCCGGAGGCAGCCTGCGCGCCGTCACGGTTTTCAGCCGATGCGGCAGGAGATGCGGCCGCCGGAGAGACGGGCACGCTTTCACCGGATATATCGGGCTGCGCGGCACCAAGCCGCGGCAGAAAATACCAGAAAGGCGCGGGCAGCATGTTCACCGAACCGCCTACTACCGCAGCCTCCATAGATTTCGGGAATTCAGACTTCAGCGCACGAGAATACGTGTCATCGCCGGTTACATACCACAGTGTCAGCAGCATGGCAGGCTTTACCGATGCCATGGACGGCAGCTCGCAGTATGCCTTAAGCACGATCACCGGCTCGCGTACCGCTTCGGTATCGGCCACGCGGCACAACATGCTCCACTGGGTATACAGCCGGATATACGCCTGTATCCGCTCGTTCTTGGAATTGCGCACGGAAGAATTCAGATAGCTGTCGGCTGTATCGCTGTCACCGGCGCTCAGTGCGCAGCGCACAGCATCGATCACAAGCTGCTCGGACGTCTTTACGGGCATTCCTGCGGCATCGCCCGCGGCTATGCCTGCCGCCTCCGCATAGGAAGCGCGCGCATCGTCATACAGCGCCATCTGCTCCTGCACGGCGCCCAGAAATGCATACACCGCACGCCGGTCGGCAGGAGACGCCGCAGATTTTACGGCAGTTTTCAGGTATGATACGGACGCCGCCGCATCGGCTTTTTTTGCCGCAGCGTCAGCAATCTGCCGCGCGGTCAAAGACTCAGCAAAAGTACACACAGCCGCCGCCATAAAAACAGCGGCAAGGCAGCACAGATGTCTATACATGGGTACGACCAGAATCCTCTTCTACAATTATTGGCTTTGAAGCCGGTTTACCTACAGTATCGGCAGATTTCTGCTTTCCTTTTTCCTTTATTTTAGGATCCGTTTTGCCGCGCAGCCGCCGGGCAAACGCATACGGCAGCATGATCACCATGCCTGCCGTAAAAGCCAGCAGCAGGCTGAATGAAATAGGCACGCCGGCAAACGTATGGAAAATCAAATTGATATCGCACCGGTTATCAAGATTGAATCCTGAAAAAATAGTCACAAACACCAGTATTACAATAAATCCGATCAACTTAAACGGCATAACAACTCCCTACACCATAGTACCACGGAATGTATTTCCCGACAACGCGTCAAGATGCACCTGCACAAAGGAACCGATGCAGCTCCGGGGCGCGGCGAACGCAACCCGTTCATCCTGCGCGGTTTTTCCAAGCAGTTCCCCGTCATTATCACGGGACACGCTTTCCACCAGCACCTGCACGGTATTTCCGGTACGCTTTGCCATCTCCTGACCGGTGATGGCAAGCTGCAGATCAATGATACGCTGCAGCCGCTCTTTTTTTACCGGTACCGGCACCTGGCCCGCCATGGTACATGCGGGCGTTCCTTCGCGCGGATTATAATAGTACATAAATGAAGATTCATAGCGGACCTGCTTCATGAACTCAATCAGCTCCGTCACGTCTTCCTCAGTTTCACCGGGGAATCCCACCATCACATCGGTGGTCAGCGATACATCAGGAATACGTGCGCGGATACGATCCACGAGCGCAAGGTACTGCTCTTTGGTATACCGCCGGTTCATGGCCTTAAGCATGCGGTTGCTTGCATGCTGCACCGGCAGATGGATATGGTGGCACAGCACCGGATATTTTGCCAGCACATCTATAAGCGTATCGGACAGATCCTTTGGATGGCTGGACACAAAGCGTACCCATCCTATGGGAGAAGCGGTGTCACGGATATGAACCGCGATGCGCTCCATAAGCTCAGGGAACTGTATTCTGTCTTCGGAATCTTTTGACAGCGGCCCGTTATACGAATTCACATTCTGTCCTAAAAGCGTAATTTCTTTTACGCCGTAGGAAGAAAGTACATCTATTTCCTTAAGGATTTCATCTACCGGACGCGACAGCTCCCGGCCCCGCACATACGGAACGATACAATACGTACAGAAATTGTTGCAGCCGTGCATGATGGGTACAAAGGTGGTGAATGCCCCCGGCTCATATGACGTGGCCGCGAACTGATAGATCTGGCTGTCATCAAGTTCCACGGGACTGTCGTTACGTTCCACAGCATCAATAATGCGGCTGAATTCTTTTTTGGCAAAGGTGCCGACCACATAGTCCACCACCGGATAGTCACGTTTGAGTGTTTTAAGCAGCCGCTCCGCCATACAGCCCATTACCACCAGCGTCAGCGGGCGCGGACCGTTCTGTACGAGCGCGGCAGCCTTGGTCAGGCTCTTAAACTTAGCGTCTTTGTCGCAGGAACGCACGGCCTTTACCCCGGCGTACCAGCCCAGCCGGCCGAATACGCGGTTCTCCGCCGTAGCACGTACCGAGCATGTATTGATCACCGCAATGTCGGCAGTCTCAGCATCATCGGCTTTCGTCCATCCGCGCGCCAGAAACAGCTGCTCCACGGACGCAGACTCAGCCAGATTCATCTGGCAGCCGTATGTCTCAAAAAAATACGTCATATAAACAAAACTCCCCTATCTCCGATCAGCAGTGCGCAAGCCCGGCAGCATTGCGGGCTGCAATAAGCGTATTCTGCATGAGCATCGCTATGGTCATGGGCCCCACGCCGCCCGGTACCGGCGTAATAACGGAGGCAATTTCTTTTACCCGCTCATAATCCACATCACCGGTAAGCCGGAAACCAGACTTTTTGGTACTGTCGGGAATCCGGTTCACACCCACATCAATCACAGCGGCACCGGGCTTGACCATATCGGCGGTAACCGTCATGGGCCTGCCGGCGGCGGCAATAAGGATGTCCGCTTCTTTAGTAATACGGGCCAGGTCTTTTGTACCGGTATGGCACAGCGTAACCGTACAGTTGCAGTCCCTGCGCGCAAGCAGCAGTGACACGGGTTTACCCACAATGTTGGAGCGGCCGATCACAACCGCCCTTGCGCCGTCGGTCACTACGCCTGCCGTCCGCAGCAGCACGATAATGCCGTGGGGCGTACAGGGCAGAAAACCGGGACGGCCGATCACAAGATTACCCACATTCACCGGATGAAAGCCGTCCACGTCCTTTTCAGGGCGTATAGCCATAATCACCTTATCCTCATTAATATGCTGCGGCAGCGGCAGCTGCACCAGAATCCCATGTACGGTCGGATCATTATTCAGCGCATCTATCTGCGCCAGCAGCTCCGCCTCAGTAACCTGCTCATCAAGCAGGATGGAACGGTCCGCCATACCTGCCTCGGCAAGCGCCTTCCGCTTGCCCGTTACATAGGAAACGCTCGCAGGATTGTTCCCCACCAGAATAACCGCAAGGCAGGGCGTAATTCCCTGCTGCTTCAATTCGGCCGTTTCAGCCGCCACCTGCGCGCGCACTTTGGCCGCTATGTCCTTTCCGTCAATAATGACAGCACTCATATAGTCGCTCCCCGATCTGTCCCAGTAAAAGCTTAGAAATCCATTTTTTTGTAACTAATCAAACCGCACTGGGTTATATGATTAGACCTGTTTGGAAACCTCAGTTTTCGAACAGGTTACCCTGAAATGCAAGTTCAAAACCGCGCTATTTCAGTGATTTTGAACTTGTCGACCTGAGCGATAACGAAGTTATCGAACAGGTCTATTATACGAGCCGGATACAAACGTCGCAGCGCTTTGAATCTAACCCGTTTATATTGAAAAAAGCCCCTAAAAGAGGTATATTTGGTGTCTACACTATACTTGATTTCAGATAAAAATTCTATCAGCAAGACATAGTAGTTCAAATATACAGAAGTTTCAAAACAGAGAGAGGAATACATGAAAAAAATCCTGCCGCTTATTTTTCTGCTGATTGCGTGCGGCACCCTCATATTCGCCCAAGATGCCTATGATGAAGATACGGAAGAGCCGGACAATCCCGACATCTATACAGAGCCCGAGATTGCCTACCGGCAGAATGACGAAGGTGACCAGTATATAAAAATCGCCATCATGGGCACGTTCCCGCTGAACTTTGACGATCAGCTCAAAACCGGCGGTGCGGCTGAAATCGGGTATCACCGGTTCATAAACCCGTTCGTGGCGTTCGGATTCGACATACAGTTCGGCTACAATCCCACCATCGGCAGCAACATGTTTACCTACGTGCCCATGGTGTTCACCGCCACGTTCCAGCCCTACATCGGCAAATTCGAGTTCCCCCTTACGTTCGGGCTGGGCACCGCGCTTGAAAGCTATCTGAGCCGCAACTATTTTCCGGGGCTTATCCTCAAAGGGCAGGCCGGAGCGTTTTTCCGCGTGGCGGAAAGCTGGTCGTTCGGCATTGAATCGGAATACATCTATATGCCCCAGTGGTACACCAAGCACCCCGAATGGAATGACTACGGCCTGTTCCTGACCGCCGGGCTTGTAGCACGATACCACTTCTAAAGGATACGCAGATATGAAAATCATACGGAACATACAAAAACAACTGATCGCCGCAGCGGCGCTTGCAGCATTGCTTGCCCTTACCGGCTGTCAGGACGAAATATTCAACGAAATCAGAAAAGAAGTTGAGCTGGAGGATTCTAACGTAAGCGGCGACATCCGCTCCATTGTACGCTATAAAGATTATCTGTTTTTGGACAACGGCGACATCTACTATAAGCCGATAACAAGCTCATGGTACGGCGCATGGGTGTCAGACAGCAAGGCACCCGGTGACTATACCGTAAAAATTGCCGCTGACAGTACTTATGTATACGCGCTCGGCTACACCTTTAAGGCAGATTACGATGACGGCGAAAACCAGATCTCCGGAAAAACATTATACTACAAAGACAGCGTGACCGGCGCATGGAACACCGTGGCTACCTTCAGCAGCAGCACTCAAACCCATCTGTTCTGCACGAACGCACCGCAGGATGGTACAAACCGGCAGGCATATCTGTTCGTCTACGGTACGGAATCCGGCAGCGTACGTACCGTATACAAGCTCAACGCCAGCAGCATGACATCAATAGCAACCTACAGCTCCAGCTGGAGCGTGACGGATTCCACCTGCGACTTTACCGTAGTCACCAGTGAAAGCAGCACCAAACCGCTTTCCTGCGTCTACATGAACAGCAAAACATACTTCTTCCCGTATCTGGCTTCCACTACAAATGAAACCAGCACCGCGGCTGCAACACGCATGTACTACGCAAGCGGTGACAACCTGTACTACACAACCGCAGACAACGATACCTCCTTTACAAGCAAAGACATGGACACCGGTACCATCCGGTCCATGGCATACACTCAGGACTTTATCCTGTTCGGCACCACATCAGGCTTTGCACAGTGTCCCATCTCTGCAAATATTCCCACTTCGTCGTCGAACACGGATTTTGCAAATGCATCGTCCACGCTGAGCACGTCATACTACGTAAACGCAATTCTTGCGGACAAGCCCGACCAGACCAGAAGCAACAACAATGCGGTGTATGCCGCAATCACCTTTACGGGCACCACATCGTCCACATCGGCCGTCTATGACAACGTAGGCCTGTGGGCGTGGTATTCTTCACGCGGAAAATGGAACCGTGAATAAAGGAAACCTCGAAAAAACTTCAAGCCTCGAAGATGCAAAGCATCAGCGAGGCCAAGCATCAGCGATGCCCTTTTTCGAGGAAACCTAAAATCTTTTCTAAACCTGCGGTATATATGCCTTAGGTTTTCAGAACATAAAAAAGCCCCCGGCGGTGTTCTTCACTGCCGGGGGCTTTCTATTTTACGGTTTACGTTACGGTTTACACCGAAAGCTTAGATGCCGTTATAGTGCGAATTGACTTTTTCAAGCACGTATGCCTTAAAGTCCTCAAGCGCAAATGTCTTCTGCTCCAGACCGCTGTCGGCACGGAACCTGACGGTAACCGTTCCTTCATCACGCTCTTTCTGGCCTACAACCAGAATATAGGGTGTCTTATGACCAGAGACAATGCTCTTAATCTTTGACTTCATATTGTCATCGTCGGTGTACGCCTTGCAGCGGATTCCCGCTTCCTGCAGCGTACGCTCAACCGTGAGCGCATACTCATTAAAGTCCTGGCCGACCGGTACCACGGCGGCCTGCTCAAAGTGCAGCCATGCGGGGAACGCACCGGCATAGTTTTCAATAAGAATGCCCATAAAGCGCTCCAAAGAACCGAGCACCGCACGGTGCAGCATCACCGGATGATGACGCTGGTTATCCGCACCGATATACTCCGCGTTCAGGCGGTCTGCAGACGGCAGCTGGTAGTCCAGCTGGATGGTACCGCACTGCCACTGGCGTCCGAGCGCATCAATAAGCGTAAACTCAAGTTTGGGGCCGTAGAACGCGCCTTCTTTAGGCTGCACCTCATAATCAAGGCCCGCGGACTTACAGGCCGCACCGAGCGCCTGCTCCGCATGCTGCCAGGTTGCCTCATCGCCTACATGGTCATCGGGCATAGTACTCAGCTTAACCAGCAGGCTTTTGTCAAAGCCGAAATCTTTATACACGTTCTTCAGCAGGTGGCAGAACTTAGTAACTTCCGCCTCAATCTGCTCTTCCGTACACAGGATATGGGCATCATCCTGCACAAAGCCGCGCACGCGCATAATGCCGTGCAGCGTACCGCTCGGCTCATTGCGCACGCAGTGACCGAACTCAGCCATACGCAGCGGCAGGTCCTTATAGGAGCGCGGACGGGACTTGAATATTTCAAGCGCACCGGGACAGTTCATAGGTTTAATGGCGAACATGCGCTTTTCACTTTCAGTGATGAACATATTCTGCTGGTAGTGACCCCAGTGACCGGAGCGTTCCCACAGAGTGCGCGGCATAATGGCCGGAGTATTCACCTCCACATAGCCGTCGCGGCGCACTTTATCGCGCATATAATCCTGCAGCGTCACGTACATTGACCATCCGTTCGGATGCCAGAAAATCTGGCCCGGATCCTCAGGATCAAGGTGGAACAGATCAAGCTGTACGCCCAGCTTGCGGTGGTCACGCTTGTCCGCTTCCTCCAGCATCTTAAGATAGTCCTTAAGATCGTTCGGCTTGGCGAAGCAGGCGGCATAGATACGGGTAAGCATAGGCTGGCTGGAATCACCGTGCCAGTAGGCGCCGGCAACCTTCATCAGCTTGAATGCCTGCGCATTGATCTCTTTGGTGCTCGCCACATGGGGACCGCGGCACAGATCCAGGAATCCGTCCTGCTCATACACGGAGATGGTCTCGCCGCTGCCCAGCTTCTGGATCAGATCCAGCTTATAGGGCTGATCCTTAAACAGAGCAAGCGCTTCATCCTTAGAAACTTCCCTGCGAACAAATTCATGATTGCCGGAAAGAATCTTGCGCATCTCCTTTTCCACTGCAGGAAAATCCGCATCTGAGAATTTTTTATCCTTAGGAAAATCAAAATCATAGTAAAAGCCGGTATCGATCGCAGGTCCGATCGCAATCTTAGTACCGGGGAATAAATGCAGGACAGCCTCCGCCATGACATGGGAGCAGCTGTGCCGGAGCGTCTGAAGTTTTTCATCAACAGCCATACTACTTACCTTTACAAAGTCCTTATTATAGAAAATAGATACCGTATAAGAATATAGAGCCCTGTTTTATTTGTCAATGGAGGCACGCGGATTATACAGCACGGTGCAAAGCACAGTGCAAAACACCTTGCAAAGTACCTTGCACTGCACCGTGTTCTGTACTAAACGTTTTCTCAAAACACCCTATAGTAGTAACAGAACCGCTGCAAAAAACATATTATATAGAAAGGAGAGATCAGTATGGGAACATGGAGCGAGGCACTTATTGAAACAACCAGAGAGCAGGCATATCCCGGTGCAATGATGAAAAACAGTGACGGCAGAAGCGGCATGCTTACAGAGCGCAGCATAAACGGCATAAAGATCTGCGCCGTAAAAAGCATGTACATGATGCCTGTACCGACCGACGAAATCATCGCATCATTCACCTGTCTTAACGATATGATCACCGCGGGCTGGGTCATCGACTGACTTTTTTCATAACGTATCTGCCATATCCCTAAAAAAGGCTTTTTTTTTATACAGAATACGCCGATATAGGTAGTATGGCAGATATATCGACATTTAGCGGGCAGTTCCTGGCTGCGCTTGAAAAAAAAACGCAATGGTACGAATCGGAAAAACTTCCTGATCTACAGCAGAATTATCGGCTGCTGCATACCTGTGTAAAAAACCTGTACGACCTTCTCATCAAGAAATCCTGTATCAAGCAGGATCCCTACAAGCTTGATAAAAAGATTTCGGAGGTCATAGCACCGGAAGACACCCAGTTCACTGAAAATGAACGCGCCATGATCATAGGAACCAGGTTCTCAGACTATGAAAGCATGCTCGATTTTATCTGCACCTATTACCAGTTCTCATGCAGCTACATAACGCTTGCCCGCATAAAAGCGTTGGTGGCGCTGGGCAACAGCTTTGCATGGCATGATTTCAGCCAGAATTCCCCCAAGCCGAACACCCGCGGACTTGCCGGCATGCTGTTCACGCTCAGGCAGAACAGCGATCCCATGACTGCCAGCAATATTTCCGACAACCTTTCCAAGTGCAGCCGCGCAAGCAAAGACATAAATGCCCTGCTCAAAGATCTGTCAGACTTCCAGAAAGAAACCTACAAGGGGCTTATTCGTAAAGACCTGTTCGCACATTCCGGCTTCGACATGAAAAAAGCGGAAACCTCCGGCCCGGATGAAATGCAGCTTATCCGCAAGCTGTACCCCGCCGTCATGGGAAAAACACCGTTCTATTCTGCGCTCGTGGAAGAAATCATCAAAGAAGACCATGACGCGAACAAAGAGCAGATACAGGCTGCTGTAATCGCCAAGCTCGGCGTACAGGAAGAGCAGAAAGTACAGAAAGTACAAAAAATAGATACCGCCGCCATGCTCATTGACACCGTGCATGCGCTTTCTGCAGTCGCCCCGGTACTCGGACAGCTCTGCGTAAAAATACAGGAAAACCATGATGCCATGGAAAACATGCACAACTCTTTCTGGGATAAAGTAAAGCGCGCGCTGCGCCAGGCATTCAAGCTGTCCGATCCGCCGCTTGTGTATCAGATACACATCACCGATACGGCCACACATACCGACCGCGTGGAAAAGCTTGACTACAACGAATTCATGGCGATGCTTAAAAAGCGCGTCAGTTTCTATTCGGCCCTTACGAACACCGCGAATCCTTACTATAAAAAGATAGTTGCAAGTAAACAGGACGCTATCATTGATTTTCTGAACAAGCAGTTCACCGAATGCCAGAAGCTGCTCGTACATCTGGCCGCGCTCGATAACTTCTTTAAGAATATGATCACCGGCAAGGGCGGCGTGCACGCCAAAGGTATGAAGATGGAGCTTGTTACCCTCAAGAACACCATCGTAAAGGCAAACCAGCGGCGCGCGGAGTACATTTCCTATATAGAAGAAGAAGCAGAACTGAAAAAACTGGGGATTACCGATGTTGAATAGCACATACCGCTTATACGCCTGTATTTGCGCGCTGCTCCTGTCAGCGGTGATTCCGTTCTCAATAACGGCAGAGCCTGACAACGAGCCGGAAGCCCCGCAGGTAGAGACGGAGGATTCGCTGGAGGAACTGCTCAAAGAAGACGGGCAGAATAAAAACCTGCCCGACAAATCTCTTCAGCGCAACTTCATCTTTATACAGTCCGCGCATCCCAATGACCTGAATCCGCACACGGCATCCTACAGCTCCGAAGCGCAGCTGCTTTCCGGCCTGTACGAAGGACTGTTTTCATATGACCCGGCATCGCTCAACCCTAAGCCCGCGGTGGCAGAATCATACCGTATCTCGCGGAATAAATTACGCTGGACATTTACGCTGCGCAAGGAAGCCGCATTCAGCGACGGTTCACCCATCACCGCGCAGAACGTCAAAGACTCATGGCTGACGCTGCTCAAAACGCCGAATGCCCCCTACGCCTCGCTGTTCGATATCGTAAAGGGTGCAAAAGCATACCGTACCGGGAACGGCAAGGCCGCGGACGTAGGTATTTCCACCCCTGATGAGCATACCGTGATCGTACTGCTTGAAGTGCCCGGAAGCCATCTGGCGCGCCTGCTGTGCCATCACGCATTCTCTATTATAAGCGGCAAACCGGGAGTAACCAGCGGTGCCTTTATACTTGCAGAAAGCAGCGGCAGTACGCTCATCATGAAAAAGAACGAACACTACTGGGACGCAGATTCCGTCTACCTGCCACAGATAACCGTCATACAGTCGGACGACACTAAAGAAAACTCATACTTGTTCAACACGGGCAAAGCGGACTGGGTTGACGGCAGTATCATCGTAGACAAAATACTGAACAAAAGCACGGTACATATCCATGCGGAATACGGTACGCAGTACCTTTTCTTCAAGTCCGTCAAGGCGCCGTGGAACAATCCTCAGATACGCAACGCGCTGCTGGCGGCAGTGCCGTGGAGCGACCTCAGAAAAGGTGCGCTTGTAAGCGCAAAACAGTTCGTATACCCGCTGAGCGGTTATCCTGAAGTGGAAGGTCTGACCTATACCGACACCTACGAGGCCGCGGAGCTCATGAAAGAAGCCAGACACAACGCAGGACTTCCCGAGGACAAAAAGCTGCAGCTTACTTTCGGCATCATAGACGACCAGTACATGAAACGGCAGGCCGACGTGCTCAAAAAAGCATGGGAACCGCTCGGCGTGGAGCTGAAGACAGAATCCCTGCCGCCGCATCAGTATCTGGGCGCCATAAGCAGCTGGGATGCAGACCTGCTTTCTTACACCTGGATAGGCGATTTTGCCGATCCGCTTGCATTCCTTGAGCTGTTCAGAAGCGATTCCACGCTCAACCCCTCCGGCTGGAAAAACGCGGAGTTCGATGCCCTGCTGGACAGCGCCGCGGCCGCAAACGATGAAACGCAGCACCTGAAGCTGCTTGCACAGGCCGAACAGCTGCTGCTGGACAACGGCGAAGTACTGCCTATTTCTCATCCGGTCAGTCTGCACGTAATAAACCTCAAATCAGTTGGCGG
>CACZQF010000080.1 GCA_902783245.1 uncultured Spirochaetaceae bacterium | reverse complement strand
GAACTTGGCGTCCTGCGTGCGCATGAACAGCGGACGGCCTTCTGTAAGCCCGGTCATGCTTTCGCCTGACAGATAGTTATAGGGAATAAGGCCGCCGCAGTCCTTGTCGCCGGTCAGCGCCAGACCAAGCAGCGTGTCATACAGCTTGCCTTTGGCAACCGTGCCGCCGGTTGCGGTGATTACGTCCGCAAACAGTTTGATCCAGTGATCATATTCTCCCGTACAGTTGTTCGCATGCGCCATGGCTACGAGCGAGCCTTCAGGAGTAGTAACCAGATCAATGAGCCCGTTGTATGCTTTTGAAAGCTCTTTTTCCAGTACAACCATGGCAAACACTGAGGTGCCGGCAGAAACGTTGCCCGTACGCTTTGCTACGCTGTTTGTAGCGACCATGCCGGTTCCTGCATCGCCTTCCGGCGGACACAGCGGAATACCGCTTTCAAGATCACCGTCCGGATCAAGCAGCTTTGCGCCTGATTCCGTCAGTCTGCCTGCATCCTGTCCGGCAAGCAGAACCTGCGGTAGCAGCTCTTCCAGCTTCCACGGAAAACCGTAGGGGGCCACAAGCTTGTCGAACGCGCGGATCATATCCGTATTGTAGCTGCGTGTCTTTGTATCTATGGGGAACATACCGGAGGCGTCTCCGATACCGGTCACTTTTTTTCCGGTGAGCTGCCAGTGGATAAAGCCGTCCAATGTCGTAAAGAACGTGACCGCAGGAACGTGAGGCTCTTTGTTCAGCACCGCCTGATACAGGTGCGAAATGCTCCAGCGTTCGGGAACAGGGTAGTTGAACAGCTTGGAAAGCTCGGCGCTCGCCTGTCCGGTGATCGTGTTGCGCCATGTGCGGAACGGCACCAGCAGCTTGTCGTTTTTATCAAAGGCAAGATAGCCGTGCATCATGGCGCTTATGCCCATTGCGCCGAACTTTTTTAAGGTGACACCGTAGGTCTGCTGAACATTCTTTTTAAGCGCGGCATAGCATGTCTGCAGACCGTGTATGATCTCATCCATGGAATATGTCCAGATGCCATCGACCAGAGAATTTTCCCAGTCAAAAGCACCTGACGCCACGGGGTTGTTGCAGGAATCGATGAGGACTGCCTTTATACGGGTTGAACCGAATTCAATGCCGAGAACGGCTTTCCCGTCGTTAATCTCTTTTTTAATTTCTTCTGTGGTCATAAAAGGTTCTCCTTAAAAAATATTTCAAGCGGCATGGATATTTCTTTTTCAGGCTGCTCTTCATATACCAGCTTGCGGAACAGCAGGCGTAATGCGGTTCTGCCCTGTTCTTCCGGCTGCTGGCTGATGATGCAGTCAATGGACCGGTCTACAAGGGCTTCATAGTTTTTTTGTACCAGCTCAAAGCCGGTGACGGTGATGCCGGTTTTGCCGAGCTCTTTCAAATGCTCCGCCACAAACTGGACTTCGACGCTCACCGTACAGATGGCTGCTATGTCGGGAATAGCAGCAAGCAGGTCATCAATCTCTTTTTTTATGTCCTGCACGTCCGCGTTCTTTGCCACTACGCGCAGGACTTTGCAGCCGCTTACGCTGCTTTTATTGAACCAGTTGGTAAAGCCGCGGGCACGCTCGTTCTGGTTGTAGGCTTCGTCATAGGACTCAAGTACGATATAGGTGCCCGGTTTACCTGCAATCATCTGGGTAAGCCGTCCCGCCAGAAAACCAGCTTTAAGCGGATCCTGGGCTATGGTGGATACGGGCATACAGTCGGGCAGCGGAGAGTCAACGAAACAGTAGGGCTTTATCTCCGCTACGGTGTCGAGCAGCACCTTTGTTTCTTCCTGCATTACCGGAGCAATGATGTATGCGCAGCAGTCGGAGTCAATCATTTCCTTGAACTGTGTGATGAGCGAGGTATGGAGCGGACGCTTGAAGAAAAACGGCACGATGGTGAACGAAAACGCGGCCAGCTCAGTAGCGGCGGTATTGGTAATGCCGTCATACAGCATCTGCCAGTAGCCGTAGCCGCTGTCCAGTTCGGGAATCAGTACGCCGATATGGTACTGCATATGCTTTTTCAGATGACGGGCAATGGGATCAGGCTGATAGCCTGACTGCTTGATGATCTTGCGGATTTTTTCCTGTGTTTTAGGAGACACTCTTCCGCGGTTGTGCAGCACGCGGTCTACGGTACCGATTGATACTCCTGCCATTTTTGCGATTTCAGTGACCGTCATGGTGATTTCTCCTATTCTGCTATCTTACATAAAACCGCACACGTTATTTGCGTGTACGTAAACACAGTATACAGCGACATCTTGCAGTTGTCAAACTTTTTATACGGAGAAATCGATTTTTGTCACGGAAGTCCTGCGGATACGGGGCTGCAGGGGCGGATGCCGCTGCGCTACTTTTCTACGATATAGAGGAATTCGTTTACATGAATTGCGCGCCCTCTGAGGTTGCGTGAGCCGCGGAAAGTATTGTACTGCTCCGTCAGGCATGTTACGCGGCCTATGCCGCTGAGCAGCTCAAGCATGGTGTCGCGCGGAATAAAGCCTTCTGAGTTAAAGGAAATGAGCAGGAATCGTGCGTTGAGGTCGGTGACCAGCTGCCGGAAGGTTTCCGCGGCTTTCTGCCTCTTATTATAGGCGGATCGGTTCCATCCTCTGGGAATGCCGGAGACACGGCTGAGCTTGGTATCATCCGGCCTGTCGTAGGAAGCGATCAGATTAAGCATAAAATAGTTCGAGCCGTAGGGATGCTGGTTGTAGGGCGGGTCAAGGTACACAACGTCAAAAGACGTATCGGCGCGGGATGCAAGCTCACGGGCAAGTTCATTCGCGTCCTGCCGGTAGATACGGCACGGACATGAGAATCTGCTGAACAGCGGAAAGGGCAGGGTTATGCCGCCGGTGATACGGGACAATGCATCCCGTGCCGTACCGCCGAACTGCCCGATATGGCTTTCTTTGTTTTTATAGAATCCTTTGAATACCCCCGCCGTGTTGGCATGTATTGACGCTTCGGACAACAGCGGCGCTATAAAAAACGGCTGCAGCTCCGGCGGCACCGCGCATATTTCCTGCCGCAGCACATCGATATGGGCGGCATTGCGCGGCGTGTAGAAGCACCGCTCTCCGGCCTGTATTCGGTCCGCGTCATGCGGTGCGTACAGCTCCGAGATAAATCCCGGAGGCACGGCATAGGGCGGTTCTCCGAGTTCCTGCATACGGCGCGCGGCAGCGGCAGTTATGGTGTTGTAATAGTACTGTATTTCAGCTGTGTCCGGTATGTCCGCAAGATAGCAGCGGCTGATGGTGTCGGCATACAGTTCAAAGTCGTTGACGGAAAGCTCCGATGCATACTGCTTGAGAAACCGGGAGACGACGCCGCTCCCTGAAAAAAGGTCAAGGCAGGACAGCTTTTCTTTGTGCAGCTTCTGCTGAACGATCGAAAGGCCTTTTGCAATAAAAGGAAGCAGGCTGCGCTTGTTCCCGATGTAGGTGATAAGCTGCTCGGAAAGATACCGGGGATCATCTTTCTGCCATGTGCCTGACTCCATAGTACCGAGAGTATAGCATATGACGGGGGCTGTGGGTAGTAGATTTTACTTTGACAGGAGAAGGTGCTGCACCTTACCGTGTGAAGCTTTTATAGCGCAATGCGGTAAAAATGTGCTATAGTCTGCATGTATGGATCGCAGAAGCTTTGTCTGCTTTGCAGGCCTGTTCATATTTTTTACTGTCCGCGTGTCTGCACGTCCTGTGCCGCTGCTTGTTTCCGGGGCGGATGCTCCCGTTCAGGTGGAAACAGAATGGGAAGAGTCCTGGTTCAGCACGGTATCTGCGTATACATATGACCACGGCATTGCCCGCGTGGCAAGCGTGTTCGCGCAGGCGTCCTATGCGGACAAAGGTCCCGCTGACGGCAGCCTGCTGCTGACGGACTACGGGCTGCTCGGCATGCGTCCTGAAGATGTGGAGTTCCATTATGACATTGACTATACGGATTCCATGTGGGGCAATGACCAGTGCGCGTTCAGCATTGCAAGCCGGGAAATTCCTACGGCAGCCGGCCGTCAAACGCTTGTGTTCCTTGTTATCCGCGGAACGCCGGTCGGGGCGAATGAATGGCTTTCAAACCTGAATATCAATGACGGCGATAAAATGGCTGATATAGTGCACAAAGGCTTTGTACGTGCGGCAAATCAGGTTCATACGGCGCTTATTTCCTATCTGCTCCGTCACAAAATAGACCCGACGGATTCATATCTGCTGGTTACCGGCCACAGCCGCGGCGGTGCCGTGTCGAACCTGCTGGGCAGGCTCCTGCTTGAGGATCAGTTCTTTAAGTCCGAGCACATGTTTATCTATACATTTGCAAGTCCGAATGTGACTACCGATGAGCATGCCGGGGATGATGTGTACGGCTTTATCTGGAATATCATCAATGCGGAGGATATTGTCTCCACCGTACCGATTAACAGGGACGCGTGGAAATACCGTAAGTATGGCCGCTGCCGTTCTTTTTTTAACTGCACCAATACTGATGACGCATATTTTAAGGAACAGTGCATGCCCCGCCTGAACCGTCTGTTTGTACCTCAGATGGGGCGGGAATATCATCCGTTTATGACCGGGCCGTTTGTGCCCATACTGGTAACTACAGTAATCAACAATCTGAACAGCAGCGTCGAGCGTTTCTATTCCGGCCGCTATGCGCTGCATGACCGTGCCGCTTCGCTGCTTGTAAAGGCATTCGGTGAGAACAAGGATTCGTTCGATGAATCTGAGGATGCTGCCGATTCGCAGAAAAGCCTGGGCAGCAGGATTCTGTCGTGGCTTGACCGGCGTACCAACGGCGGCGTGGAGTATGTTACCCATGCGCTGTATGATATGCACGGCGGCCCCACGTATGTGTCGTTCATGAATGCGTTCAGCGAAGCAGAGTTGTTTACCGAAATAGGCTACAGTACGATCGTGGTGAACGGCAATGAAGAGCTTGCGGTGATGGATAAAAGCGGAAACCGCCTGTGCCGTATTCTGGACGGCAGGGTGCAGTACGGTGACTTTACCATGCCTGTGATCGCCTGTCCGGCCTTGGGCGGCAATATCATCATCGGTTTTCCTTCCAATCTGGAATTTGATCTGGTCATGACAAATGAAACGCTGCTGCCTACCGGCAGCTGGGTGACGGTAGAACGGTTCGACAGCTGCGGCGTTTATATTGGATCATCGCAGAAACGCAAGCTGTACCTGCACCGCAGCATGGTGTACATGTTCGGTATCGGCGGCATTACGCTGCGTACCGGCGATATACAGCCCGAAAAACTGTACGGTAAAACTGCCTCCGAACTGGTACGGCAGAACGGTCTGGCGCCGCAGTGGAGTTTCCGTATTGAGCCGGAGGTAAACATGAACATAGACCTGCATGCGGGCATGGGGCTGCATGTAGGACTGCCCGTTGTGTATGCCACGCTGCTCACCGGGAACGGACTTGCAGGTTTGGGAAAATCCGTAGAATTCAGTCTCGGCGGCGGTACTCAGCAGAGTATTATTGGACCGGTACGGTTTGATGCGGAGCTGCTGGCAAAATTCCTGTGGATATTGGATAAGAACGATGACGATGACCGCAGGTTTAATCTGGTACCGATGCTGCGAACGTCGCTGTCAGTACGGTTCCTGAGAACAATGCGGCTGTTCATAGCGGGGCTGTGTGAGATGAATATAGAAGGATTCAACGAAGATGCATTCGATTCCTATATAAGGCGCAAAACTATGCGACAGATCAGTCTGAGCAGCTCGGTACGGGTTGTACCGAGCATTCAGTTCGGCCTGCGGTTCTAGGAGGTGGCGGGCGGCGGCAGCCTGTGGTGACGCTGTGTGAGCCACCATTTTGTCCCGACCAAGGTCGGGTCGGCAGGCTGTATACTTGCTGCCGTTAGACTTTGAACAGGTCTATCTGGCTGCCGATGGCATCAATGGCGTTTTTAACCTGTGCGGCAATATTACCGAGCTCGCTTCCCGTAGCATTGATTCTTTGCGCGCCGGTTTCCATTTCAGCCATGCTGTCTTTCATTGCCGTTGATTCATTCTGCAGCTGCTGAATCTCCTTAAGAATCAGCTGGTTGCCGTCCGCCATCTCTTCTGACGCATTGCGCACCTGCTGCGCGCTGTCGGTCATGTCACGCAGTGCTTCGCTGATCTGCCGGGAACCGTGGTTCTGCTCCTCCATGGCTGATTTTATCTGCGACACCAGCTGATCTGTTTCCTGTATCTTTTGAGATACCATGGAGAATGATCTGCTGGACTCTTCTGAGGCAGATACCACTTCGCCGATGGATTCCTTGATCTTGTTCAGCTGCTCACCGATCGTCTTTGACTGCGCGGAGGAAGTTTCTGACAGCTTGCGGATTTCGTCTGCAACGACGGCAAAGCCTTTGCCTGCCTCTCCGGCATGGGCAGCTTCAATGGCTGCGTTCATGGCAAGCAGGTTTGTCTGCTCAGCTATACTCGCTATGGCTATGTTCGCTTCCTGCAGCATCTGGCTCTGCGTCTCGATCTGCAGAATCCGCTCGTTTACGTTCTGCTGCTTCTCAAAGCCCGTGTTTGCGTTCTGCTCAAGCTCATTGAATGACAATGCCATTTTTTCCACGGAACTGTTTACCGAAGAAATATTGCCGATCATTTCCTCTACGGCGGCAGATGCCTGTGACACACCAGACGCCTGTCCCTCTATCATACGATTCAGAGATTCTATGTTCGCGGAGATCTGGTTCACTGCGCCCGCCGTCTGCTGGACGCTGAGGGTTTGTGCGGAAATCTGGTTTGACACCGCATTGATATTTGCGATGATCTGAGTGATCGCGCCGGCTGTCTCCTCCGCGGAGACAGCCATGGCTTTACCGGAAACCGTAAGCTTTTCCTTGGACTGTTTTGTCTCCGCAATAATCTTGTGCAGCTTGTCGCAGAAATTGTTGAAGTTTATGACGAGACGGCCTATTTCATCTACAAGCAGCAGCTTGACACGTTTGGTAAGGTCGGCTTCGCCCGTGGCCATTTCCTCAAGCGATTTTGTCACGTTCGAGATACGCCACATCAGGCGGCGCACAAAGATAAGGCCTGCCAGCACGAGCACAATCACGAGCACGAGGATGACCGGCGTGACGAATGCAATGGTCGCGGTACGTATTCCTTTTACTTCGTCAAGGCTTCTGGCAATGAACATCATGCCGGTTATGGTGCCGTCATCGTTTTTAATGGGAGAGTACTCGGCGTAGTATTCTGAATCGCCGATAGAAAGCCGTGTGTTATAGACGCTGCCGGTTTTCAGCACCTGACCGGCGGCGGCATCACTGAGGCGCAGGCCCTGTGTATGTGCCGGCAGTGATGATTTTGCCACGGTGTCCTGGCAGTACAGCGTACATTCCACGTCATAGCCGCCTTTCATGAGGCTTACAAAATCTTCCGTAGTCAGATCATAGATAAAGACAGAAGCGCCGATCACAACGCCGTCGTCAAGCACCGGATATGCGTATATTGCGGCATATGGTGAGCTGGCGATCGGTTCGAATGAGTTGCAGCTTTTTCCGTTGAGTGCTGTTTTTACCGCATATGTGGAGGCAAGGCTTAGGCCTTCGTCAATACCGTCCGAACCGCCCGGCAGTACCCTGCCGTCTGCATCGGTAAAGGCCATCATTTCATAGTCGAGCGTTTCCGCACACTGGTCAACAATGGACTGAAGCAGTTCTTCATCCCCGTCCGCTATGGCTTGGATCACGTCAGAACGTACGGAGTTGATTGATGCATAGCCGTTGAGCGTCACGGCCCAGTCCTCAAAAACGCGCTGGGCGCCGTTGGCGGTATGCCGGAGCTGGGCTTCCGTATACCGCATCTGACTGCGGTCAAACACCGTAAGGCATAGTATAGAAACGGTGGCACAGCTTATGATAACGATGGCAACGATGAGCGCAAGCAGCTTTGCGGATATCGAGATGTTCTTTTTACGTCCTGCGGTAGTGTCCTGCATGAGATTCTCCTGATGTGTTACGGCACACGCTGAAAGCGTGCCATGAATGATGCTCTAATTATAAAACTATTTCAATAATCCCGCTACAGTCTTTATCTGCTAAAAAGAAAAATCCCCGGCAGGGCGGAACCATACCGGGGATTTAGAATGCCAGCGTCAAAGACGCTTGCATTCCGTGTCATGCACGTACTGTATGCATGTTACGCGTTAAGCCGTTTTTCCAGATCGTCAAGACACTCGCTGAGTTCTTTGGGCAGATGCTTTCCGAACTTCGGATAGTGGTTTTCACGGATGTCTTTAATCTCTTTCTTCCAGCCTTCAACGTCAACCTTAAGGATTTCAGGCAGCGTTGCTTTGTAGTAGTCGGCAAGGCCTTCGGTGTTGATGGCGCCGTCTTTCGGCATGTAGCCGATCGGAGTGTCAACATAGTTGTCCTTTCCGTCACAGCGGTCGAAAATCCATGCAAGCACACGGCTGTTGTCGCCGTAGCCGGGCCACATAAAGCCGCCGGGCAGCTTGTCGTTCTTTTCATCCTTGCGGAACCAGTTAACGTAGAAGATCTTGGGCAGCTTGTCCTCAGTGGACATTTTGCCGATTTTGATCCAGTGTGCAAAATAGTCGCCCATGTTGTAGCCGCAGAACGGCAGGATGGCGAACGGATCGCGGCGGATTTTACCGACTTCCGCTGCATTGATGGTGGAAGCGGCGGTGATCTCGGAGCCTACGATAGAGCCCAGGAATACGCCGTGGTTCCAGCTGCGTGCCTGATGTACAAGCGGTACGGTTGACGGGCGGCGGCCTCCGAACAGAATGGCGGAGATCGGAACGCCTTTCGGATCCTCCCATTCAGGAGCGATACAGGGACACTGCTTGGCAGGTGCGGTGAAGCGTGCGTTCGGATGAGCGAATTCTTCGCCTTTGGGTGATTTATCTTTGGGCAGCGCGTCGCGTGAGACGCCTTTCCAGTCAACAAGCTTGCCTTTGGCGGCATAGCCGATGCCTTCCCACCATACATCCTTGTCCTCTGTAAGAGCACAGTTTGTAAAGATGGTGTTCTTTTCGGCAGCGATAAGCGCGTTTTTGTTTGACTCTGCGGATGTTCCCGGAGCTACGCCGAAGAAGCCTGCTTCGGGGTTGATGGCGTACAGACGTCCGTCCTCGCCGAATTTCATCCATGCAATATCATCACCGATGGTCTCGACTTTCCAGCCGGGAATGGTGGGAATCAGCATGGCAAGGTTCGTTTTGCCGCAGGCTGACGGGAATGCGCCGGTAACATATTTCACTGCGCCGTCGCTTTCGCGGGTAAGCTTCAGGATAAGCATGTGCTCTGCAAGCCAGCCTTCGTCGCGGGCCAGAACGGTCGCGATACGCAGCGCGAAGCATTTTTTACCTAGCAGCGCGTTTCCGCCGTATCCTGAGCCGTAAGACCAGATAAGGCGCTCTTCGGGGAACTGGGAGATATATTTGTGCTCAACATCGGCGCAGGGCCAGATGCCGTTGTCTGATTCACCTTTTTCAAGCGGCTTGCCTACGGAGTGCAGACAAGGAACGAATTCACCATCGGTACCGATGATGTCAAGAACTTTTGTACCGGCGCGGGTCATAATGTCCATGTTCAGTACAACGTACTCAGAGTCGGTGATCTCAATACCGTTCTTTGAGATGGGAGAGCCGAGCGGGCCCATGCAGAACGGAATGATATACATAGTGCGGCCGTGCATACAGCCTTTGTACAGTCCTTTCATGGTGGCTTTCAGCTCCACCGGGTCGATCCAGTGGTTTGTGGGGCCTGCGTCTTCTTCTTTTACAGAGGAAATGAACGTACGCGCCTCAACACGGGCTACGTCTGAGGGCAGTGATCTGAACAGGAAGCTGTTCGGCTTCTTATTTGAAAGCGGAGTGGCAAGACCCGCATCGACGCATTTTTTCATCAGGCGGTCGTATTCTGCGGTTGAACCGTCACACAGATAAACTTTTTCAGGTTCACACATCTTGATACATTCTTCAACCCACGCCAAGATTTTGGCATGCTTGATTGTCTTGTAATCCATAAAAACTCCTATAGCAAGTTAGCCGGACACCCCTTATTGCCGGGCGGATAAAAATTACCGACTTCGACAAAAAATCCGGTTTTGTAAAAAAGCATAGCAGAATTTAAGTGTTTATTCAACTGCGGATCAGGGGCTGCAGGCAGCTCTCCGGTTGGGTGAAAGACAATTACCTGACCAGGTGAAGGACTGCTCTCCGGACAGGTGACGGACTTCTCTCTAGCTAGAGAGAAGACTGCTATCTAGTTAGAGAGAAGACACCTCTCTAGCTAGAGAGAAGGTATCTATCTAGCTAGAGAGAAGGCGGTTATTCAGCTGGACAGCAGATAAGTATTCAGCTGAAGTCTGGTGCTGCGCTTACTGCAGTACGAATCCGCCGTTGGGAGAAATGACCTGTCCGGTCAGGTACGGCGCGGTAAGGATATATTCCAGTGCGCCGGCTATGTCGGATACATCTCCGATATAGCCTTCGGGAATCGTTGCCGCCAGAGCGTTCAGCTCGTTCTGGTTTACGCCGCGCAGCATGTCGGTCATGATCATGCCCGGTGCGATCGCATTCACACGTACGCCGCGTCCTGCGAATTCCAGCGCCAGCGCGCGCGTCAGACCGATCAGGCCTGATTTTGATGCACAATAATCAGCCTGATTGATGACGCCGGTCAGGCCGCCCACGGATGATGTGTTTACGATTACGCACTGTGAATCTTTTGAGGAGTGGTTTATCATATGGGGCAGCACCAGATGAGTCATATGGAGCGCGCTCATAAGATTTGTACCAATAACCCGCTCGTATGCATCCGGGGTAATGTCAATCCAGTTGCTGTTGTTGGTGATGCCGGCGTTGTTCACAAGCACGTCGATATTGTCACCGAACTTATGAACCGCAGCTTTGACGAGCTGCTCGCAGTCCGCATATTTGCTTACGTCTGCGCGGACAACCAGCGTCTGAACCTTGTACTTTTTCTCCAGCTCTGCGGCAATTGCGTCTGACAGGGCTTTTGATGAGTCACTTCTGTAGTTGATGGTCACGTTGTACCCAAGCTCACCGAGCTTTTCGCTCATGGCTTTACCGATACCGCGGGAACCTCCCGTAATAATTGCTGTCTTTGCCATTGTGTTACCTCTTTATATGTAATCATATCCCTCATCTTTGTATCCGTCCACAAAAAAATGCCGGTCCAGGTTTTTCTGCAGCAGCGCCGTTGTCTGTACGGAAATCAATTTTTGTGCCCGGCAGCCGCTTCCGCCGGGGGCTGCCGGGCGCAAATTTACTTTCCAACTCCTGCATAGAAATATAAAAGGGCACCTCGAAAAACTTCAGTTTTTCGAGGTGCCCAAAATTGATTATGGGCTCGAGAGCCCGTGAAAATATGTAGCGGAGCGAAATATTTTCACAATAAACCACCCGCTATGCGGGTGAGAGACAAAAG
>CACZQF010000079.1 GCA_902783245.1 uncultured Spirochaetaceae bacterium | reverse complement strand
CAGCTTGCGGACGCAGCTCCGGAAGCGGATAAAGCTCAGTCCGCAGGCTCTCCGTCTGCCGCCGGACAGTTTCCGCCCTATGTGTATCCCAAAGGCTGCGCCGTGCGTCCGGTGGTGCATGCCCCTGCCTGTGTTCCTGAAACGCTTGTATCGCCGTGGCTTGACGGCGACATAGATCCTGCTGTATACGGCGGAGCACTGTGGGAGCTTGCGCGTGGCTGTCCGTACAAATGCTCCTACTGCTACGAATCAAAAGGCGAAAAGCGCATAGCCTATTTTCCTGAGGAACGGATTGTGCGCGAGCTTGAGCTGTTCGCGCGTAAAAAGATACCCCAGGTGTTCGTGCTTGATCCCACTTATAACGCCGACCGTACTCGTGCGCTCCGCATGATTCGCATGATAAAGGAAAAGGCGCCCGGCATGTTCTTTTATTTTGAGGGGCGGGCGGAGCTGATAGACCGCGAGCTTGCGCGGGCGTTCGCGTCGATTCCGTGTGCGCTGCAGATCGGCATGCAGAGCGCGCATGAGGACGTGCTCAGGCATGTACACCGTACGCTTGATAAAAAGCTCGTGACGCGTAATATCGGTTATCTGAATCAGGAAGGCGTGATTTTCGGATTTGATCTGATCTACGGACTTCCGGGTGACACGCTGACCGGTTTTAAGCAGAGCATTGATTTTGCCATGAGCCTGTACCCCAATAATCTGGAACTGTTCTGCCTGGCAGTGCTGCCGGGTACTGCCCTGCATGATACGGCGGAGTCTCTGGGACTGGTGTGGCGCCGCGAGCCGCCCTATACGGTTATCCGCAGCAAAACGTTCGATGAGGCGGCAATTGCACGTGCTGCGGAGATCTCCTGCTCCTGCAACATTCTGTATAATCAGGGGCGGGCGGTGCCGTGGTTCCTGCATGTGCTGCGTCCGTTGCACCTAAAACCTTCGGCCGCGCTCGATCTATTCTATCATCATCTTGTGTCCGGCGGACATGACCCGCTCCGGCTTGCGGAATCAGGCATGGCGCATGAAGAGATTGAAACGCTGCAGCTGGAATTTGTGCGCGCCCAGTATACGGCAAAGGGACTTTCGGCATTGCTGTATGCCGCCGAGGACTGTATCCGCCTGAACGGAGCTTTGTCGCGCACGCAGGCTGACGGGACCGCGCAGACGGTGCGCCTGCATTATCACCCCGATGATATTATGTCGGAATATGCTGCCGACATCCCGTTTTTTGTAAAGCATGCGCGGCCGCATCCGTGCAGTGCCCGCACGTTCATGACGGGGCAGGGGGCTGACTGGCAAAAAATAGAGGCACCCCGCCGTAAGCGTTAGGTGCCCCTGTGTATGTCCGCGCATGCGCATTTTTGCCGCTGGCAGCTGCTTCTGCCGGGGACTGCCCCGCAAAACGGCTTACTCGAAGCTTACGCTGTTGCTTCCTCTTCTTTGATGCCGTGGCGCTTGCAGAAGCTTGAAAGAATGAGCGTGAGCGCGCCGTCACCCGTTACGTTGCATGCTGTGCCGAAGCTGTCCTGCAGCGCAAAGATGGTGAGCATAAGTGCAGTGCCCGTTTCGTCAAAGCCGAGTACGCCGGTGATGATTCCGAGCGAGGCTACTACCGTGCCGCCCGGTACGCCGGGTGCGCCGATGGCGAAGATGCCGAGCAGGATGCAGAACAGTACCATAGTTCCTACAGGCGGAATGGAGCCGTACAGAATCTTAGAGATGGTCATGACAAAGAACACTTCTGTAAGGACCGAGCCGCACAGGTGAATGTTGGCGAACAGCGGAACGCCGAAGTCAACCATATCCTTTCTGAGCACTTTTGATTTGTTCGCGCAGGTCAGGGCAACTGCGAGCGTGGCCGCAGATGACATGGTGCCGACGGCGGTGATATATGCCGGGCCATAGTGACGCAGGACTTCAAGCGGGTTTTCTTTGCTGTAGGCGCCCGCAATGCTGTACAGCAGCGCGAGCCACAGATAATGGCCTACCATGACGATAAGGATTACTTTGATGAATACCGGCGCCTGCTGCGTGATGGATCCTTCATAGGAAAGCGTGCAGAAGGTGCAGGCGATAAAGAACGGCAGAATGGGGATCATGACGTTGCTGACGATCTTAAGGACGATCGCCTGGAATTCGTCAAGCAGCCTGATGATGGTGAGCGCTTTGGTCCATGATGCGGCAAGGCCGACCAGAATGGATATGGTGAGCGCGCTCATGACGCTCATGACCGGTGCTATTTCGATTTTAAAGATTGCGGGCGGAACCGCACGCAGTCCGTCAGGATTGGTGACGATGTTCAGGTGGGGGATCAGACCGTAGCCTGCGAACATTGAGAACAATGCGGCGCCGAGCGATGACGCATAGGCGATGGTGATGGCGAGCCTGAGCATTCGTGATGCATTGGAGCCCAGTTTGGTGATGGACGGCGCAATGAATCCGATGATGAT
>CACZQF010000078.1 GCA_902783245.1 uncultured Spirochaetaceae bacterium | reverse complement strand
TTAGTACCACGCATCCGGTACGCATAGATATTATCAATCATAACGATAGAAGCGTCCACGACCATACCGATTCCCAGAATCAAACCGTTAAGCGTCATGATGTTCAGCGTAATATGCATGACATGCATCAAAAACAACGTAATGATGATGGAAAACGGTATAGAAACAGAGATAATAAACGTGGATTTAAAGCTTTTAAGGAACACAAACAGTATAAGTACTGCAAGGATAATACCTTCCACAGCACTTTTGTACAGCGTATCCAGCGTACTTCTGATCGCCACGGAATCATCGTTGATAATCTCAAGCTCAATATCGGACGGAAGGGAAGCTTTGACCTCCGCGATTTTTTCATACAGTGCATCAGCGACTTTTACAGAGTTTGTACCGGACTGTTTTTTTATCGAAATGTATACGCCGGGATTTCCATTTATAAAAACCGCATCACTCGCATCCTTGTAGCCCATATAGACGTTACCTACGTCACTCAGCTTTACCGGCGTGCCGTTCACTACAGAAAGTACGGTGTTGCCTATCTCTTTTACAGATGAAAATTCGCCCTTAGTGCGTATAACACGGCTCATATAAAAAAAAGGCCACCAGCTCGCTGGTGGCTTATATGTCCTGAAAATCACAGTCTGTCATAGCAGCTGTTCAGGTCGTATGTATCCTGCCTTACTGCAGGTAGTGAATAGTCTGTCAAAACCCTTTCGGGCGTAGTATTTTTGTCGGAATCTGCATAAACGCCTCCTTATGCGTATGGTCGGACTCAGGTCCTCATCTCCCGTCCTTCCACAACTTAATGATACCATACATCAGCAGAAAAGCAAGCAATTTATTGAAAATAACATAAAATTTATATTATGGCGGCGGGCACATACGTTCTGAACAATTCTGCCGCTGCCATACATTCTTCCGCAGTACTGAATCTGAGCGTCACAGTTCTGCCGCCCGTCAGTACCGCAAGCGTTTTATCCCGCAGCAGCACATCGTTCCAATCCTCCTGTCTGAGTACTGGAACTGCCTGTACCTCCTGAAACAGAATGAATCTGCCGCCCGCACACAGACCGTTCTTATAGATGCCGCCGCGTACACCGGCAATATAGTCCCTGCACTCAACTTCGCAGCCAATCAGAGCCGCGCAACAAAATGCCGTACCGTACAGTATGTTTAGCGGATGTACCAGCATAGCCAGCGGCAGCAGATAACATACCGCCCATACCGCCGCGGCAGCACGGTTTTTATGTCGCTGCAGAGGCAGCAGGCATATTCCTGTACGCCGGTCAAGCCGACGCAGACGCAGCGGCAGGCATACCAGCAGCAGCGTCAAACCAGTCCAGCAGACTATACAAAGTAACAGGATGTACTTATCGCCCATGCCGCAGCTCCAGCCACAGCCGCAATGTTTTCCGTGCAGAATCAAACGCAAGCGGCAGAGCATCTATATCTTCCTGAGAATTTATTGTCTTCATGACAAGTCCTGACACCTCCGACTGCTGGGCATGAAGCCGCTCCAGCAAACCGCCATCTGCAGCCGGAGCAGCAGCTTTCGCCTCAAAAAACAGATCGCAGGTTTTATACCGCACGCCTTTGTAGTCATACGTATTCGGAAAACTGCACAGATAGCGCACATCCGCAAGCTCAAGCCCGATTTCCTCCATACATTCCCGGCGCACCGAATCCTCGGCGCTTTCATCAATATCACAAAAGCCGCCGGGCAGCGCCAGCAATCCTTTACGAGGCTCTTTTGCACGCACTTCAAAAAGCACGGCACCAGAATCATCAGTTATAATAATCCCAACCGCAGCCGCTACATTGCAGTACAATGTATAGCCGCACGCGCTGCACTTCCATTTATGCCCGTCCACAAACGGCACATTTTTTTTACCGCAGGAAGGACAAAGCTTAAAATCATTCGACATACGGATTATGATATATTCTTTTTATCCTTTTGTCTTGCCCAAACTCCGGCGATATGATACTACTTGCTCATGTCCGAGCAGTTTTCAAGAACACAACGAATATTCGGTACTCAGGCTATGGAAGCACTTGCAGCAAGCCGCGTTGCCGTATTCGGCATCGGCGGCGTCGGTAGTTTCGCCGCGGAAGCGCTGGTACGCGGCGGCATCGGCGCCATAGATATCATCGACAACGATACGGTAAATATTACCAACCTGAACCGTCAGCTCTATGCGTTGCACAGTACTATCGGCAGATATAAGGTAGACGTAGCAGAGGAACGTATCCATGACATAAATCCGCTCTGCCGCGTAACTAAGCACTGCCTGTTCTACACTCCCGAAACAGCCAATCAGTTTGATTTTACGCTGTACGATTATGTGGTTGACTGCATCGACACCGTCACCGGTAAAATCCAGATCGTGCTGCAGGCGCAGCAGAGCGGTACCCCTGTCATCAGCAGTATGGGAACCGGCAACAAAACGGATCCATCCCTGCTTGAGGTCTCCGATATCTACAAAACAAGCGTGTGCCCGCTGGCGCGGGTCATGCGCCGGGAGCTGAAAGCCCGCGGCATCAAGCACCTGAAAACAGTATACTCGCGTGAAAGAGTCATCCAGCCCGCAGCTGGCGAATATGATGCTGACGTATCATCAAAAAAACCGGTTCCGGGCAGCACTTCCTTCGTTCCTTCCTCCGCAGGCCTTTTGCTTGCTGCGGAAGTAATCAGGTATCTGGCCAAGCTTCCGGCCGCAGTAAAAAGCTGAGCATATTCAGCGTCCGGCGCAGTATTACACCTTAATGCCGCAGTTCTTCCGGCAGAAATCGTCTTGCAAATACTCTAAAGCAGCCTTACAAATGGTCTCAAGTTGACTCACCTAGCCTCCGGTTATAACGGGCTTATAACCGGGGTTGACACTATATGCAGAATTCTGTATAGTAAAAACACATCGGCGTCGTACCCAAATGGGAAGGGGATGGTCTGCAAAACCTTTATGAAGCAGTTCGATTCTGCTCGACGCCTTACAAAAGCCGGTTGATTATATCAGCCGGCTTTTTTTTCCGGGCCGGTCATGGCAAAGCCGCGGTCCGTTTATATATACATGACGGAACCGCTCCCGCAGTATTTCTGCCGGAATGCGTTCCGTCTTTTTTTATGTCCGCACAAAAGACCAGTTCGGAAACCTCAGTTTTTGAACTGGTCCAATATGTACAGCACAAGTACGCGTATGCTTGCGGCAGGGTTATAGATTCCGTTATACTATCCGGTATGGATTCCCAAGTTTTTGACTACATCATCATCGGAGCAGGTGCCGCAGGACTCACTTCAGCGCAGTATGGCGCACGTTCCGGCCTGAACACGCTAGTACTGGACACATCATCTCCCGGCGGTCAGGCACTGCACATATCATGTCTTGAAAACTATCCCGGGCTTTTTCCCGCGCCTTCGGGTGCACAATATATCGAAAACATGAAGCAGCAGGCGCTTTCATTCGGCGCACAGATCACACAGGCAAAAGTACTTTCCATCGATAAAATAGGAAGTAAATTTTCTATTGAAACATCTGCAGGAAGCTACAGCTGCTTTGCCGTACTCATCGCTACCGGCGCAGTACACCGCCAGCTCGGAGTTCCCGGCGAAAAAGAGCTCACAGGCAGCGGCGTATCCTACTGCGCAACCTGCGACGGGCCGTTTTTTAAAGACCGGCATATTGTCGTGGTAGGCGGCGGAGATTCTGCCTGTGACGAAGCCGTATATCTGGCAACGCTCACGCATCATGTTACGCTTATCCACCGCCGGAACACACTGCGCGCGCAGAAAGCGGTGGCAGACCGTCTGCTTGCGAACGACCATATAACCGTCAGATATAATGAAACTGTACGACGCATCTCAGGCTCAGGCCGTGTAGAAAGCATTACCACCTTCAATTCTCTCACCAATGAGATACAGATCCTGGAATGTGACGCCGTATTTATTTTTGCAGGCATGAATCCGAATACAGAGCTTGTATCAACCCTGCCCACCGACAAGGCAGGCTATATCATAACCAATGAAAACATGGAAACTCCGGTTCCGGGCCTGTTCTGCGCCGGAGACGTCAGGGCAAAACCGTTCCGGCAGCTTGTCACCGCAGCCGCAGACGGCGCCACGGCAGCACATCAGGCAGGAATATACATACACAACCTGCTACAATCCATTACCGGAGCACTATCATAATGCATCGTCTTTCTTTTTCCGCAGCTTTCCTGCCGGCGCTGGCTTTAAGCCTTGCCGTCAGCATTCAGCATCTGAGCGCACAGACTATCGGCGCACCGGCGCCTGAACCGCAGGCCGGCAGCCAGCTTATTCCGCTGGATGCAACATTCTGGAGCGACTATCCTTCAGACCAGCTTGCACAGACACTCGTAAGCCGTATGAGCAATGAAGAGCTGCTTTCACAGATTTTCATGTTCGGATGGGCAGGCGCGGAGCCGTCAGAACTGTTGAACCAGTGGGTTGACCGCGGGCTTGGCAGCGTAAAAGTATTCGGCTGGAACACCGACAATCTTACGCAGGTAGCCAACTCGGTGGCCGCGCTGCAAAAAAAATCCCAGGAGCTGCATTTCCAGATTCCCTTGTTCGTCGCAACCGATCAGGAAGGCGGCTGGATCCGCCATGTAAAGGGAGAAACCTCCACCACACCGGGCAATCTAGCAATCGGTGCTTCTGGTTATCCCATGGATGCATGGTACAGCGGCTACTATATTTGTAAAGAAATAGCTACGCTCGGCATCAATATGAATTTTGCGCCGTCAGTAGATCTTTTTACCAACCATCAATCATCCATCATAGGCACACGTTCGTTCGGAGAAAATCCTGACAATGCAGGCGTACTCGGCGCAGCGTTTGCCGCAGGCAGCGAAGCCGCGGGCGTCATTCCTACGGCAAAGCATTTTCCCGGTCATGGTGCAACCGATGAAGACTCCCATATCCATCTGCCCAACATAGATATAGACATGGACACGCTCATGAACAGGGAGCTTGTGCCTTTTAAATACATAATTGCGTCAAAAATACCGGCCATTATGTCCGGACATCTCGGATTTTCCCGCATCTGTCCTAACGGAGAGCCGGCATCTCTGTCCAAAAAGTTCCTTACGGACATACTCCGCAATCAGCTCGGTTATCAGGGACTTATTATCACCGATGACATGATGATGAACGGCGACACATTGTTCGCAGGCTCCGTATCGAACGCTTTCCGTCTGGCCATAGAAGCCGGAAACGATATCATCATTTCATCCACAACAGCCCGGCTCAATGAAGCGCTCTGGACAAACAATCTTGCGCTCATGGGCTCCAATCCTGCATTCAAGGCACGTGTCATGGAAGCGGCATACCGTATCATCAAAACTAAGCTTGACTACTTTAAGAACAGCAACCATGCCCCGCTGTACCCGAATCCTGATGAAATCCAGAAGAACATTCCCAACCGCGAAGGCCAGCAGTTCTTTCTTGAGCAGGCGTGCAGATCCATCACATTGTATCAGCAGGGCAAGGACTTTCCGTTAAAACCGGAACGGGCCGGAAGAGTCCTGCTCTGCGGTTCGGTACAGGAATTCTTTACCGCCGGCAAAAGGCGTTATCCCAATTCAGCAGAATTCCGCTTTACATACGACATGGGCCCCAATATGGCACAATGGGTATACGATAATATTATGAACACAGCAGCTGGTTTTGATACTATAGTCTTTTCTGTTTCAAATAAAAACGACATGAAGGCGGCATCGAAGCTACAGGGCACAGGCAAACGGGTTATTATCCTGTCCATTATGTCGCCGGTAGAATCTATGAACGCAACCTGGGCCGATTCAATACTCATCGGCTACAGTTTTTCGCCCTACTCATTCGAAGCGCTTTTCGGGGCGCTCAGCGGAGAATTCACGCCGCGCGGTATTCTTCCTATTACAAAGACTGAGTAAAATCAGGCACAGGCCGCACCCGTTTTTTAGTGTACTTCCAGTCATAACTATGGGTGCTCGGCCGCAAGCCTTCAATTCGTTCGTTCTCGGCTTTTATTTGAAATGCGATCATCTGCCTGAATACGGTCATAAGGCATTCAGGATCGGCGGCAGGATTCGCAAGTCCGTTTTCCTGCAGCTCCTTTATAAGATAATAGCATGATTCAATCGTAGAAATATATTCAGGTTTCGGCTCCCGCTTGATCGTAAAAATTGAGCGGTAGGAACCATAGAACGAAATGCGCGGCAATGACAGCAGATACGTATTATGCTCTATAAGCTTGCGCGAACAGAACCACGTTGCATCCACCACAATCACAAGCAGCGTGACGCCGGCTGGAACCGCACCATGAGCCGCCGTATCAGCAGATATACCGAGCGTTTCTTTAAGCTCCGGGGACTTTGCAGTCCACGCATTCTCTCCCGGATACAGCAGCACCGGAATATACTGCGGATCTTTCAGCAGCTGCTGAAACCGGGTATGCGTTGAAAAATCCAGTCCTACAAGCAGCTCCGCACCGGTCATAGAAATCTGCGCCAGCCGTCCGGTACCCGTGCGCTGATGCTTTGCCTCTTTGGGGTGCATCAAAAAAACAAACTTAACGCTGGGGTCAAATTCTTTGATATACTTACAAAAACAATTCTCCACCGGGCGGAAACATTTCAAACATCGCTCGCTCATAGCACCACTATAACATAAAGCCGCTGTCTTACGGAACAGCGGCTTTATAGGAACCTCGAAAAAGAACATCTTCGATGTTTGACATCTTTGATGTTGGAAGTTTTTCAAGGTTCCCTATACTCAGGCGTTCAGCACAAAGTTCTTAAGCGTTTCCTTTGAACAGCCGCCTACAGACTGTGCGGCAACCTTACCGTCCTTAAACACCAGGAATGACGGAATACTCATAATATTGAACTGCTGCGCCAAATCCTGCTGTTCATCAACGTTCACCTTACCCACTTTCACTTTACCGGCAAGCTCTTCCGCCAGCTCAGCAACAACCGGTCCCATCATTTTGCACGGACCGCACCAGGTAGCCCAGAAATCTACAAGAACAGGTTCCTTAGAATCCAGTACCGTTTCCTTAAAATTCTGCTCTGTTATTTCCAATTCCATCTTCTACCTCCTAGAATCTGATGTGACAATTTCAAACACTCATTCGAATGAAACTGATTTCCATTGTGTATAATCAGTTGTATACAACTAATATACTATCAAACTACGCATAAGTAAAGAAAAATCGTACATATCTTAAAAAGTATGTGTCCAATACAAATGATGCAGCCAACCTGGACGTCATTTTTTTTAAGACTTATAATAGGTAAGGAGGTATTACTAATGGCAATATACTTGCTGACGCAGCAAAAGAGAGCGGCTTTGACGTTACCGCTGAAGATTTAGAGACTGTTATGCAAGCTGCAGACGGAAAACTTGATGAAAGCGAGTTGGATGCGGTCGCTGCGGAGGTTTTTTATTATGGATTGTAGACACTTATCTAAATGTCGTAAACGCAATTACAAGGCCAATCATTCATGTTATTAGTGCTCCGGCTCCGCAATCCGGCTTTACACGGCTCAGCCTTTTACACGCTGACGCACCAGGTGCTCCAGCTCTGCAAGCTGGCTCTCAAGCTGCTTGGTATCACCGCCGCAAAGTACGGTATCACAACAGGAACTTACAATCGTGATTTTCTGCATCACCGCCTGCTCTACCTTTGCAAGCACTACGGACACATCCGGCTGCAGCCCCTGCAACTGATCGGCGGCATCCTGTATACGGGAGCACAGGCCGGGCTGCTTTTCCTGCAGTCCCTTAGCCTTGGCAGATAATGTGGCTGCAGCTGCGGCCAGCTGCTCCACGGCTTTACAAGCCGCAACCTGATCTTCCTCAGATTTTTTAGAACCGGAGAAAACCGCGGCCAATTTTGCTATTACATTCACAGGGCTTTCCATAATATCCAATCATCAGCCCTGCCCTGTACGGGCAGAACTGATGCTCTTTTTAAAGTAATGCTTTCGGCGTATCATACGCCATAGCAGCTAATGATACAGGCACACCCCCGTTGTGTCAATAAAAACCTGTCATCCAACACATTACACCTTGAACTGATCAATCTCATCGCCGATTTTAACGATGGACTCATGCATTTTCGAACTAACTTCAGAAAGCGCTGCACCAGTCTCATTGATCTTGCGGGCGCCGATAGACATTTCATCCACACTGTCTTTCATTACAGAAGTAGCATCCTGCAGGCGTCGCACTTCATCAAGAATCGCCTTATTGCCTTCCGACATTTCAGCAGAAGCAGTACGCACCTCAATGGTACTGTCGTTCATGGCATGCAGCGCATCACTGATCTGACGGCTGCCCGTCTTCTGTTCTTCCATGGCGCTTCTGATCTGGCGCACCAGCTCATCAGTTTCATGAATCTTATCAGATACCGTCTTGAACGCACCGCTTGATTCCTCAGAAGCGGCTACGACCGCGGAGATAGACTCCTTGATCTTGCCCAGCTGCTCACCGATCGTCTTTGACTGTGAGGTTGACGTCTCAGAAAGTTTTCGGATTTCATCTGCAACTACACTGAATCCTTTGCCCGCCTCGCCCGCATGGGCAGCCTCAATGGCGGCGTTCATGGCCAGCAGGTTCGTCTGGCTGGCTATATTGGCGATTGCAGTGTTCGCATCCTGCAGCATCTCAGACTGGCTTTCAATCTGCTCAATACGCTCGTTCACATCATTCTGCTTGGCGGCCCCGTTCTGCGCGTTCGCCTCAAGCTCCTGGAATGAAGCGGCCATCTTTTCCACCGACTGGTTAACGCTGCTGATATTGCCGATCATCTGCTCAACCGCGGCTGAAGCCTCCGTAACGCCGGCAGACTGGTTCTCTATCATTTTTTCCAGAGAATCAATGTTGGACGCAATCTCATTCACCGCTCCAGCAGTCTGATCTACGCTGGCCACCTGATTCGTAATCTGACCGCGCACACTCTCAATATTCGCAATAATCTCCGTAATGGCGGCTGCCGTATCCTCAGAGATAGCGGACATCTGCTCTCCGTGATCAGACAGATTGTTTTTTGAATTCTTAATCTCAGAAATAATGGACTGCAGCTTTTCAGAAAACTTATTAAAACCGCTTACCACTGCGCCGACTTCATCACGGGACTTAAGACTGATTCTGCGCGTCAGATCCGCATTGCCGGTGGCAATCTCATTGATGGCGCCGCGTACTACCCGCAGCGGCTTAATGGCAAAGTGAATGACCAGACCGCACACCACCAAAGAAATGATAGTCATGATTACAAACGTAACTACAATGCTTATTGCAAGCGCATGAAGTGATTCCTGATAATCTTCCGTAGGCACAGAATAGGCGGCGATCCACTCGGTTCCCGGCACCATCTTAAACACCGACAGATACTCGCTGCCATTGTCAACATAGGTATCCATTCCCTCTTTGCCTGACAGCAGCAGCTTTAAATGCTGTTCAAGCGCACTGTCTTTGGGAGCGTTCGCAAGATTGTCGCCCACGTTCTCTACAGCAACCTTGGAATGATCTTCATTGGCAATCGTAATCAGTGTCTTATGGCTTATCATATACGGGCTGCGGTTATTGCCCGTCATATGCTGCGATGCAATATTACTGAGCTTAAAGCCGTCCACCACGCAGAATACCACATTGATAATCTTATGGTTAGAATCATAGACCGGCATTGAATAAAACTGGGCCATTGAGTTGGTCACTTTATTGACAAAAGGATCGGTCACATACAGCTTGCCTTTCATCGCTTCCTTAAAATAATCCCGCTCTGCAAAAGAAATAAGCCGCTCGCCGTTATTTACATAGGCGTTGCCGTCCGTATCAAGAATAGCCACGTCAATATAATCTTTATCAGACGCCATGGAGGAATACACGATATGCGTTTTTTCCAGCAATGAAAGATCGGGATCCCTGATATCAGGGATAGCCGACAATGTCTGAAGCATCTTAAACTCTTTTTCGTTCGATGCCGTCACCGCATTTATATAGGAATCAACAGAAATCTTCAGGCTCTTCTGCATCTGCGTCCTAAGACCATTTGAAGAACCGCTTATAACGATAATGCCGATCAACACATTAGAAAAAACGGTGACCACTAAAACTGTGAAAATAATTTTCAGCCGTA
>CACZQF010000077.1 GCA_902783245.1 uncultured Spirochaetaceae bacterium | reverse complement strand
CTGCGGTACAGGCTGCTGAACCAGACGCTGCCGCTGCGACTGGCGTACATACTCCGCGAACTGCTGCAGCCAGTCCGTACTGCTGCAGTCAGGCAGATAGGAGTCCAGCAAAATAAGCGAAGGAACAGTTTCTTTTATGGATTTCATCGCCTGCATGCCGGAATCAGCCGTAATCAACGTATACTGCTCGGAAAGCAGCTGTTCAGCGGACTGCACCAGCACCGGCGAAGCGGTAACAAGCAGCAGCTCCTGTTTCTGTGCCGCAGGAGCCTGCAGCGCTTCCGTTATATTCTTAACCAGCGTCTTGTAGTCCTGTATGAACTGCTCGTGGTTTGCCTGTATATATGCAGTATCTCCGGCTTTTGCCGCCGCCTCAAGCGCCTTAGCCTGCTCAGAGACAGATACACCGCCGATAGTAAGCGATGTACTCTTTACCGCATGCACCGCAATCCGGTAGTTGTTCAGATCCTCTTCATCATAGAATTTCTGTATGTCATCAGCATGGTTGCTCTTAAGATAAGCGTCCAGCATCTCAAGATAAAAAGTCTCGTTATCCATGCAGTATGAAAGTCCGGTCTTAATATCAAGAAACGCAAACCGCTTATTAAACGGTACTGGAGCTGCACGCTTAACAGCTGCTGGGGCACCTTTAGATGCACCTGCAGATGCTTGTTCTACAGGATAATCAACTCCTATATGCCCGGTGATAAGCGATTTATCCAGATGCCGTTCAAGAATAGCGTACATTTTGCTTGAGGAAACAGGCTTACACAGAAAATCGGTAAAGCCCGCCTCCCGGTAGCTGTTCAGGGAATTTCCTACAGTATTTGCTGTAAACGCAATCACCGGAATATCCCTGCAGAGCCCGCGCTCTTTGATTTCCTGCATAGTCTCAATGCCGTCCATGAACGGCATCATATGATCCAAAAATACAATGTGATATGTATTGCGCTCAAGCATCTGCAGGCCTTCAGGACCGCTCAGCGCCGTTTCCACCTGAATCTTTGTAGGACGAAGAATGCCCCGCAGCACATCAAGATTCATCTGATTGTCATCTATGACCAGCATGCGTGCGTCAGGCGCACACAGCACACTGTCTTCCGTACTATCCGGACTCTGCGCCGTTCCTGCAGAAAACCCTTGCAGAGAGGTCTGCTTTCCGATGCGCATGGGATCGATTATTTCCTGCTCAACAGTAAATGAGAACGTACTTCCCGTCCCGTAGGTACTGTTGATCTGCAGCTCGCTGCCCATAAGGCTCAGCAGTTTGGTCACCACCGGCAGTCCCATGCCGATACCCTGAATGTTGCGGTTCTTTTTTAGATCAAATCTGGAAAAACTGTCTTTGACCTTATCGATATCGTCTGCTTTCAGGCCGATTCCTGTATCCTGCACAGAAACAGAAAGACATCCTTTTGTTGTCGTCTGATCCTGCCAGCGGGCGGTCAACGTGATCTGACCAGTCTGCGTGAATTTAAACGCATTGGAAAGCAGGTTATCAATGATCTGCGTGAGCCTGATAAAATCACCGGACAACCGTTCCGGCAGTTCCGGGTCTATAGAAACTGAGAACGTAATTTTTTTCTTTTCTGCTTCATGCCGCGCATAAGCTGCGGCATCCTCGAACAAGGACAGCACATAATAGGGTGTATTCCTGATGGTCAGCTGATTGCTGCGGATATTAATAAAGTCAATGATGTTATTAAAAATATTGAGCAGCATGCGTCCGGCCGTCTGAATATTCACGGCATAAGAAAAGATTTCCGGTCTTTCAGTGTCACGCATAATAAGCTCATTGTAGCCGAGTATGGCATGTACGGGTGTACGGAATTCGTGGGACATATTTGCCAGGAATTCATTCTTTGCCCGATGTGCCGCCTGAGCTTCATCCAGCGCTTTTTTTACCGTCTCTTTTGCAGCTATGAGCTCCCGTATAGTTTTCATAAGCGTAAAATAATCGGGCGTCTCAATAGTCAGATACAGCGTGAAAAAACCAAGGGAAATGGCATAAAAGCTCAGCCTAAGCTCCGGCAGCGTCAGCGTCTGGACCACCACCGCCACCAGAATCAAAAAGATAGTGATATCCAGCGCAATCCACTGTCTGATTTTATAGGAAGCATGATTTAAGATGAAAAAAACAAACGCAAGCGCAATGTAGATAAAAGGCAGTATATAAATGAAATTGTACAGACGGGCATGAATCATGCTGCCGTCAACGGCGCTGAAACTGCATATAAAGCCGAACGGAATATTCAAACAATAAAAAATTGAAGACGCGGCCAGAAGTATATTCGATCCAAGAATGATGCGCCTGCGCCGCTTAAACTGATAGATGTACGCAACCACATAGACAAAGAACTGCTGCGCCATAACAACCGTGGCACAATAATGGATCGAATGCAGTACCTGATTTACGATTCCCGGAACCTGCCTGCAATAGATCAGCGTCAGACCGCACGCAATGTCAAACAGCGTACTTACAAGTATGAGCAGTGCCAGACGACGGAACTGTTTATGAATATACTTTCGCTTGCGGTAAATGATGCAGAGATAGACATAGATTGCAAACGTAAACGGGATGGTCGCAAGCGGAAAAAATATACTAGAGTATAAGGTCGTCATCGTGCTCCTGCATCTGCAGCGCCTTCTTGACGCGGTGTACCAGATCCCCCTGCTGTATAGGTTTTTTAATGTAGTCAATAATTCCAAGCGCGCTCACTTCTTTTACGGTTGAAACATCAGCCGAAGCGGTAAGAATAATGACCGGTATATTCATCCACTGCTTGTTCTTTTTAATAATTTCAAGCGTCTGTACACCGTCCATGATCGGCATTTCAAGGTCAAGCAGAATCAAATCCACGGGCGTGTGCTGGAGCTCCATAAGGCATTCCATGCCGGACTTAGCCTTAACAACAAAATAGTCTTCCTGCTCCAGAATAAGCTCAGCCATACGCTGATTCATAAAATTGTCATCAACGATAAGAATTGTTTTAGACGGCATTCTGATTCCTCCTTTTTTCATATGCATTATATGCAGATTCGGCCGACCGGGCCGTTATAGTATATATAGTAATAAACTGCTCATGAGCTTTCTGCAGTTCATCTGCAAGCTGGGGGCCGGGTTCATCATGTGAAGCAGTCAGAACATGCATCAGTTTTTCCAGATCTCCGCAGCAGCGCGCAAGCGGTTTTGCGCCGATATGCAGGGCGTTCAGCCTGACCGTATGGAGCACATACAGGTACTGCTGCCAGTTGTTTTCTGCATAGCAGTCCTCAGCATTATGGTGCAGTATCTGCCGTGAGTCAATGAACGCACGGAGCGCTTTTGTATACAATTCCTGGTTGTCAGCGCACAGCCGCATGGCCTGTACAGCATCAAGAACAGGACCGTTCAGCACAGCAGAAGTATCAGCAGCCGCAGGCAAGCCATGCTGTCCTATAACAGCATCGTCAGCAGAAGGTTCTGCAAAAGCCGCGGTTTCCATCGGAACAGTCATGAACGGCACATCATCAGCCTGCGTCACAATCAGATTCTTTCTGATATACTTGTGCAGCATTTCTTCCAGAGATTTGCCCGCAACAGGTTTGCTCAGATAGTCAGTAAAGCCTGCGTTGATATACGTATCTTTCATACCGATTATAGCGTTCGCCGTGAGCGCAATCACCGGCGTATCCAGACATTTGTTGTCCATCATATTTCTGGAACACTTGAGTGTTTCTATACCGTCCATGCCCGGCATCATGTGATCAAGCAGAATCACATCAAAGCGGGTGCGGCACATCTGTACCAGACATTCCTGTCCGCTTGAGGCTGTGGTAATCTGAACTTTCGTTTTCTTAAGCAGGTTGTTCACCACAAGCAGATTCATGGCATCATCATCAACTACAAGCACCTTTGCATCAGGGGCGATAAAGCTTTCATGGTACACCGGCTGCGCTGTTTCTGAGTTGATATCATACTCATGCATGGACAACAGCCTGCCGTCCTGCAGCTGCTGCGGCAGATGCACGATAAATGACGACCCCTCACCGTAGATGCTGTTCACTTCTATGGTACCGTTCATCAATGTTACAAGCTTATAGGTAATGGCAAGGCCGAGGCCCGTACCTTCAATATTACGGTTCATCTGAACATCAAGCCGCTGGAACGAGCTGAACAGCTTGGACAGATCCTCCTTGCGGATGCCGATTCCCGTATCCTTTACCTCTATATCGAGCATAATAGTACCGTCATCCTGCAATGATCCGCGCACTATCAATTTTATGCAGCCTCTGTGGGTGTATTTGACCGCATTATTCAGCAGGTTTAGCAGAATCTGGCGCAGACGCACTTCGTCTCCGATCAGATTGTCAGGAAGGTCATAGTCAACGTCAGTAATAAAATCAAGCTTTTTCTGAACAGCCTTAATGCGGATCATGGTGGTCACATCATTGATAAGCTCCGCAAAATGATAGTTCGCCGGCACCAGCTCCATTTTACCTGATTCGATCTTTGAAAGATCCAGAATATCATTGATAATGTACAGCAATGACTGTCCCGCGCTCTGAATATCCTTGGCATATTCTTTAACCGCAGGATCCTCGGTTTCACGCAGTATCATTTCGTTCATACCAAGCACCGCATTAAGCGGCGTACGTATCTCATGGCTCATGCTCGCAAGAAAGTCGCTCTTAGCCTTGTTCGCCTTGTCCGCAAGCTCCTTGCGCTTTTTAAGCGTATTGTTTTCCTGGACCTTCTCATACTCAACAATAAGGAAGGTGGTTCCTATGATAAACAGCAGCAGAAGCAGTCCGAACACCCATACGGCAAGCGTCACGATATAGGAAACGCCTTCGGACGCCACTTTGGCCGGAACAATGCCCGCCAGACGGTACGGATGGTCCGGCAGCTCGGCGGTAAATATAAATATATCTTTATAGCCGCCGCCCTTGCGGATAAAAATAGAAGACGACGTGGCAATATTCAGGTTTTCAAAGGTCTTCAGATACGCATTCCTGATAACCGGATCGGATATAAACTGAGAAAATCCCTGTGCAGTCCACTTAGCATGAGGCACCACAACCCGGTTGTTGTCATCCAGATACACAATGTCTGCTTTTTTGTTATAGCAGGATACGGAAAAGTTATTTGCCAGTACCGCATCGCCGTAAAGCCGGTACAGCACATAGCGGATATTATTGCCGCGGTATACCGGCACCGTGAACAGCAGGCCTCTGCTCTTTGCATAGGAAATGCCGTCATTACCTCTGAACGCCGCAGGAATCGACTCAAACTCAGAAAAATCAAGCGGAGTCCCGTACAGGGTGGTTCCGCCCTGCTCCAGAAGACCGGTCACAATGCCGTTCTTACGGTCGGACGCGCCTTCCAGAATCTCAGGAAAACTTTCCGGGTCCTGACGTTCCAGAATCAAAGCCAGCGCATCAAGCTCTTTGAGCTGCTCATTGAATTTAACTGACGCCTGCTGCGCCGCTGCCTGTGCCTGATATGCCACCTGAGTTTCAGTATAATTTGCCAAAAACGTAATAAGCTTATAATACAGCAGGATTCCGACGAACAGAAATACTATGAGGAAAACGCAGAATGATCCTAGTATTCTGATTTTTTCTGTTGAAACTCTTCCCGGAATATTAATTGTCATAGAATACAACTCCTTCTACGAACCAGTTCATCTGGTTCAGCAGCTCGGCATCGCTGATGCTTTCCTGCTCGTCACACCGCTTGACCCCATGGTTATCATAGATAAGGCCGGAAAAAACATCCTGTCCCTGTAAAATCCGCATTTTCGCATCCAGCACCGCGTCCCGGGCACGTTCGCTCACATCTGAAGAATAACGCGTAAGATACACGGCTCCCTGCTCCAACCCCGGCCAGATTACCGTTTTATCGCTGTCGGTTTCCTTGATATATTTTTTCAGCAGTTCGTCGAACACAATGCTCCAGTCATAGCTTATGCAGGTAAGATATTTCGGCGAAGCCTTTTCAAGCGGTATATGATAACCGATGCACCAGATGCCCGCTTCTTCAGCGACATCCGCTATAAACCGGTCATCCTGATGATAGGTAAGCAGATCCACGTTACGCCGGGAAATAAGCTGATGTGCGGCAGTTTGTTCCGTACTGCGGTTGTTCCAGTCACCGGTCCAGCTCACACAGACAGAAGCCAGCGGATTCACAGAGCGTACGCCGAGCGTAAAAGCGTTTATGCCGCGGTTCACTTCATTGGAACGCATGGACGCTATATAACCGATACGGTCAGTTCTGGTGGTAAGCCCTGCAATGATGCCCGCCAGATACCGCGCCTGATAGATACGCAGAAAATAAAAACGGCTGTTCGGAGCCTTGAGCATAGAATCCACCGTATAGAACGTTATTTTTTTATATCTATCCAATGATTTTTCAAGCTTGTTGCTGTACCCCATGCTTGAAAGCACGATAAGGTTCGCGCCGCCTTTAGCCAGCTGCCGCACCGCATCCAAGCAGTCATTGGAATCCCACGGAACATTCTGCTTTACCGTAAGCTTTACGTGCAGGTTGCGGCATGCCTTCTCCAAGCCTTCATAATGCAGGGTATCCCAGCCGCTGCCGTCCGAGTCACCGTTCATAATAAAACCTGCGGTCACCGTTTTACCGCCTGAATTACGTCCAAGGTTTGCAATGAGCGTAATAATGACACACAGAATGATGACAGTAGATGCAATCGGAATGATACGATTTCTATTATCTGGCATCGATAAGCACTCCTTGTACATACCAGTCGAATTCGTTGAGCATGGCACGGTCAGACATGCTTTCATTTTCCTGAATACGAACAGTACCATTCTGGTCTTTGATCGGGCCGTAAAAAATATCGAAGGTACCCGCCGTGAGCTGATTCTGCATTTTCTTTATCAGAAATTCCGTTCCCGGACGTACATGCTCAGAAAGCGGAGCAAGGCTCACAACGCCCGTAGAAGCGCCGCCCCACCAGCTGCCGCCTCTGAATTTTCCCTCCAGACAGCTCAGCAGATGCGGTGTATAAAAGTATTCCCACTGCCATACCGGGGCTGTAAGGAATGTATGGGGGTGAGTCGCAGAGTTGTCCATGTTATAGCCGATACTCCATACACCCCGCTGCTCCGCTATATCCAGCGGGCGCAGCGCATCAGTATGCATGGTAAGCACATCGATATCATAATCATCAAGCAGTTCCTGAGCGGCTTTACCGTTCATTTCCTCATCAGTCCACGAATAGCTCCAGCGTACATGCACTACGGCCTGCTGATTCACTGAGCGCACGCCGAGCGTAAAAGCGTTTATACCGCGGTTCACTTCGTCTATGGCAAATGCGGCCACATAACCGATATGGTTCGTTTCAGTCTGCATGCCTGCAACTATGCCGCTCAAATATCGCATCTGATACATACGGCCGAAATAACATGACAGGTTGGGCAGGCTGGCCGTACCGGATGCATGGTAAAAATGCACCTCAGGGAACAGCTCCGCAGCCTGCTGCACATACAGATTAAAAAGCAGGGAATTACAGATAATAATATGGCAGCCGTCTTTTATAAGAGAAATAATAGTTTCAAGACATTCATTTGTTGCGGGTACATTCTCACGGTATTCTATGGCAAGATTAAGCGTCTGGGCGGTTTTCTGCATCGCCTCATAGTGACTCTGGCTCCAGCTGTGGTCATCAATGGTTCCGTTAAGCAAGACTCCGACTTTAGTCTGGTTTTTAGTAACCTGCGTCTCCTTTTCCCTGATATTCATAAAGAAAAGGCCGGCGATGATCAGAGTAAAAATACAGGCAGTCAGAATGGCAATTTTTTTCATGGCTGTTCCTCTATCCGTTTTAGGCTGAAGCTTTGCGGCAAATTATTGCACAATACAAGTATACGCCCCGCAGAACCGATAACAGAATAACAGCGGATTATACAGTCAACAACTACCCATATGGGTAGTTGTAAAAAAAAATTTACATGTAGTCAGGGATTATTATACATGCTAATTACTTGAAATACCAGTAAATACCTAAAGAGGGCACTATAGAAAAAGTTCCTTTGAGCACATACCAGTCATCCTCCCAGTCCTTGCGGCCGCCGGAGTATTTATAGTTCAGCTTACGGTGACTGTAGCCTACAGGAATTCCACGGCAGGCGGCCGTCACATACACACCGAACGATTCATTGCACTGCCGCGTATAGGTGATGTCTGCGCCTGTACCAAGCACCAGAAGTTTTATTTTCTGGTCTATATCTGCTTTTTCTCCGGAACCAGAATACTCGAAGGAGCGACGGAATGTAATATAATCAACGTTAAGCATGGCGCAGACCGTAAGTGTCTGCTTTTCCTGATTAATAAGGGCATAGCCTATACCGCCGCCGAACGATATATGGGCACCGAGATTCATTTTGTCATCTTTGCTGATATCATCAGTAGCCGACAGACCGGTGGTAAGGCTTGTTTTCAAGGCGAGCCGGTTTTCAGGATTTACGGTAAGAAACACGGCATTCACTGCGCCGCCATATAGCCGCGCAGTGATATCATTAAATTTAAGTTCATTGACGGGAACAGCCGCGCCTATGCCTATAAGCTTGTTCCACTCGGCGGCAGGAGCAGAGACCGCCGCTGCAAGCAGCGCTGCACATAACAGGCAATATGGTAGTCGTTTCCTCACCGTTCCCCCTTGTAAATCAGGCTTTTTTTCAATATATCGCAAAAAGTACATTTGTCAAGCCTATTTTTTTACCCGCCGGTGATGTATACTGTTGCATATAGAGCACAAAAAGGTGGCAGGACTTGGATGCATACTACGTAAAGCCTCAGAAAGCATGGCAGCTGCTGAATAAATCCCGGAAGAGCTGTAAGCCCGTCTATATATTCGGCATGTCAGGCTACGGCAAAACGGAGTTAGTACAACAGTATTTCAGAGATATTGAGGGAAGCACCTACATCAGCTGTACGGACACACGTGCAGTGCTGGAAAAGTGCGCGCTCATCCAATCCGGCCTGAAATTCGATGCGGCGGGACCGATCACCATTATTTTTGACGACCTGCACAGGGTGCGCAAGGATCCTGAGTCCGAAGACCTTAAGCGGCAGATACGTCAGCTTGCAATGCATGAGGATGTATGGCCCGTCTTTATAAACCGCAGCGAGCTTACGCCGTGGCTGATCCCCGTATACGTAAAGCGCGGCGTTATGATTATAAGCGAAACCGAGCTTGCGCTTGATGACGACTATATAAACCGGTACGTTGAGCACAAAGGGTACAGCTTTTCGCAGCAGGAACGGGATTTTTTTTGTACAACCTTCAGGCACAGCGCCTATGCCTTTAAAATCATTGATCTGGTAGCTGACCGGATCGGTTCCTGCGGACCGAATGACTGGAGCAGGCCGGATACCAAAACCGCGACAAAAGAAATTGTCCAGAACATAACCGAACACCTGCTTCAGGAAGAAACAGATCCCGAGGTGCTTGACTGCCTTATCAAGCTGAGCATCATCGACAGCTTTAACAAAGAACTCGCATGGGCAGTCACACAGAACCAGAATGTCGAGGGGCTGCTCGTCAAGGCGCGCGAAACGGGCAATTTTATATTTTCCCATGAAAACGACTATGTTATCCGCCCCATACCGCTCATGGCGCTTCGCGCTATGGCAGAACGTCAGATCGGCAGGGAAGGCATAAAACTGCTGCGCCTGCGGGCAGGCGACTGGTACGAGCAGCAGGGACAGATCAGCCGTGCGCTCGAGCAGTACGAAAAATGCGGAAGCATGAGCAGTATTAAAAACCTGCTCATTATCAACGGCGCGGAAAATCCGAGCAACGGCTATTACTTTCCGCTGAGCAAATACTATTTTCTGCTTCCGGAACAGGAAATAACGTCGAACATCTTCCTTATGAGCGGCATGAGCATGACCTGCTCCATCCTTATGCAGGCAGAACGCAGCGAATACTGGTATGATAAGCTCAAGGAGTATTACCAGAAGGCCACGGGCGCAAAACAGCGTGAGGCCAAAAAGATGCTGTATTATCTTGATATTGCGCTCCCGCACCGCGGCAGCCTGTCTGTACTGGACACCTTCCGTCATATTGCAAACCAGATTCTGAGCAGGGGCATCACCCTGCCGGAATTCAGCGTTACAAGCAACATGCCTTCCACTATGAACGGCGGCAAGGACTTCTGCCATTGGAGCCTGCATGACACCGAGATCGCGCGCAAATACGGCAAGATTATCGGACTGGCGCTCGGCAGCTATGGCAAATCAATCATCAATCTTGCGCTCGGAGAAAGTTTATACGAAAAAGGCGAGGATTCCTTCCGCGTGCTGATGCTGCTGAGCCGCGGCCAGATGGAGGCCGATTCCGTGCACAACCTGAAAATGGAATTTGTGGCGGTTGCGCTGCTGGCACGGCTTGCGCTTACGGACGGCCATAAAGAAAATGGCGATTCGCTTATCACGGAATTTGAGCTTAAGTGCCGCCGCCTGGGCGAAACCCGCCTGCTGAATAATCTGGGGGCCCTCAAATGCCGCATGGCGCTGTATGACCACAACGATAGCATTATCCGCTCATATATGGACAACGCACCGTCTGAAACAGAAACCTTCTATATCATGTTCCGCTATCAGTATCTGACAAAAGTACGCTGCTATATCCGGCAGGCACGCTATCAGGAAGCGCAGGCACTGCTGGCCAAGCTGCTGCTGTATGCAAAGTCCTATGCACGTACCTACGTGGAAATCGAAAGCAATATACTGCTGGCCATAATCCTGTGGCGTACCAAAATGAGCAGCTGGCAGGAAACTTTTATAAGCGCATTCCTGACCGCACAGCATTTTCACTTTATACGTATTATCAGCGAGGAAGGTACCGCAGTGCTGCCGCTGCTGCAGCACATTGCAGACATAGACACATCTGCAATACACATAACCGCAGAAGACACAGCAGAACGTACACATGAATCTGACACAAAAATCGACCGCAAATGGCTTCTGAAGGTGCTTGAGCAGACAAAAAATATGGCAAAGCTGTATCCGCGCTACCTGCAGCAGGGAGACGGATCCGCCTTTGATCTGTCAGGCAATGCGCTTGCTATATTGCGGCTGCAGGCAGAAGGTCTGTCGGCAGCAGATATCGGCGAGCAGCTCGGACTTAAGGTGGAGACGGTACGCTATCATATCAAGCAGAATTATAAAAAGCTCGGCGTATCGGGCAAGACCGATGCCATTATCGCAGCACAAAAGCTGCGGCTGCTTACCGACTGATAACAAGCGTCTGTGCTGAACCGGCGCAGATCGTATGGCACGCATACACACAAAGCCCGCGCGATGTCCGGTCGTTCATACTGCGTTCATACATGCCAACGGCATGCAGATTCAGACGCGGCAGCCCGGCATCAGCACAATAATCCCACACATGTACCGGCAGCGCTCCGTCAGGAGCAGTAAGCGCCGCATAGCAGAATGAAAGCTCAAGCGCGCCCGCGGCACCGGGTACATAACCAGTAAGCGGTTTGGTGCCTGACATCGGTACATCCGTACCGAACACGGCGGCTGCGGCTGCGGCCTCCATGGCATCACAGTCCGGTATACCGCTGCCATGCAGATTCACATAGCCGACAGCGTCCGCATGGGCCGCATCAATCGCCTGCCGCATGCCTGCGGTATCCGCACCGTCACCGTCCGTACGCACGGAACTCCATGCACGCAGCTGCACCGGCACATCAGAATCAGTTTTCATGCCCGCTGCGGCTTCCGCCGTCAGCAGAAAAAACGCCGCACCTTCACCATAGGTGGTTCCGCACCGGTTCCTGCTGAACGGGTTGATAAGCCCGCGCACGGCCTCGCCGGAGCAGCCCGGTATACTCCCCGCACCGCCCGCAATGGCGGCATCAGCCTTTCCGGCCCGGATAAATTCCGCCGCCTGTATAATCGCACCGGCGGCAGAATCCAACGGTGCAAAGCATTCCCATACCGGTCCGGTCAGCTTGAACCGGCCGCTCAGCTGTGCCGCTGTATCGCACCGGATATCTGAGCATGCGCACACTGCTATTCTGTCCGCACCGTACCGGTCACGGGCAGCGGCTGCCGCTTCCCCAAGCTGCTGCACCGCCTTCTGTGCCAAAAGCAGACTCCGCGGCGCAGACAGTTCCTTTGCATGGCGGGCAAGCGGCTCTTCCACCAGACCCGCATAGTGCGTACCGGACGCAGCTTCTCCACCGTCATGATCAGCAGGAAGAAGCTGTATGCCCTTCTGGCTACCCGAGACTGCCGAAATCCGCAGCGCCTGCACTGAGCTGCCTGCGGCGCAGATCACGCCCGGAGCCGACAGATACACCGGCCTGCCGCTCATCTGACTTCCTCCAAAGGTATAAGCGTATACGTATATTTATTATAGAAATTTTCTACCACTATCCGGGACGCAGTTCGCGTTATCTGCATGGCACAGCCTGCACGGCGGCCAAGTCCGTTATAAATGCGCCTGGCTTCAACCGCACCGTTCTGCTGTACCTGCATGGTAAACCGCAGATTGCTTTTCTGCAGACGTACCGCCACGTCCGAAGGGTTGTACCAGCAGAACTGCAGGTCCGCAAGAAACTGCTCAGGCTTTATGACGCCACCAAAAGCTGCCGCCCACGCATGCGTATCCAGAACCACCGTTCCTGCCGCAGACTCATACCGTACGGCAGGTTCTGCAGACAGCACGTTCCCGTCGGCGGTAATCAGCAGCTCACTTTTCTGCGTTCCGCCGCGTGACGTAAGCTCCATGCGGTACCTGCCGCATACGAAGCCCTGCATACTGGAAGGAGGCAGCAGCGCATAGGTACGTGCCGTCGTAACGGATACTTTTTTTACAGGTCTGGCCATGAGCGCGTCATCAGCGCCGGATACTGCTTTGGTACCGGCGCAGCTTATGAGCGTAAAAGCAAACAGGCCGGGAATAAAGCGGAAAAAACGGAATTTTTTCATAAAATCTACGGGTCAGTGTACCTGCACACCGTTGTTTTGTCAATTTTACAGAATAGCGGGCTTTCCATTCTTTTGGACAGCCCGTAATATCAGAAAATGCTTATGCGATATGCGGAACGTATTTTCGAGGTGCCCGTAACAGACTCCGTTTGCGACAAAAGCAGACTCCATTTGCGCCGCAAATAGACTGCATTTTAGTCACAAATAGACTGTACTTTTGTCGCAAATAGACTGCATTTGAGGCACAAGAAGACTGCACTTTTGTCGCAAATAGACTGTACTTGAGGCTTAAATGCTGGCAGCGGTAAAAGTTAATTTCCGTGGTCGTTGATTTTACGGTATGTTCGGTATATACTTTTTAGTATTATGGAGCAAACCCTACCTAAGATGGTTCGGCATACAGCCGAACAGTACCCTGAAATAGCCGCTCAGTATTTCCGCAACAGCGAAGGCGGTTTTGACCCGGTTTCATACCATGACTTCTTTCAGCTTGCCCTTGATTTCGGCGGAGGTCTTTTGTCCTGCGGCATTGTGCGCGGCGACCGGATAGGTATTATCTCCGATAACCGCAAAGAATGGCAGCAGGCGGATATCGGCATTTTGTCAATCGGCGCCATCGACGTTCCGCGCGGCTGCGATGCTACGCTGAAAGACCTGCAGTATATCCTGTCATTTTCCGAATGCGCCACCGTCATTGCGGAGAACTTTTCACAGATAAAAAAGATTCTTTCTATAAAAGATGAGCTGCCCGACTTACGGCGCATCATCTATTTCAGCGACCCCACACCTGAAGAGCTTGAGAGTACCGCTGCCTGCAGCCTTGAAATTCTGAGCTTTACCGAGATCATCAATCGCGGAAAGCTTTACCGCATGGAACATAAGGATGCTGTGGAGGCGGAGCTTGAAAAAGGCCGCCGTGACGACGTAGTTGGCATCATCTTTACGTCAGGTACCACCGGCACTCCCAAAGGTGTTATGCTCACCCACGGCACCTTCCTTACCCAGCTTGACGAGCTGCAGGAGCGTATCTATATCAATCCCGGCGAGCGGGCGCTGTGCGTTCTGCCTATCTGGCATGTGTTCCAGCGTCTGTGCGAATATGTCATCTTGATTCAGGCGGGTGCAATCTGCTATTCCCGCCCCGTGGCAAGCATCCTGCTCGGCGATTTCCAGAAGCTTAATCCCCAGCTCATGCCCGCCGTTCCGCGGGTCTTTGAAGCCGTGTATGAAGGCATTGAGCGTACGATGCGCAAGACAGGCGGCATTGTATACGCCATGTACAAATTCTTTGTAAAAGTCGCGATCATCCACTCGCGCATGGACCGGCGCCTGTTCCGCAGAAACGCGCTGTTCGGTCCCGACCATCTGTGGATATGGTGGACGCTGTTCGTACTGCCGTGGCTGCTGCTGTATCCGCTTAAGCTGCTCGGAGACGCGCTGGTGTTCTCAAAGATCCGCACCAAGCTCGGAAAAAATTTCCGCGTAGGCATTGCAGGCGGCGGCGCATATCCGTCGGTTATCGATGAATTCTTCTGGGCAGTGGGCGTAAATATCGTGGAAGGCTACGGCCTTACTGAAACTTCACCGGTAGTGTGCGTACGGCCTACGGCATGTCCGGTATTCGGTACGCAGGGAACCGCACTGCGCGGCATACAGGTACGTATCGTTGACCAGAACGGCATGGTGCTCGGCCGCTGCAAAAAAGGCGTGCTGCAGGTAAAAGGCGGCACTATCATGAAAGGCTACTATAAGCGCGATGACCTGACCAAGCAGGTCATGACCATAGACGGCTGGCTTGATACGGGAGATCTGGCCATCCTTACGATGCATGACGAAATCTGTCTGCGCGGCCGCATGAAGGATACCATCGTACTGCGCGGCGGCGAAAACGTGGAGCCGCTGCCCATTGAGATGAAGCTGAACGAAAGCCGGTTCATTACATCGGCTGTCGTGGTCGGACAGGACCAGCGGTATCTGGCAGCCCTCATCGTGCCTGCCGTATCCGAAGTACAGGAATGGGCCCGCGAGAACGGCATTCAGTATGATACCATTGAAACGTTCATGCAGTCCGATGACGTGCGTAAGCTGTATGAAGTTGAGATCAACAATGCAATAAACGCGCAGAACGGCTTCCGCATGTTCGAGCGCATAAACCGCTTTACCCTGCTAAAAAAAGAATTTGAGGTGGGCGTGGAGCTTTCTGCAAAACAGGAGATCATGCGCTACCGTCTGAACGAAATCTACGCTAAAGAAATAGCGGCCATGTTCACTGAGTAGCTGCTGCAGGCGCTGCCGGAGCAGAGCCCGCAGCCTGTAACCAGATCAGATAATGATTTCTACGGCACCGGTCTTAGGATCGGTGCCTAATTTTTTTGTATCCGGCATAGCTATCGTAATACTGCTGCCGGAACGGACATTACGGTGATGCTGCGCAACCACAAGGGTCAGTCCGAGCGCAGAGCATGCATAAAAACCGGTACGGTTTCCCGGCAGGCGGATAGGATCGGAGATAATCCGCAGCGTAACCGAGTCCGCACTGCCGGTATCCTGCCCGCTGCCTGATGACGCAAGAATAAACGACAATACCGCCCGTTCCTTCGGAATACCTGCAGATGCGGACAGCTTAAGCAGACGCGCGGGAGCATCATCGGTGGAGAACGCCAGATTACACCATTTAGCATTTCTGTTCTTAAACGTACGGCCCGCCATGGGACAGGCGTCCGCATGGGGACAGGGCGCGGACGGCGTGCATCCGCTTTTCATAAGCGCATCGCGCAGCAGACTGATAAACCGCGCCGCCTGCGGTACGCCCGGCTCGCCGATAAAAAAGGTACTGGAAACATCCGCGTAGGACATAATTGCACCCGCATACTTTTTAGCAAGAAACTCCGGCGGCATGGACTGATGCTGCAGCAGTTCATTGAACATATTCGCACACGTAATAAGCGATGCCTTCTGCTTGAGCGGAACGCCTAGCTCTCCTTTTACGCGGATGATTCTCCACGGTTCCGCGCCTGACGTACCGGCCGCATCCGTCCCGGACGCAAGCGTACGCGCGGCTACGGCAAGAAACAGGTTTTCACCCAAGGAAAGCGCGGAAGCGGAAATATCAACGCAGTACCAGACCAACGGACGGTTCCGCAGCTCCGGACGGGCAAGCCACAGCGCAATGGGCACGGTAAGCGGACCGCTGCCTATGTCGGCACAGACGGTACCCTGCTCCGTAATAATACTGCCGGCAGGCAGGTTCGCAAACAGCTTTACCAGCCGCACAAGGTTCCACCATACATAGTAATATGTATATGCCGTAAGATACTGGGTATCGTTAAGATACCCTACACGGCGGTCGGGACGCTGGTCGGTAAGCTCATGGCAGAGCGAGCGTATCTGCGCGCTCAGACGTGCAATATGCCGGCTCGTAAGTCCCACAGCGCTCTGCACAATGTCATCAAAGTGCTCCAGAACTTCTTTTGCATCAGCAGGAACCGCATTGTCGTCAAACAGCTCCGAGCAGGCCGTTACCTTGCACGGGTCCGCAGACCGCTGTGCAGCATGCTGTGGATAACTTGTGTGTATAGTTGTATTATCCGGGGGATTCCGCTGTGGATAATCTGTTGATCGTTTTGTGTAAGTCCTGTTCTTTTGTACAGTTCGGGCTGTATCTGCCGAAGACGTATCTGCCGGTGATCTGCGTGATTCGGATTTGTCCTTGCCGGCCGGCTTTTTTACGAATTTACTGTACCAGGCCGCATCTTCATTCGAAGCATGCGGGTTTTTATTATGTCTGCTCATCAGTCTGCTCTTTTTTAGGCCGGTATTTGCGGATGGTAAGGAATGCGTCGGTCAGATCGCTGCGGATATCATAAATAACCTGCAGTACCTCCGTGCCGTTGCTTGCGGCCTGCGTATCCTCAAGAATCCGTTCCCGAGCCCCCTCTATCGTGTATTTTTTCTGCGAAATAAGATATTTCATGCGCAATATGATGTCCACATTGCGCTGAGAATAGGCTCTATGCCCGCCAAGATCCTTTTTCGGCGCCAGTCCGGGAATAACAGTCTCCCAATAGCGCAGATTATTCGCCTTGACGCCGGTAATTTCCTCTACTTCCCCGATTGTATATACAGCCATCAGTTCTGTTCCCGGGTCTCCCACTTCTGGCGGCTGGCCTTTATCTCCAGCTGCACGGGAATCTTATCAAATCCCAGATCCTGCCTGATTCTGTTCTTCAGATAGGTGATGTATGTACCCGGCACGCAGTCAGGCCGGGTAGCGAAAATAAGGAACGAAACAGGATTCGCGCTGGTCTGAACCATATACCGTATATGGAAATGCATAGTTTTGGTGGCAGGAGGCGGGAACTTGAACAGCCAGTCTTTAAGCGCAATATTGAGCGAGGCTGTGTCTATCTTGTGCGTAAGTTGTGTATACAGTTCCAATGCCATGTCCATTAAGTTCTTCAGGCCGTCACCGTTTTTTGCGGACAGCGGAAGCACCGGCGCCCAGCTCATCTGTCCGAACATGATTTTTATATTTTCTTCGGCAGCCTTGAACACCTTGCGGCCTTTTTCCTGCGTGTCCCATTTGTTCAGCACAAAAATAATGCCCCTGCCGTGCTCATAGGCAAGCTGGCAGATTTTTTTGTCCTGCTCGGACATGCCTTCCTGCGCATCGATCATAAGAAACACAATGTCACATTCATCGAGCGTTTTTATGGCACGGTTTACGGAATAGTATTCCACGTCCTCATTGACCTTTGCCTTGCGCCGGATACCGGCGGTATCAAGGATAATACAGTCACGGCCGTTATAACGGAAGGAACCTTCAACTACGTCACGCGTAGTGCCTGCATAGTCGCTTACAATAGAATTTTCCGTATGGGTAAGCCGGTTGGAAAGCGTAGATTTTCCGGTATTCGGTTTGCCGAGTATGGCAATACGGATCGGAGATTCCTCATAGCCTTCAGTCACTGCAGAAAAATCAAGACGGGCCGTGACGGCATCGGAAAGCTGCTGGATATTGTCGCCGTGGTCCGCGGAAATGAACAGCAGATCGTTGAAACCGAATTTCATGTAGTTCCAGGAATCATCCATATTCCTGCCGCCTTCCGTCTTATTCACGGCGGCCACCACTTTATTCCAATACGGACGCAGCTGCTGGATGAATTCCTCATCTTCGGCGGTAATCTGACCGGCCTCAAGCAGCAGAATAATTACATCGGCCTTTTTAATCATTTCCAATGACTTCTGCGCCACCAGCTCGTCCATAACGGCTTCCATAGTGCCCGTATCCCGGTCAAGTTTATAGCCGCCCGTGTCCATAAGATGCACGGGTTTGCCGCAGATAAAAGCCGTAGATTCCACGGGATCCCGCGTAACGCCCGGCGTAGAGTCCACAATCGCCATGCGCTTGCGCACGAACCGGTTGAACAGCGTTGATTTTCCTACATTCGGACGCCCCGCAATCACTACGAGCGGCAGATTGAAATATGTTCTGTCCGTATAAAAATGAATGACCTTACCCTCGGCATTGGTGATCTCAACACCGGTATCGGTTGTTTCGGCCGCAGAATCCTGCACGGCCTCAAGCGGCTTTGAAAAATCTGGTTTACGTTTCTTCGGCATGTTTTTTCCTACTGGTGCTCTGCCAGGCGCAGTGCACTACAGATTATTAAGCTGTTTTGATGATATTGCCTGCAGCTCATGGATTGTAAAACGGGACAGCAGCTCCTTTACCATACAGATCTGCTTGGGGCTGACACTGAGGCTTCTGATTCCCATACCCGCCAGCACCAGAGCGCTGTCCTGACGGCTCGCCATTTCGCCGCAGACAGAGACAGGAATGCCCGCCTCCGTGGCGCAGGTAAGCACAGTCTGAATAAGCCTGAGCACCGCAAGATGGAATTCATTATACAGGTGCGCCACGGCAGGATTTTCACGGTCAATGCCCACGGTGTACTGAGTAAGATCGTTCGTACCCAGCGAAAAGAAATCGCTTACACGGGCCAGACAGTCCGCCGTAATTGCCGACGCAGCGGTCTCCACCATAATACCGATGGGAACATCTTTATTGAACGGTATGCCCTCTGCCGTAAGCTCATCACGCACTTCCTGCGCAAGCCGGCGGCACTGCTTTACCTGATCCGTGCTGGAAATAAGCGGCAGCATGATCTTCAGGTTGCCGTACACGCTCGCCCGGTACAAAGCCCGCAGCTGTATCTTAAACAGCTGCGGATACGCAAGGCTGAGCCTGACAGCACGCAGACCCATAAGCGGATTTTTTTCCTCAAGCGTGGGTATTTCTACAGAATCTATGAGCTTGTCACCACCCGCATCAAGCGTTCTGATGGTGACCGGCTTATCTTTCATGATCTCAAGTACCTTTTTATAAGCACGGAACTGCGATTCTTCAGAAAAAGAACCGTCGGCAGACTCCTGATGGGGATGCGTGGTGCTCATAAAAAGGAATTCAGTGCGGAACAGGCCGATGCCGTCAGCACCTTCCCGCAATGCAGTCTCAGCTTCCTCCGGCGTACCGATGTTCGCAAGCATGGTAAATCTTGTACCGTCCTTGGTACAGCAGGGCAGGTCACGGAACTTTTTAAGCGCATTCCGGTGGTTTTCCTCCGCCTGTATGCGCGCAGTATATTCCTGGACAATCTCCGGATCAGGAGAGGCAATGACCGTACCGTTCTCGCCGTCAACAATCACCTGCTCGCCCTGAGCGATCTTAGAGATGATATTCTGCAGGGAGAACACAAGCGGAATACCGTAGTTGCGTGCAAGAATAGTAACATGGCTGGAAATGCCCCCTTCAGTAAGGGCAAGTCCCGCAATCTTCTGCTTGGACAGAATGATGGTGTCGGACGGGTTCATGGCCTGCGCCACGATCACCACTCCGTCAGGAACCTGATTAATATCGAACGGATGAAAGTCCAGCAGTTCATCGAGTACCTGACCGAAAATGTCCCAGATGTCCTTGGCACGCTCCTCAAGATATTCATTGCCTGACTGCCTGAGCCGGTCGGCATATTCCTGTATTTTTGTGTTCAGAACATACTCAATATTATACAAATCCGTTTCATAGGATTTCTTGACTTCAGCAATAAACACCGGATCCGACAGCATAATGATGTACGTCTCAAATATCTCACGCTGCACGCGGTCGTCTTTCACAGCATCCATGCGCTTTTGTATCTGGGAAGAAATGGTTTGTACCGCACGTTCAAACCGCTGCCAGCCTGCGGCAATCTCAGAAGGAGTGATAGTTTTTTGAGGAATTATCCTTTTTCCAGCACTCGGGATAACAAATGCTTTGCCTGTACCGATGCCGTCAGAAGCAGAAATGCCGTGGAATACGTTCATTGCTTGGATTATAACCGCGGATAAAACAGGTGTCAATTCTAGGCAGACCCGGAGTACCGCGCAGCCTGAGAGCCTGCTGTCTATAAAAAAGGCTGCCTGCGCAGAAAAGGAGGAATCCGCACAGGCAGCCGTCAGAGCATATCAGCTTACGCTTTTATTTGCTCAAAAGATTGTTCAGGTGTTTTACGAACGATACCGGATCCTTAAGCTCCGCGCCGCTTACAAGCAGCGCCTGATCCAGCAGCACGTCGGACACATCGGCAATAAACGTATCATCGGTGCAGTCCTTAAGCTTTGCTACAAGCGGGTGGTCGCCGTTAATCTCAAGAATCGGCTTAACTTCAGCCATGCCCGTCTGTCCCATAGCCTTCATCATGCGTTCCATCTGCAATGACGGATCATTTTCATCCACTACGATGCATGACGGGCTGTCTGAAAGGCGTTTGCTCAGGCGTACGTCTTTCACGCGGTCGCCGAGCGCCTTCTTGATTTTATCGGTCACCGGCTTCAGTTCTTTTTCTTTCTTTTCGGCTTCCTTCTTGTCTACGCCAAGCTCTTCATCACTGCCCGCGCGGTTTACCGCCTTAAGCTCATAATCCTTATATTTGCCGTATGACGGAATAACAATATCGTCAATCTCGTCAGCCAGAATAAGAACCTCAAAGCCTTTTTTGGTATAGGCTTCCAGCAGCGGGCTTGCCCGCAGGTTCTTTTCATCGCTGCCGGTAATATAATAGATGGCCTTCTGATCAGGCTTCATGCGCTGCACATAATCGGCAAAGCTCGTCCAGTTATCATCGCCGGTACCGCTTGCATCGGTACTCTTAAAGCGCACGATCTCCGCGATTTCATCGCGGTTGCCGTAGTCAGAGTACAGGCCTTCTTTCATGGGGCGGTTGAATTCTTTTACAAAGCTGCTCCATGTTTCTTTGGACTGCTTTTCAGCATCAGTAAGCGTTTCGCCCGCGGCTTCTTTTGCAACAGCCTTAGCCGCAGCTTCTCCCATCTTTTTGAACTCGCCGAGCAGCTTTTTCACGGACTGCGTACGGATGCTCTCAAGAATACGGTTCTGCTGCAGGATCTCGCGGCTTACGTTGAGCGGCAGATCCTCGGAATCGATGATACCGCGTACAAAGCGCAGGTAAGAAGGCAGAAGCTCGCGGTCATCATCAGTAATGAACACGCGCTTTACGTACAGCTTTACGCCGCTCTTATAGTCCGCCTGATACATATCAAACGGCGCCTGGCGCGGAATAAAGAACAGCGTGGTGTATTCCTGCGTACCTTCAGCGTGCGTATGGATATACGCCAGCGGATCAGAGCTGTCATGGCTGAACGTCTTATAGAATTCATTATAGTCGGCAGGCTTCAGCTCGCTTTTGTTGCGCTTCCACAACGCGCTCGCGCTGTTCACCTGATCCACTTTGTTTTCACTGCTCTTGACGTTTCCTTTGTCGTCATACTGGTTCTGTACATAGTGCAGATAGATGGGGAATGCAATATGATCGCTGTATTTCTTGATCAGCTCCTCAATCTTCCAGCGGCTTGCATACTCTTTGCTGTCGTCGTTCAGGTGCATTTCAATGGCAGAACCGCAGGTTTCTTTTTTATCAAAGCCGTATTTTTTAGCGGCATCGGAGGCAGCGTCTATTTCCTCGATCTCATACGAATTCGTACCGTCGCTTGTCCAATGCCAGATTTTACCGGATGCATCTCCGGCCTTACGTGTATAGACATCAATCTTTTTAGCGGCCATGAACGCAGAATAAAAGCCTACGCCGAACTGACCGATAAGGGCAGAATCCTTTGAGGCTTCCTGGCCGAGCTTTTCAATGAATACCTTGGTGCCTGAGCGGGCAATGGTACCCAGATTGTCGGTCAGGTCCTGCTCGTTCATACCGATACCGCTGTCCTGTACCGTAAGCACATTCTCTTTATCATCAAACTGAATGTCGATACGGGGTGTGAACATAATATCTTTGTAGGAATCATCCGACACGGTCAGATATTTAAGCTTATCAAGCGCATCCGATGCGTTGGAAACGATTTCGCGTAAAAAGATATCTTTGTTGGAATACATTGAATGAATAATAAGTTTAAGAAGCTGATTCACTTCTGTCTGGAACTGATACGTTGCCATGATTTTTGTATCTCCTGAGATATAAATCTATTCTTTAATGTACTAACAAACCTGCCGTATCGGCAAGAATTTTCGAGGCGGCCTCATAGCAAAGCCATGCCTGCCTGCGCTATACTGACAGAAGGACGGAGTTTTATATGAAACGTATACTGATGATCGGCACGGGCGGAAAAAAAGAGCGTACTAAAAGCTACAACGCTTTTTCCAGCATAAATTTTCCGTATGTGGCGACCATACAGGACGGCACCGTCATCCTCTATATCGATGATAAAGACCAGGCGCTTTCAGGAACCGCAGTGCAGTTTTATCATGAGCTTGACACCGGCGTGGCGCTGCTCAAGCTCATTCCATCCATGAATGCCGACATTTTGGATTATATGGCCGCACACTATGACGCCGTCATCATAGAATCATTCGGCGTAGGCGGCCTGCCGTCCTACGAAACAGGTGATTTTTACAATGCCATAGGTTCATGGGTACAGGCGGGCAAAACCGTCGTCATGACCACGCAGGTGCCCAAAGAGGGCAGCAATATGACCGTATATGAAGCAGGCCGTACCATAAAACAGGATTTCGGCCTGCTTGAGGCATATGACATGACGCTTGAGGCTACGGTCACCAAGCTCATGTGGATTCTCGGCCAGACAAAGGATTCCCGCCGTATACGGGAGCTGTTCTACCGTACGGTGAACCGCGATATTCTCTGGAAGGACAGGTAACAGACATGGACATCATCGAATACCACCGCACACTATGCCCGCAGCGCCCGGTATTTCTGGAAAAATATCTGTCGCTGCCGCTGCTCAAGCGGCTCGACGGCGTGGGACTGCTGTGCGGCACCGACTGGACGCCGCTGTATCATAATCAGTTTTTTTATTCGCGCCTTGATCACAGCATAGGCACGGCGCTTATTCTATGGAACTTTACCCATGACAAGGCCGTAACGATCGCAGGGCTGCTGCATGACGTGTCCACTCCTGCATTCAGCCATGTGGGAGACTTCAGGCGCGGCGACGTACTGCAGCAGGAAGCCACGGAGGACGGCAACAGGCAGCTGGTGGATACGGACGCCGCGCTGAACATGCTGCTGCTCAATGACGGGCTGGATGCACGGGCGGTTGACGACTACCACCGGTACCCGCTGGCGGACAATGAACTGCCCGGACTCTGTGCCGACCGGCTTGAATATATGTTTCCTTCCGGCATGATCCTGAACGGCAGCTGGGACATGGAAAGTTTTAAGAAAGCATACGCGGACATCATTGTATGCATGAATGAGGCCGGACAGCCGGAGCTTGGATTTGCCGACGTACAGACCGCCGAGGACTACTGCCGCCGCTGCTGTGACGTAGGGCTTGTGCTGCAGCACAATGAAAATAAACTGGCGCTGTCGCTGATGGGAAAAATTCTGGACAGCGCGCTTGCCTGCCGCATCATAAAAGAAGCTGACGTGTATAAAAAAAGCGAGGAGGAGCTTATCTCGCTGTTCGACCATGCCGCGGAGCACCCGCGCAACGGTGATGAGCTTACATTCGCCGCATACGTGCGCACATTCCGCACCATGGATCACATACTGCATACCGACACGCAGCAGCCGGACTGTTTCTGCGTGTCGCTTGACGTAAAAAAACGCTATATAGACCCGCTCGTGGCAGATACTCCGGCAGCGCCCGCTGCAAAGGACGGAACACTGCCGGCAGGCCGGCGTGTCTCAACGGTATCAGACACGGCACGGCATACAGTACAGCATTTTCTGTCGTATAAAGATACGGCATGGGGCTGCGTACCGCTCGCAAAGCCTTAGCAGGACACAGCTCAGCCGAGCGCGGACATGTCCAGCTTGTCAAATCCTTTCAGCAGCTCTTTTGCCGTCTGCAGGATGGCTGGCAGACCGTCCTTTATTTCGCTTTCCGCATTGAGCGGCATGACCGGATCATGCAGCGACAGCCGCAGCAGCAGCCAGCCTTTACAATTTCCGTCATGGAATGAAATCCGAACGCCCTCATAGGATGCAGGCAGATCATAGCCCGCCTTCTGAGCACGCTCCTTAAAGGCATCGAGCACCTGCCGGCCGTAGCTCTTAAAGTCCTCATCCTTAATCTTAAAGCGCAGCTCCGTAGCTTCCACCAGCGGCGGAAGCTTTTCTATCAGGCTTGCCAGCTGCCTGCCCTGCCTGCGCGCAGACGCAAGGGCAACCAGCAGCTTAACGGCCAGAAACGCGCCGTCATCAAGATAATAATTGTCCTTGAGCGCACCGTGGCCGGATGTTTCCATGGCAAGCGGCGAAACCGTTCCTTCGGCGTTAAGCCGTTTACATTCGTTGATAACGTTCTTATACCCGCGCTGGAAGCGGTGGTGCTTCAGGTGCAGCTCATGCTCCAGGAACCAGGTAAGCCGGTCCGAGGTCACGGAATCGGTGACTATGGTGCTGCCGGGATACTGCGGTGCCAGAATGGCAGAAGCCATGGCTATAATGGCATCGCGGTTCACTTCCGTACCATCGGGCAGCACGGCGGACATACGGTCCACATCGGTATCAAAGATAAGTCCCAGATCTGCCTTGTTGCGCAGCACAGCTGAGCGCACCGCCTCCATGGCGGCGGCATTCTCCGGGTTGGGAATATGGTTGGGGAACATGCCGTCAGGCTCAAGGAACTGGCTGCCCGTCGTATCCGCGCCGAGCGGCTCAAGGATACGCGGCACAAAAAAGCCTGCATCGCCGTTGCCCGCATCCACTACAATTTTAAGACCTGCAAGCGGCTTATCTCCGGCATTTACCTCTGTTTTGATCGTCTCAAGCAGATGAGACGCATACAGGGGAATCAGATCAAAATCCCGGCACTTTGCGGCAAGCGCATCGGTCATTGCGGCCGGCGCCGCATCGCAGGCGGCGGCAAGCACATCGGTAATGTCATCATGCTCAAGCCCGCCGTCCTTGTTAAAGAACTTTATACCGTTGCGGTTAAACGGCAGATGGCTTGCGGTTATCATAGCGGAACCGTCAAAGGCGGTCTCTTTAAACACAATCGACATGAACATGGCGGGCGTGGTGGCAAGTCCGCAGCGCACCACCTGTGCGCCCGCGGTCAGGATGCCGGCGGCCAATGCGTCCATAAGCGCAGGGCCTGACACACGGGAATCACGGCCGATGCCTATAGTCAGCTCTGACACCGCTTTTCCCGTCTTGTCAGAAAGCCACCGGGCAAACGATTGTCCGATACGGCTGCATATGCTTTCCGTCAGGTTTATATGCTCGTCCGCCACACCTTCAAGCGCAATTCCGCGGACATCACTTCCATTCTGCAG